>PCBE01000093.1 GCA_002731295.1 Acidiferrobacteraceae bacterium | reverse complement strand
CGCTGAATACCACGGCACATCGCGATCACCGTAGCGCCGCACTCGTGCATTGGCCTGCTCACCATGACCGGCAAAGCCTTCGATCGCACACAGTCGTGAACAGTACTCACCGATCATGGTCGAGGCCTTATCCGTAAGCACCCGCTGATAGGTACAGGTTTTCATAAATTTCCCGATCCACAACCCACCGGTGTAGCGTGCCGCCCCTTTGGTTGGCAATGTGTGGTTGGTACCGATTACTTTATCGCCATAGGAAACGTTTGTTCTCGGGCCCAGAAAGAGAGCACCATAGTTGGTCAGGTGCTCCAGAAAATAATCCGGATCCCGGGTCATAACTTGTACATGTTCAAACGCCAGGTTATTGGCTTCAGTGACCATTTCGTCGACCGTTTCGCACACGACAACCTGACCGTAACTGGCCCAAGATTCCGCAGCAATTTCAGCGGTGGGGAGGATCTCGAGCTGACGCGCGACCTCATCCATGGTGTCTTTGGCAAGTGTTTCAGAATCGGTCAGTAGAATGGCCGGAGATGTTGGCCCATGTTCGGCTTGGCCCAGCAGATCGATCGCACACAGCTCTGCATCGACGGAATCATCCGCAATCACCAGAGTTTCGGTTGGCCCGGCAAACAGATCGATCCCGACGCGGCCGTAGAGTTGCCGCTTGGCCTCGGCGACAAACATGTTACCCGGGCCGACCAGCATGTCGACCGCAGAGATGCTCTGGGTACCCAGCGCCATCGCTGCAACGGCCTGTATACCGCCGAGTACCAGGATCTCATCGGCACCGCCGTAGTGCATGGCAGCGACAATCGCAGGGTGTGGACCACCCTCATGTGGCGGTGCAGTCGCTGTAATGTGTTTTACGCCAGCCACCTTGGCCGTCACGATGCTCATGTGTGCGGAGGCGACCATCGGATACTTGCCACCAGGCACGTAACAGCCGATGCTGTTCACTGGAATATTGCGGTGTCCCAGTACAACACCCGGCAGGGTTTCGATTTCAAGATCGGTCAGGCACGCTTTCTGTTTCTGCGCGAAATTGCGGACCTGGGCCTGGGCAAATTGAATATCCGCAAGGTCCTGTGCTGGTACTTGGTCTATTGCAGTCTGAATTTCTTCTGCACTCAGGCGGAAAGAGGGCGGGCTCCAGGAATCAAATTTTTCCGACAGTTCCCGAACCGCATCGTCACCGCGCAATTCTATGTCTGCCAGAATGCTTTCAACCGTGGCTCTGACTTTTGCATCACCCTCAGCGACCTCGGCGGCGCCTTTGCCCTTTTTCAGATACCGTGCCATCGGTCTTTTCTCCTATTTACTGAAGCTGTGGTTAGCGTTTGCGAACGAAACCGGTCAAGATTCTTCCCGTAGCTCAACGCGCCTTATTTTTCCCGAGACGGTCTTAGGCAGGCTCTCGCGAAAGACGATCTCCCTGGGGTATTTGTATGGCGCTGTCGTCTCTTTGACATAGTCCTGAATCAGCGCTTTAAGGGCGTCGTTGGGTTCATATCCCTCAGCCAGCACAATATGCGCCTTCACGATTTCACCACGCAATTCATCAGGTTTGGCAACAACCGCAGACTCGATTACCGCGGGGTGTTCCAGCAAAACACTTTCGACCTCGAACGGGCTAATCCTGTAGCCGGCAGAACTGATGATGTCATCAGAGCGCCCGACAAACCAGATGTAGCCGTCAGCATCGCGGGTCGCGGTGTCGCCGGTGTAATACCAACCATGTTGGAACGAATCCCGGTTGAGATTATTTTCGCCTTCATAGTAACCGTCGAAAAGGCCCAACGGCTGAACGTCACCGACCCGCAAGGCGATGTGTCCTATGTCACCGTCATCACAGATCTTGCCGTCATCATCGACAATCTGTACATCCATGCCCGGAACCGGTTTTCCCATGGAGCCGGGTCGAATTTCTACACCCGGAACATTGGCAACGATATTGATGGTTTCAGTCTGTCCATACCCATCATGCACCATGGTGCCGGTGATATCTTTCCACATTCTGATCGCTTCCGGGTTCAACGGTTCGCCGGCGCTCAGGGAGTGGCGCAGCGAACTGAGGTCGTAACCGGATATGTCCATTTGCGCGAACAGCCGGTAGACCGTAGGCGGTGCACAAAACGTGGTGACACCGAGTTGCCCGATAAGCCGCAGGTGGATATCGGCATCGAATTTCGCATCACCGTCATAAAGCACCACTGCAGTTCCAAACAACCATTGTGGGAACAGCATACCCCAGGCGGCCTTGGCCCAGCCGGTATCGGACAGTGTCCAGTGAACGTCGTTTTCCGTCAGGTCCATCCAGTATTTGCCGGTCACTACATGGCCCAGCGCATAGCCATGATCGCGCGGCACCATCTTAGGTAGCGCCGTAGTGCCGGACGTGAAATAAGCCATCATCATTTCATCACTTCGAGAATGCACCACAGCACCCGGGTCGGCCTGGACACCTGCTTCAGCGCACGCTTTGTCGTAACTGATCCAGTGGTCCTGCTCACCCCCAACCAGGATCAGGTGCGCCAGTGTCGGACAGCGGTCCTTAATCGTCTCAATCTTAGAGAGGTGTTCCATAGATACCACGACCACTGTGGCGTTTGACTTGTTTATCCGGTACTCGATGTCCTTTGCGGTCAGCAGGTTGGTGCCCGGCATCGCCACAACACCTGCCTTGATACAACCGATGACCACCTCGTACCAGGCCGGTATGCGGGGCATGATCACGACTGCACAGTCACCCTTGCGTGCACCGACCTGATGCAGCACGTTGGCAAATCGGTTTGATGCCTGGCTGAGATCCGAAAACGAATGATGCTCGACCACGCCACCCGACCGGTCTACCCAGATATATGCCGTCTTGTCGCCTTCAGCAGCGCGGGCATCGATGACATCAACACCAAAGTTGAAATACTCTGGCACTGAGATTTCGAAATTACCTGGACCCGACAACTGGTCAAGAACGGGACGGAGATCGAACACGGTCAAGTACCTCGATGTATCAATTGCAGAATTGGATCGGGTTAGTTTGAAACTACGGCGCAGGATTGCCAACTGCCAGCAGTGGCTCGATTTCCGGTGTGTCTTCCGGTACAAAAAAATCACTCCACAGCGGCTTCTCCGGATCCATACGGTAAACACTGAAGTCGGTAACACCTTCCTGGGCCAGCAACACATCATCAATACAGAAGTTACCGCTGAATTCACGCGAATCTTTTGCCAATATCGCCGCAGCGGCATCCGCCATGATCTGTGGCGATCGACAGTAGGCCANTGCGGCCTCACCGGCGAGAACATTGCTGATCGCCGCCGTGGCGATCACCGAGTGCGGCCACAGGGCATTTACAGCGACGCCTTTGTCGGCCAGTTCCCCGGCCATGCCCAGCACACACTGACTCATCCCGAACTTCGACATGGTGTAGGCTACGTTGGGNGCGAACCACTTCTGCTGCATATCAAGTGGCGGAGACATNTTCAGTATGTGGGGGTTATCCGCTTCCAGAAGGTGAGGCAGGCATTCGCGTGACAGCATGAATGTTCCGCGCACATTGACNCCAAACATCAGATCGAACNTGCGCATTTCAGTCTGTGCGGTCGGCGTTAATGAGATTGCACTGGCGTTGTTGATACAAATATCAATGCCGCCAAATGCCTGCACAGTTTCGGCAACNGCTGCCTGTACCTGATCGTCACTTCGAATGTCCGTAATCAGTGGTAGNGCCCTGCCGCCTGCTTGGACAATCTCCTCTGCGGCGGTATACACGGTACCCGGCAGCTTGGGGTGAGGCTCTGCGGTCTTGGCCAGAATAGCAATGCTCGCACCNTCGGCCGCAAGTCGTTTGGCAATAGCCAGCCCGATGCCGCGGCTGGCACCGGAGATCACCACTCGTTTATCGGAAAAATCGCCCATTGTCTATCTCCATCAGTTTATAAGAGTCAGTAAATTCTATTGGTAGTGTGCGGTGAGCTGTTCAGGACAGGTCAATCTCCCAGTCCTTAAGGATCTCCGCGGTATGCTCACCCGGGGCGGGTGGGCTGCGGCTGAGTTCCGGTTCGGTTCGACTNAACCGCGGTGCCGGCGCAGGCTGCACCACACCGTCGTATTCAACGAACGTCTGCCGCGCCATGTTGTGGGGGTGACCAGGCGCCTCGGTCATGGACAGGACTGGCGCAAAACANACATCCGAACCTTCCATGAGGGTGCACCACTGATCCCGTGTTTTGCTACGGAATATCTGTGCCAGTGCNTTTTTGAGCGNTGGCCAGTTCGCAGCATCCATCTGCTGTTTGAAGCGATCATCGTCCACACCGGCTTTTTCCAGTAGCAACGCATAAAACTGTGGTTCGATTGAACCGATGGCCACCCACTCGCTGTCCGCGCACTCGAATGTCCCATAGAAGTGTGCGCCGCCGTCAAGCAGATTGGAACCGCGGAATTCCGACCACATCTGATTGTGTTTCAGGCTGTACATCATAGCCATCAAATGGGCAGCGCCATCGGTCATGGCCACGTCAACGACCTGGCCCTGTCCGGAGGATTGCACCTCGTGCAGACCGCACATCAGCCCGAAAGCAAGATACATAGCACCGCCACCAAAATCACCGACAAGATTGAGCGGCAGCACCGGACCTTGGTCAACGTTTCCTATGGCGTGCAGCGCTCCGGTTAACGCGATGTAGTTGATATCGTGTCCAGCGGCGTGAGACAGCGGTCCTGCCTGACCCCAGCCTGTCATACGACCGTAGACAATCGCCGGATTGCGTGTAAAACAGACCTCGGGACCCAGACCCAGTCGTTCCATAACACCAGGTCGAAAACCTTCAATCAGTGCGTCGGCTTTCTCGATCAACCTGAGTACGGTTTCAAGATCGTCTGGATCTTTTAGATCAAGTGAAATCGAGCGGCGCCCGCGATTAAGGATATGGTATTTTTTATCGACGTCCACCGTAGGAATTCTTCGGTCTACCCGAACAACGTCCGCACCCATATCGGCGAGNAGCATNGCNCANAATGGGCCGGGNCCGATTCCCGCCATCTCGACAACCTTCAATCCTNNCAATGGNCCCANNCNATCCTCCANTGCGAGCCTCAGAGAGACGCGCCTTAACTATTGTCCTCCANTCTACNGCTGATAAAAAACGGGCGCAGCCATATCTGCGCAAGCATCACTTGCGCTGAGCCAGCTACACCCGTTCGAACAGCAGATCGTTTNNGNGATNNATNCNTAACGATCTACNNNCNNTGACCTATTCCAGNATATCGATCAGCGTCACCCANCGCGTCCCNTCAATCTGGGCTAACCCACCCTGATCGGTCGCGTTATGGCGGGTGCTGGAGAAACCGAGCGCCGGCCCTCCGAACATATCGGTATACCCGGAAATAGACTCGATCGCTGCAGTCAGGCTGGCAGAGTNGAGGTCGCGNCCGGCCTTCTCTGCGGCGAGCGCGAATAGACTCATGGCTCGATAGCCGTAAGCAGCCTGGATATTGGCATCAGAATCATATTTCCCTTTATATGTCCCCATCCACGCCTTGAGTTCTGGAGAAGCGGTGTCCGGATAANNGATNGGTACCTGGAAATTGGCATAAAGTCCGTGNGTTGCGCCCTTGGCAAGNAATGCAACATGCGGTGTGTACCCAGCGCCGCTGACCACCATATCGACGTTCCAGCCCATTTTCCGCGCAGTGACCACCGCGCCAATGGTCTCGCGGATGACGGTTCCAAGAAAAACCAGATC
Organism: Acidiferrobacteraceae bacterium; assembly: GCA_002731295.1. Classification (GTDB taxonomy): domain Bacteria; phylum Pseudomonadota; class Gammaproteobacteria; order Arenicellales; family UBA868; genus REDSEA-S09-B13. The sequence goes on along the minus strand of PCBE01000093.1, from coordinate 24,248 downwards.
GACGTTGGCCGCCTGCAGCTTCGCAATTTGTGAGGAAAAATCCTTGGCNCCGCGCTTGTAGGTGGTTTCGGCTGTGAGTTTCATACCCNTCGCCTCAAGCTGATCANCAACCCCAGCTAAAATATCTTTTCCGAAATCGTCATCCTGGTAAAGGATGCCGATGCTTTTNTTGCCCTTTTGCTCAACGAAGTACTTTATCGTCGACCTACTCCCTTGATAATAAGACGCGAACATAGAAAACTTTAACGGGTCAATAGGCTCGTACATCGACCGTGCAGCTGACATTGGNAACAGGTTGTGCAACCCTCGCTTCTGCAGCATGGGGATCGTGACCATGTTCGTAGGTGTGCCCAANGCAGCNACCATGGCAAATATCTTGTCCTTATCAATCAGCTTGGAACCAGCCTGCGCCGCCTTGGTTGGTGAATAGGCCGTGTCTTCNACAATCAGCTTGATCTTNCGGCCATGGATACCGCCGGCNCTGTTTATTTCCTCAACCCGCATGCGCATACCATTTGTCGTCGGTACACCCCAGCCGGCGAGTGGGCCGCTCAGTGGCTGATGACTACCAAGCACGATCTCAGCGTCACTGACGCCCTGAGTACCTGCGTGCGCCGCAATATTTATTCCCAGACTGACGGCAAGCGCGCCCAGGATCTTNACAATTATCTGTATCGTTTTCATATCACTCTCCTTTCCTGTAATCGCCATCGACCGGCGTTTCAATAGTCTCGACCAGACCAACTTTAGAGTCAACGGCGAGTACTCATAAGTTGCAGTTTTTCTCAGTTATACATCTCCTCCACAACATCCCTGTACTTGTCGCTGACAAATGACCGCTTCAGCTTCATGGTCGGCGTCAGCTCGTCATCTTCGGGTGTCAGTAGCACGTCAATGAGTCGAAAATCCTTGATCTGCTCAACCCGGGCGAATATCTCATTCACCCGGTTGATCTCACCCTGGATCAACTCAATGACTTCTTTAGCATGACACAGACTGGCAAAGTTGGTAAACGACACGTCCNGGTCCTGGGCAAACTTTGCCACGTTGTCATGGTCGACCATGACCAGGCAGGTGAGATATTTGCGCCCATCACCAATGATCACGGCATCCGACACATAGGGCGAAAACTTGAGCTCGTTCTCGATCTCTGATGGTGTGACGTTTTTACCACCGGCCGTGATGATAATGTCTTTCATGCGATCGNTGATCGAGACATAACCCTCCTCGTCGATATGGCCGACATCGCCGGTGTACAGCCAACCGTCAACAATAGTTTNCGCTGTTTTCTCCGGCATGTTGTAGTAACCCATGAATACATGGTCACCACGCANCAGAATCTCGCCGTCGCTNGAGATTTTCAGTTCACCGTAGGGCACTGGCTTGCCCACGGTACCNAGCTTTACCTCTCCAGGGTAGGTCACGGTCGCCATGCCGACATTTTCGGTCTGGCCGTAGATCTCCAGCATCTGAAGGCCCAGTGCCAGGTACCAGCGAACGAGCTGCGGTGAAACCGGTGCTGCCCCGGTCAGCATCCAACGGCAACGATCNAGCCCCATCAGCTTGCGTACATTTTTCAGCACCAGCAGTAAGGCCAATTGGTACTGAATTCGGCAAATCCAGGGTACACGTTGGTGGGCGAGTTCCAGGTCCACCACACGATAACCCGCATTCAGCGCCATGGNATAGACCCATTTCTGGAACGTAGTGCNATCAGCAAGTGCGATCTGTATTCCTGAATAGAATTTTTCCCATACCCGAGGCACACCGCCGAAAACTGTTGGCTGCACTTCACGCACGTTCTCAGCCACGGTATCGGGTCCCTCGCAAAAATTGATCACCGTCCCCGTGTAGAGGGAGTAATACGCNCCGATAACGCGCTCCGCCACATGGCACAGCGGCAAAAAAGCGAGCCGCTCGTCACCCTGCTTCTGGTCNAGTAGTGCACAGCCATTGACACACTGAAAGACCACACTGCGGTGACTGATCATGGCNCCTTTGGGNGGACCGGTCGTGCCCGACGTGTAAATCAGGATGGCGAGATCGTCGGGGTGNGACTTCTGCAGCATCTGTTCCCAGCGCGNGCNNTCATTCNGGGCAAGCCTCCGGCCCTGGGCCATGAAGTCGTCGAGGCTTATGGCNATGGGGTCGCTGAAGTTCTGCANNCCCTCCATATCNAATATGACGATCCTCTGAATGGACGGGCAGTTCGGCCTGACAAGCAGCACCTTGTCAAGCTGTTCCTCGTCCTCGACAAAGATCAGTCTGGCCTGACAATTGTTGATCAAATATTCCACCTGGGCCGGGGCATCCGTCGGATAAATACCGGTGGAAACGCCACCGATACACAGAGTGCCAAGATCCGCAAAGAGCCATTCTTTATTTGTGTTTGACAAAATGCAGGCAATATCACCTTGTTTGAAGCCGCAGGCATCCAGCGCCAGCCCCACTTCCATTGCCCGCTGGCCGAGATCGTGCCAGGTTAATGCCNGCCAGANACCCAGATGTTTGTCNCGAATGATGATCTCATCGGACCACTGCTGTACCCGACTCCAGAACAGGCTGCTGAGCGTGTCACCAATATCGGNATNTGTCTGGATGGTCAGGCCTAGACCTGGATCACATACATCTACTCGCCCAGTCGGTATCTGGTTCATGCCGTAACGTCCATCTTTCGACAACACATTAGCGCCACACCTTNTTTCGCTTCCAGCGCCGAGTACCCCNTACCCCNTCTTCCCGGATGCCNAGGTAGAACTCCCTGATGTCCTTGTTTCCACGCAATCTCTCGGACGNATCTTCCATCACNATCCGNCCCACTTCCAGCACGTAACCNTAGTGCGCGACCCGCAGTGCCATGTTGGCATTCTGCTCAACNATCAGGATCGTTATNCGGCGTTCTTCGTTGAGTCGGCGAACAATNTCGAAGATCTCCTTGACCAGTCTTGGCGAGAGTCCCAGCGACGGCTCGTCCAGCAACAGCANCCGGGGTTGTTGCATCAGCGCNCGGCTGATCGCGAGCATCTGCTGTTCACCGCCGGACAGCTGGCCGGCCTGCTGGGAGGCCCGCTGCTCGATCACAGGAAAATAGTCGTACACAAGTTCCAGGTCCCGTGCAATATTTGCCCGATCGCGACGCAGAAAACACCCCATCATGAGGTTCTCTTTTACCGTCAGTAGAGGAAAGATCTCACGCCCTTCCGGCACGTGAGAGATCCCNCGCGACACGATGTCGGCAGGCTCGCGTTTCTGGATGGCCTGACCGTCGAATGTTACGCTTCCTTTCTGTGGATCCATGATCCCGGATATGGTTCNCAGTATGGTTGTTTTGCCTGCACCGTTGGCGCCNAGGACCGCCACGATNTGNTTTTCCTCGACGTCCAGGCTNATGCCACGAATGGCCGTGATCGGACCGTAATAGGTTTCGATGTTNCGGACCCTGAGCAATGGTGATGTCATTTCTCACTATTCTCCCAGGTAAGCCTTAACCACGTCGGCATTGTCCTGGACGGAAGACGGCGACCCCTCGGCAATCACCCTGCCGTCGTTCAATGCCAGTACCCGGTCAGACACGTCGGCAACGAGTTTCATGTCATGTTCTACCATGAGCAGTGTGATCCCGAGTTGCTGGCGGATATCCCTTATCCAGAACGCCATGTCCTGGGTCTCCTCCACGTTAAGGCCTGAGCTCGGTTCGTCTAGCATCAGCAGTTTAGGCTCTGTTGCCAACGCTCGGGCCAGTTCCACTACTTTCCTGACTCCATAGGGCAGGCTGCGNACAAACTGGTCGCGGTAGTGCTGCAGGCCAAGAAAGTCGATGACCTCCTCGACCTTTTCACGGTGTTCGAGTTCCTGACGTCGCACTACGGGAAGAAATACGATTTCCTGCCAGAACTGTGTCCTGCAGTGCCTGTGACACCCAAGCAACAGGTTATCAAGCACCGTGGCATTTTCGAAGAGCTCAATATTCTGAAAAGTCCGCGCTATACCCAGTTGGGCAATGCGATGAGGCACCTCTTCAGTAATGTCCTGGCCATCGAATGTGATCGTTCCAGCAGCGGGGTCGTAGATTCGGCTGATCAAGTTAAAAATAGTCGTCTTGCCGGCGCCGTTGGGCCCGATGATGGTATAGATCTCACCCTGATCAATTTTGAAACTGACATCGTCCACGGCACGTATACCACCGAACTGGATCACGAGGTTGCTGGCTTCGACGAGTCCCATATCAGTGCTGCGTCATTCGCGTGTAGGATTTCTGGCGCTTGAACGTCGCCTTTCGGTAAAGCGGAAAGACCGAAAAGTAATGCTTGACTTTCAGCCAGCGTCCGTAAATTCCAAGGGGTTCGAAGAGGATCACCACCACCAGGATCAAACCAAAGAAAGCCGCTTCCAGACCAGGCTGTTCAGCGACCATCGACGGCAGCTCGTCACGGAAGATTGCGATGGCTTGAGGCAACAGGATGATGAACGCGGCACCGAATACGACCCCGTGCAGAGAGCCGAGACCGCCGATCACCACCATCAGCAGCAGTTCAATCGACATGAAAATGGTAAACGCATCGGGGCTGATATAGAGCAGCTTGTGGGCGTACAGGGCTCCTGCCAGTCCGGTGAACGCGGCCGAGATCGCAAAGGCCAGGGTCTTGTACTTGGCTAAGTTGACGCCCATCGACTGAGCNGCCGGTTCCGAATCGCGGATGGCCACAAGTGCACGACCTGTCGGCGAGCGGAGAATGTTGANCGCNGCNAGCATCACCAGGATGAGCACGGCAATGGCGACATAATAGAGCTTCCATTCCATGTCGATTTCCATGCCCAGCAGCGAGATATCGCCTACCGGCATCCCCTCATAACCGTGGGTGACCGATTCCCAACGNGCCAGCACCTCCTCAACAATAAATGCGAAGGCAAGTGTGGCAATCGCGAGATACAAGCCGGTCAGCCTGAGCGCCGGTAGTCCTATAGCAACGCCGACCGCACCAGCGAGCAGGCCCGCGGTTGGAAACGAGAGTAGNAACGGCCAGCCGGCCTCAATCAGCACTGCCTCGGTATAGGCACCAACCCCGAAAAAGGCGGCGTGTCCCAGTGAGATCTGNCCCGTATAGCCCGTCAGCAACATCAGTCCAACCCCGGCAATGGCAAAGATTGCCATCAACGTCAACTCCCCGATGTAGTAAACGTCAAGCACGGCAGGTGCCACCAGCAGCGCCAGCATCAGTAGGCCGTACCAGAAGATGTCACCGCCGTGCCGGTACANACGAATGTCTTGCTGGTAGGTNGTCTTGAATATGAAGCGCATGACANCTGACCCCTAGACCCGCTTCTTGGTGGATACGCCAAACAGCCCTTCCGGCCGTACGATCANGACCACCAGCAGCACAATAAAGGCCGCGATGTCCTTGAACCCGGGNGGCAGGTAAAACCCCGACAACGATTCGATGACCCCGATGATGACACCNCCCACCAGGGCGCCGGGAATGCTGCCGAATCCGCCCAGCACGGCTGCCGGNAACGCCTTCAGGCCGATAAATCCCATCGAAGTATCAATCAGATCGACTGGTGCCAGCAGGATGCCGGCGATCGCCGCCACCGAAGCNCTGATCCCCCAGATCATCGAAAANACTCTCTTCACCGGAACTCCCATGTAGTAGGCAGCCAGCTGATTCTGAGAAGAGGCCTGCATGGCAACGCCAATCCGGGTAAAGGAAAAGAACCCATACAACACCGCCACCAGCACGCAGGTTACGATTACGATGACAAGATAATCCACACTGATCACCAGGCCGGCCACCTTGATTACAGCATTTGTGTAAGGTGTATCGATTGAATAGGTCTCCACCCCCCAGCCTGGAATCATCGTGGCGACGGCACGGATGATGATCCCAAGCCCAATCGTCAGCATCACGTAGGCGAATGTTGGCTGACCGACGACCGGCCTCATCACCAAACTGTCTAGAAGCCCCCCAAAAACTGCCATCGAGGCAATCGCGAGCAGCGCACCCAACCAATATGGCATCCCTAGAATCCCAATGTAGGTATAGGCAAAGAATGCACCCAGCATCAACAGTTCGCCCTGAGCGAAATTGACGACTTCGGTCGCCTTGTAGATGAGCACAAACCCGAGCGCCACCAGCCCGTAGATGCAACCAACAGCGATACCGTTGAAGATCAACTGAGTGTTAAGAAGAACGGGGTCCATGCCGGTACTAGGTGGTGAGCGTGCGGGCCCCGGCAACCGGCGGCGTCTCGGGCGGTCCTGCAAAACACTGGGCGGTGGCCATCCAGCATTCGGCGACTGGACCTGAAACCTTCAGTTGGGTATCTGCGATATTTCGGGTCTGGGTGACCACTTGGCAGAACTCGGTGGCNGACCCGCTGACCCGATCATCCCGATTGGATTCATTCCAGCTCCAGCACTCGCCGGAGGGNGCNACTAACTCNACGCCGGGCACCTGNTCNGGAACCGNCCAGCTNCGATTAAGAAAAGTCCACTTGAATGTATTCACNCCCAACACCGCAATATTNTGGATACGNTCTGTATCCACCCGCTTGANGCCAAGNAGATCGTAAACNGCCTGCCCGTGCGCCCAGGTTTCCATGAGCCGGGCGGTAATACTCGACAACACACTCATGTCGGGTCCAGCCCATTTCAGGCGAACCCTCGGGTCAGCATCAACCCAGCGCGTTGCCATGTCGGTGTAATACTCGCGCCACCTGCTGACCAGCACCCGGCCGGCAAGACCGTTGATCCAGTGGGTTTCAAACTGCCGCATGCCAATCTGGGGAATCGCGGATTTAACCCGGTCGATAAATTCAAGCAGCGCCGATTCATCGGTCAGCGATAAATCCGCCGCCCAGTTCCACATGTGCAAGTGCGTGATAATGTCGTTGATGGTCCAGTGCTTGAACCGTGTCTGACGACAGAGTTGGTCATCGCTCAGTTCACTGATTAACCGGAAGAGCGCTTCGCTTTCATCCCTAAAATCGTGTGGTTGCTGAAACATTGGCAGACCCTCTAGGCCATAGCATCCAGGCTGGAAGTTAAACGCTCACAGGCATCGAGAAAATCCGCCTTGAATTCCTGCACCACCGCTGCCGCTGTTTGTTCCTGATTCATTAATCCAACTCCCTGACCGACCCAGTACGTTGCCAGATCCCGCGCACCGGCATGGCCGCTCTGGGCGAGTTTGTCGATCCGCAGCAGTGCGGGTTCCACCAGCAGTGACTGCAACGGCATCGGCAAAGGTACCTGACCGCCCTGCTCCCAGGCATCGGTCCAGGGTGAACGCAGCTGGCGTGAAGGTTTGCCGGTCCGGGAGCGACTGCGTACGGTATCGCTGGACGTCGCGGACAACAGTTTTTCCTTGATCACCGGTGACGGCTCGGCCTCCAGCGTCGTCAGCCACACCGAACCACACCAGGCACCGGCCGCTCCCATGGCCATCGCAGCCGCCATCTGTCGGCCCGTGACAATCCCGCCGGCTGCAAGCACCGGTGTATCCCCCGCGACGGAAACCACTTCGGGAATCAGCACCATGGTCGAGATATCACCGCAGTGGCCACCGGCCTCACCCCCCACAGCGACCAGAATATCTACACCTGCCGCGATCTGGGCAACCGCATGGACCCGGGTACCAACCAGCGCCGCAACCGGAACATCGCGGGACTTGGCTTGATCAATCATCACCCGGGGTGGCGTACCCAGAGCGTTTGCTATGAGACGGATCGGAAAAGAAAAAGCGACATCCAGCATGTCGGCGGCACCCGCCTCTTCCAGATTGCGGGCAAAATTCAGCCGGCCATTCTCCTCTTCATCCAGTGCATCACCGTCAATATTATGTTCCTGGAGGACACCGGAAATGAATTCACGATGACTCCGGGGAAGAGTCTTGACCAGATCGACTGTGTCGCGTTCTTCACCTTTGCCTTCAAACCGATTGGGCACAATCAGATCAACACCATAGGGCTTGCCCCCGCAATGCGCGTCGATCCAGGTAAGTTCTTCGCGCAGCTGCTCGGGTGAATAACGGACCGCACCGAACACGCCCATACCTCCTGCGCGGGATACGGCAGCGACCACGTCCCGGCAATGGCTAAAGGCCAGTAACGGAAACTCGATACCCAGCATTTCGCAGACAACGGATTTCATCGTATTCCCCTTTTAATTCCGGGCCGTTCACTTAATCTCATGTCTTAAATGATCTCGAATAGCACGTCATCGATGGCCACCTGAACCTGGAGTGTGCACACGACCTGATCGACTGTACCGTCTACCGGCGCATCGATCTCGTGCTCCATCTTCATCGCCTCAAGACTCGCGAGGCGCTGGCCCTTCCGGACAACATCACCTGCTTCGACCATAATCTCCGTGACCCGGCCATGCATCGGCGCCAGCACGCGGCCGTCGCCGACTGGGGTCTCTGGCAGTGCCGCCGCTACCATCTGGTTGTCAAAACACCAGGCCTCACCGTCCATGAAGAGGTACGTGCGAGTTCCACTCTGCGATTCATAAACGACATCAACAGTGCACCCGTCAACCTCAATGCGGGCATTGTTGTTACTGTCAGCTACCATGCGAACGGTTATTTCTGTACCCTCACATCGCACCCGATAATCTTCACCCCCGGCCCTCACGTTCAGGTCGAGTGTGTTCCCCGCGACCACATAGCGGTAGCGCGATACCAGCGAACCGGTGCTGGACCAGTCCAGCAGATCGGCAGGTACCGACAGAGCCCGCTGCCGGGCCGCATCCCGCTGCCATCGATACTGTATGACCGCTGCCACAGCTGCGCATTCGACGCTGGGTACCGCCGGCGACAGGTCCTCTGGTCCGAAAGCCTGTTCGATAAATGCTGTGGTCACACAACCCACGGCAAAAGCCTGCTGATTCAGCGCATCGACGAGAAACGACCGATTTGTCGTCAGCCCGAACAGCACGGTCATTTTCAGTGCATCGGCCAGCCTGCACCGCGCACTCTCCCGGTCTTCACCCCAGGCTATGAACTTGGCCAGCATCGGATCATAGTGAGGACCAATATGAAGGCCGTTGTCGATGCCTGCATCGATGCGAACATGCTCGGCCGTACTGGGCTGCCACAGCGCCACTGTACCGGTACAGGGTAAAAAACCACGGCCCACATCTTCAGCGTACAGTCGGGCTTCGATCGCGTGGCCGCTGAACTGAACATCCGCCTGGGTCAGTGTCAGCGGTAGACCCTGTGCAATATCAATCTGCATCGCCACCAGATCGAGCCCGGTAATCATCTCGGTGACCGGATGTTCGACCTGCAGCCGGGTGTTCATCTCCAAGAAGAAGAAGTTATCACCTTCGTCGAGCAGGAACTCGACGGTACCTGCACCGCGGTAACCAATACTCTTGGCCGCCGTGACCGCAGTCTCCCCCATTGTGGAACGCAACTTGTCGGTCATCGCAGGACACGGTGCCTCCTCAATGACTTTCTGGTGGCGCCGCTGAACTGAACAGTCACGCTCACCAAGATGAATCACGTGGCCCTGTTCATCCGCCATGATCTGTACTTCAACGTGGCGCGGCCCCTGCAGAGCTTTTTCCAGGATGACCTCATCCAGACCAAATGCGTGCTGGGCCTCTGAGCGGGCCCGGGCCAATGCTTTCGTCAGCCCCGCCGGGTCGTCGACCTGGCGCATGCCCCGCCCACCGCCACCTGCTGCAGCCTTGATCATCACCGGATAGCCGATCCGGCTGGCCGCTTCAATAAACGCATCGTCGGACGGGTCCTCCCCTGCGTAACCCGGCACGCAAAGAACACCGGCCGACGCCATATGGGCTTTGGCGCGCGCCTTGTTCCCCATCAGTTCTACCGCAGCAGCGCTGGGACCTATATACACGATGCCTGCCGCCTCGCAGGCTGCCGCGAATTCAGAATTTTCAGACAAAAACCCGTAACCCGGATGAATCGCACCGGCATTGGTTTCCCGCGCTGCCGCCAGTATTCGCTCAATATCGAGATAGGACTGTGCGACCGGTGGCGGACCGATGCAGACCGCTTCATCTGCCTGACGCACATGCGGCGAGAGCGCATCCGCCTCCGAATAAACCGCGATGCTCCGGTATCCCAGTGCAGACGCCGTTTGCATCACCCGTACGGCGATCTCCCCCCGATTGGCGATCAGTATGCTGTTAAAAGTATTCACCGCCGCACCAATCGTCAGTCCGACCAGCTGGGTTTTCTTTTTTCAACAAATGCCGAGATCCCCTCTCTGCCTTCGCTACTCAACATNCCCTCGGCAAAGCGCTCTGCCGCCAGATCCAGCATGGCCTGGGGTTCGAGTCTGGCCGTCGCAAGAACAAGCTCCTTGGTTATTGCGTTCGCACCCGGTGCACAGCNCATCACCTGGGTTCTGATTTTCTGTTCTGCCTCATCCAGGGCATCCACATCGTCTACCACCTGATCTGCCAATCCGATTCTCTGCGCTTGCTCCCCGTCGAAACGTGCCGCAGTCAGCATAAGGCGCCGGGCCACCGGCAAGCCCNCCCGCTGAACGACAAATGGNGCGATCTGGGCCGGNGCTATACCGAGCGTGGTCTCTGTTAATGCAAACCGCGACTCGTGGGTCACCACAACCAGGTCGCCCGCACAAGCCAGACCCAGCCCGCCAGCGATAGCTGCACCTTCGACCAGNATCACTACCACCTGCGGCATNTCATTCACNAACCGGAAAAGTTCGCCTGCTCTTCGACTCGCNGCCGCCACCAGTTCGTGTGACTCCGCNCCACCCTGAAAATCTGACTGAAAAGCCTTTAGATCTCCACCGGCACAGAAAACNCCNCCGCATCCGCGCAGCGTGATGCCTCGAATAGATCGGTCATCTCGGACCNCCTCCAGGGCATTACGTAACTCGGTGGTCATCTGTTCATTCAGCGCGTTGCGGGCTTCCGGCCGGTTCAGCCAGATCGTGAGCCAGGCCTGCTGGACATCCGNTTTGATGGTCTTGGTGGGCAGCAGATCAGACATCGTCTTATAGTCGTGCAATACCAAAGCTGTTGGGACGCAGTGTTCGATTACGTGACTCCCAGCAGGTTTGGAGCGCAAAGCCCAGAACTTTCCGGGTATCCCGCGGATCGATCATGCCGTGGTCAAGCAAACGACCTGATGTGTAGAACGCATCGGACTGCCGATCATAGTGTTCAATGATGGCGTGTTTCTGTGCCTCAAGCGCTGCACTGTCGATCTCTTTGCCGCGGCGCCGGGCAGAATTGATCATCACATGCTCCATGGTCAGTGCCGCTTGTTCGCCGCCCATGACACCCGTGGTGGCATTGGGCCAGGTAAATAGAAAATCAGGTTCATAAGCATAGCCACACATACCGTAATTTCCTGCACCAAAACTGGCGCCAATATAGAGTGATATCTTCGGCACTTTCACGTTCGAGACCGCCTGGATCATCTTCGATCCGTGTTTGATCATGCCGGCATGCTCATACTCTATGCCCACCATGTAACCGGTCGTGTTATTAAGAAAAATGATCGGTAGGTTGGATTGATCGCATAACTGAAAGAACTGTGCGGCCTTGGTCGCACCATTGGGGTCGATGGGACCGTTATTACCGATCAGTGCGCAGGGCTGACCAAAAATCTCAGCCTGGATACACACCGTCGATACGCCGTAACGGGGCTTGAAGTCGACAAAATCAGAACCATCGGCGATGCGCGCCACNACTTCGCGGACATCATAGGGTTTCTGGTAGTCCACCGGCACAACGCCGGCAATCTCATCTGGACTGAATGCAGGTTCCTGGAACGTTCTTGGTTCAGGACGCGGGCAGGCACTGTTCCAGTCCAACCGGCCGATCAGGTCGCGCGCGATCTCGAGGCCATGGCTNTCGTCTTCAGCCAGATATTCCACCAGNCCAGAGACNGANGCGTGCATCTCCGATCCGCCGAGNTGTGCGTCTTCGGCNACTTCACCGGTCGCGGCCTTCACCAANGCGGCGCCGGCCAGTGCTGCCATCCCGTTTTTCTTTACGCCGATAACATAATCACTCATNCCCGGCTGGTANGCGCCNCCGGCNGTTGATGGACCGTGCANCACCACAATNGTCGGTATGCCCGCNGCACTGAGGCGTGCCAGNCCGTGGAACATACCGCCACCATTGGCCCAAAGTTCGACGGTGTACTGCATCAGATTGGCGCCTGCACTTTCCACCAGGTGNATCAGGGGCAATCGCTGTTCCTGTGCCACACGCAANACACCCANTGCTTTACTTATAGACGTGGTGGTCGAAGCNCCGGCATTGATGCCGCTNTCGTCAACAAACACCATACAGCGCACACCGCTGACNAAGCCGATACCACAGATCATGCTGGCCCCGGGAATACTGCTGNCCGGATCTTGGTCATCGACCAGATAGTTGGCCATATTGTAGAGCTCAAGAAACGGTAGGCCCGGATCCAGCAGGCCCGANAATCGTTCACGCGGCGTAAGCTGACCGCGTTCCTCAAATCGCGGCCGGCGNCGCTCCGACAGATCGTGCGCGCGTCTCTCCAGGCNNCGCAGCTTNTCCACCAAGGNAAGCATNTCTTCGCGGTTGGCAACNAANCNNTCGCTGCTGGGATCAATACGGGANCGGTATTGGGTCATGAGATTCGCTCCGCAAGTGGTNCTGGCAGATCGATAGNCTGGGCCAGCAGGATCTGGGCNTAACCTTTGCCTTGGGCGTCATTNCTCAGACTGGCAATNCCGCCNCCACCGAGNACATCATGCAGNACGAAATTNATGGCGTGTATCCCGGGCAAAAGAAAGCGCTCTACCCGCCCGTCGAGAAANCGCGAAAAACAGCTGGCCACCACCTCGGGTGTCAACGCGGCCCAGATATAGGGCAGGTATTCGGACTGGCGGGCGATAATACCGATATTGGCCTTATCACCCTTATCACCGCTGCGCCCATAAGCCAGCTGGATCAGAGGTACCGGGGTCAATGCGCTTTGTGCTTTAGGGCTCGGCGGCAACGTATGCGGTACCGGCACGGCAGGCTCTGAAGTCAGAACCGGCGCAACCGTATGGTCAATGGTTTCCCCGCCCCGGTGGATGCGCACGCTGACTTCCTCTTTNGAAAGCAAAAAAGAGAACAGGCGNATTACGGGTGAGGGCTTTGGCCGTCCACCGGCAAAAACGCACAAGCCAGGCGGCGTTGCNAGACCCAGACCCGTTATCTCTTTCAAAAGAACACCAATCCCGGCCGCCGACCGGTGGCGGGCAGCAATCTTGAGGGCCACCTCCTGGTAATCAGCCACGTCACTGCCAAGAAAGTCCTCGGGCACACCGCCGAGTATCTCAATACTGGTTTCCGTAAAATCATCCAGCTGCTGGGACNTGATCTGCTTTTTTGCCCGGGCGATGGCCGCGTCGGCNAATACGCCGGCTTTTGACCGGGCATCAAAACCATTGAAGGTCAGCANCTGACCCCCTCGNAATCCATCCGCGTATGTGGCACACACTTTATAGGCNGCCGGTGCTGCGTACCCTACAGAACCTTGCACCAGAACCCGGTTGGGCCCCTGCTGTTCAATCTGAATGCCGGAAAAGTCACAGACCACGTCCGGCAGTACATAAGCCTGAGGATCGCCGATCTCGTAGAGTGCCTGCTCGGCCACAGTGGCGACTGTGACCTGGCCGCCCGTGTTCTCCGGTTTGGTACACACGAAGGACCCGTCGGCGGACACTTCTGCAATGGGATAACCGATGTCGACCAGTGAATCCGCTACTTCATGCCAGTCGGTAAAGTTACCACCGGTGGCCTGCGGACCGCATTCGAGTATATGGCCGGCGAGCGACCCCCCAGCCAGACGATCGAACTCATCGGGTTTCCAGCCGAACGCATCGATACACGCACCCAGCGTCACGGCACTGTCGACACAGCGCCCTGTAATTACGATGTCCGCGCCCAGAGCCAAGGCCCGGGCGATGGGAAATGCACCCAGATAGGCATTGATACTCGCGATGCCCGCAGGATCCGGGAAATCCTGGTCGGAAAACATCTCCGCAAATCCCCGCTGGGCGAAGGCCGCCTTATGGACCATCAGATCATCACCGCTGACAACGGCTACGGTCAGGTCAAGACCTGCATCCTCGATAAGTTGCACGGCTGCAGCAGCACAGGCCTGGGGATTGACCCCACCGGCGTTGGATATCAGCTTCACACCCTGGGCAGCTATGTCGACCAAATGTGGTTTCAGCACCGCGTCGACAAAGTCCGTGGCAAAACCGCGGTTCTGATCTCGTGCGCGGGCTCGCGCCATGATCGACATCGTGATCTCGGCAAGGTAATCGTAAACGATGTAATCCAATCCACCGGCTGCAAGCAGTTGGGGCGTGGCCATTGCGGCTTCTCCCCAGAACCCGCTGGCTCCACCGATCCTTATGGTTCGCTTTGTCATAATCTGGTAATACTGCCGTGGGCACTGACTGCTGGCGCTTATCCAACCGAACCGGACCGGTGTCCGATTTCAAGATCGTTATCCGCGTGCCGGTTCTGGCCTCTAACCAGCAAGAGCGGTATCTGGGTCCAGTCGAGTTTACTGATCGGGCTCATATCCAGATCGCGCCGCAGTACTGAAGTCGATGGCATATAACGTATTGCAAAGCCTGCCCGGCGATCCCCTGACTGGTTTGCCGCCGAGCCATGCAGAAGATGTACATCGTGCAATGAGATCTGCCCAGGCTCAAGNTCCGCATAACGGGCTTTGTCTTCTTCAAATCTCGGGTCGTCAATGACCTGATGCAGGGTCAGGTCCGGACTGTTGTCNGTGCGGTGTGAGTAGATACCTGCTTTGTGCGAGCCGGGNATGTAACGCAGCGCACCATTAGCTCGCGTCGTCCGGTCGATCGCAACCCACGCTGNACACGTTCGTAGCGGCCGGATCGGCCAGTATTGCCCATCCNGATGCCACGGTACCGCCCGTCCCGTCGTCGCCTGCTTGCAGAAAAGATGGGTCGCCCAATTAATAATATCGGGCCCGATCAACTGTTCGACCATGTCCAGGATTTTGTCATCTGTGGCCAACGTGCTAAAGGCGCTGTGGCCAACGAGTCGCAACGGCGGCGCCTGGTCCAGATGCACATTAAATAGAAAATCTGTCGGCGTGTCGGGGTTAGTACTAATGACACTATCAACCGCACCGCGCAGACACTCGAGTTCAGTCTCAGATAATCGAAAGTTACGCGGTATTACAAGCCCATCTTCGCGATAACTCTCGATTTCACTCGTAGTTAGCATAACGCCCGGTAAGCCCTAAATTAATCAGAATGGCTACCTTAATGCCGAGGGACTGAATTGGGCAAGTTTTAAGCCCAGCTGCTGCATGGCCCTGACTGCTATAGCTCCGAATCGGCCACGCACTTCGAACAAAGCAAGATAGAACTTACTTCCAAAAAGCAAAGACCCCGCAATCGCGGGGTCTTCNTAAAATCAGTTATGTCCTGTTGTACGATCTTAGTTCGAATGGCGAGAACTCATTACGAAGAACAGTATTGCAAGTATTGCAGTCAATATCAGATTAGCAATGGCAGCTCCACCAGAAATATTTGCGGCATATAAATCATATCCAATGTGAGCGACCCAGGCGAGGTTGATGACGCCCCACAGCATGCCAGCGGAAGCGAGTTTGTTCTCGATCCAAACAGGCAGCATCAGTGCCAATATACCGGTAGCAAGAAATGAGATGCCCAGTGCTCGGATGACGACTATCAGCGGCCCACTCTCTTCCCAGCCGTACATGCCGACCGCCATCCCAGGTGTGAAGAACATCGAAATACCATTCAGAATGAGAAGCACACCAGATATGCGAAAAACAAGCGCTAGATTCATAGAATCTCTCCAATATTAAAGGTCAATCGAATTTCACAGAACCCTTATTATAANTCAGGATTTGACTGTTCAGGTTCCGCAAAATGTCTGATGCACCACCTGTTCCGGCCGCGGAGGTTCAGCATAGGCGGCACCATCAGGTTGCTGCTGATAGGGCGATGCCAGCACGGTCACCAGATGATTAAAAGGTGCCCGATCGTCGCTATCTTCTGCGGCACGAATCGCAGCCTCGACCAGATGATTTCGCGGAATATAGATGGGGTTGGCCTTGCGCATCTGATCCTGGCGTTCGTTGTCGGCGATACCGTTTTGCTTTAAACGCTCTCGCCAGTCGGCTACCCATTGGTCGAACTCGGCNGGATCTTCGAACAACGCACGCACNTGTTCGTCGGCATCAGTTTGAGTCTGCGATAACGCACTCAAATACCGGAAGGTAAGAGTGAAGTCAGCTTTGTTTCGTGCCATGCGTTCTAGCAGGTCACTGCCGAGTGCTTCATCGCCCGGATCGACTGTGAACAAACCCAGCTTACGCCCCAGGCCNGCCGTGTAGGATGCCTTGAAACACTCCGTGAAGGTGTTGATGGCTGCAGTGGCTTTCTCCACCGCTTCATCTTCGTTCTCGCTCAGCAGGGGCAAAAGCGCCTGGGCAAGACCTGCCAGGTTCCAGTGCGCGATCGGCGGCTGGTTCTGATAGGCATAACGGCCCATGTGATCAATGGAACTGTAGACCGTCTCAGGATGATATGTATCCATGAATGCACAGGGGCCGTAATCGATGGTCTCCCCGGCAATAGACATGTTGTCGGTATTCATCACGCCGTGGATAAACCCGATCAGCTGCCATTGCGCCACCAGGGCCGCCTGTCGCTCGATCACTGCACTCAGTAATGCCAGATAAGGTTCGTCCACCAAGGTCAGGTTCGGGTAGTGCCGGTGGATCACATAATCCGCGAGCAGTGCCAGCGCCTCAGTATCGCGGCGAGCAGCAAAGTACTGGAAGGTGCCGACCCGAATATGACTACTGGCAACCCGGGTCAGCACAGCACCGGGCAAGCTGTTCTCCCGGATTACCTGTTCGCCGGTCAGTACCGCCGCCAGTGAGCGTGTGGTCGGAATGCCNAGNGCNGCCATCGCTTCGCTCACAATGTACTCCCGCAATACCGGACCCAGCCCCGCCCTGCCGTCACCCATCCTGGAGAACGGCGTACGCCCGGCACCCTTGAGCTGAACATCACGCCGCTGCCCGTCACAGTCGATCAGTTCCCCCAGCAATATGGCTCGGCCGTCTCCCAGCTGGGGCACCCAGCTACCGAACTGAAAGCCGGCATACGCCATGGCGAGAGGATCAGCACGGTCGGGTACACAGTTGCCGGCAAACACCTCGACGCCGCCTGCGCCTGTCAGATGTGTCGGGTCCANGCNCAGCTGCTGCGCCAGAGCGTCGTTCAGGCGGACAAGGCGCGGGCTCGATACTGGCGTTGGGGCCAAACGGGCATAAAATCGCTCCGGAAGCTGGGCAAAGGTGTTATCGAAAGGAAAGGCCGAGGTGTCCATAATTCACGTGATACCCCAGTTGTTCAGTTCCGGAGAGCACCCGATCTTTTCAGTGATCGGGTGCGGACGCAACCCTGGTGGCGTTGGGGATATCGGAATAGGTAGACATTTTCGGCAGCAGAATATGGCGCATCGTCTTGTATTATTGTTCTAATACGAAGTCCCGATGCACGGTCGGGACAGCGAATCCTTTTATAAGTTTTCATCGGGAGGCCGAATTGGATCAACATACCGCAGGCGTAATTCGGGTACGGGGGACAGCATCCCAGGCGCTGCCACTGGTCCTGGACTCACCGCACAGCGGAACCGATTACCCCGAGGACTTTGCTCACCAGGCTGACCCCTCCAGGCTGCGTTCGGCCGAGGACAGTCACGTGCACGACCTATTTAAAGGTGCCCTCGATCGGGGCGCGGTGATGCTCGACGCTCTGTTTCCCCGCAGCTACATCGACCCAAACCGGGCACAAAACGATTTCCTGCCCGCAAGCCTGGGGGCAGCGGAAGCTGACCACCTGCCATTTCAGCTGGAGCCAACCGTCAAAAGTGATCTCGGTATCGGCCTGATCTGGATGCGGGTACCGCCAGATGGTGAGCCCATGTATCCACAACCGCTCGCGGCCGCAACAGTACTGCAACGACTGGCTGGCTATTACCAGCCCTACCATGCCGCACTACGTGAGTGCCTGGACCGAACTTATCGAACGTTCGGCCGGGTTTTCCACATCAATTGTCACTCGATGTCGAACCAGGCTTCGGCTATGTCGACGCAACCCAAGGGCACGAGACGGCCCGATTTCGTCATTGGTGATCGCGACGGGACCAGTTGTGACCCTTTACTGACCCAAACGCTGTACGAGTTCCTGACTGCCCAGGGTTATCAGGTTACGATCAACGATCCCTACAAGGGCGTTGAACTGGTTCGCGCCTACAGTGATCCCGTACATGATCGGCATTCCGTACAACTGGAAATCAACCGACGGCTTTACATGGATGAAACCAGTCGGGAAAAAAATTCAGATTTTGAAAAAATACAGATTGTGCTGGAGCATGCAATCGACGCACTCGCTCCTCTGCTGCATACCTCAGGCGCGAAGACGGCACAATGATAGGCACTGAACAACACACCCAGTGCACCATGCCGCCGGCTTTTGACCTCTCTGAACACGGTTTTCACTATACTGATGGTCCACAGCAATGCTGCGTACCGCGCAGCTGGATATAAAACACTGGGGTAAACAACGGACCAAGCAGATGACGTTGCAATACCATCTCCAATTAAATGAAGGCGATGTCGGCCGCTATGTGCTGCTGCCGGGTGACCCGGCGCGCTGTGCCCGGATCGCTGAGTATTTCGACGAGCCACAGTTCATCGCTCAGAACCGGGAATACACCACCTTTTCCGGCTATTTGAACGGTGAAAAGGTCTCCGTCACCTCCACCGGGATCGGCTGTCCCTCGACGGCGATCGCAGTCGAGGAACTGATCAAGATCGGTGCCGATACGTTTATTCGGGTCGGCACCTCCGGCGGCATACAGCCCGGTACACAAACCGGCGATATCGCCATTGTCACGGGTGCGATTCGCGATGAGGGTACCACGCGCCAATATCTACCAATCGAGTTTCCCGCGCTGGCTGACCCAGAGATCGTTCTCGCCCTGCAGCAAAGTGCACTGGGACTGGGGTTTCCTTTCCGTGTTGGCGTTACCCATTCCAAAGACTCGTTTTACGGTGAAGTAGAACCCGACCGACAACCACTGTCGTCACAATTGACGCAGCGCTGGCAGGCATGGCGGGCCGGCGGGGCGATCTGCTCGGAGATGGAAGCATCCGCCCTGTTTATTCTGGCAAGCCTGCACAGCAAACGTGCCGGTGGCGTCATGACCATGGTGGCCGAAAACGAAGGTCTGCCGACCGATCAGGAAGGGGAAAAACTGTTCCACGGAGATCGAGCCATACGCACAGCAATCGATGGCGTTAAACGACTGATTGAAAAAGACCAGCAAACTGCAACAGGTTGAGGCACTGTCAATCAGTGCGAAGGTACCCGGTCCCTGTAAGACAGGTACTCGGGGAGAAGACTTGGGGCTATGCAGCTGAGCCAGGCTCAGTTCAGCAGCTGACCCTTAGGAACTGAATTGATCTCCAGGCCGGCCATCCAGCGACCCTGGAACTGGAAGTCTTCAGCTTCCATCTTGGCGAAAAAAGTCTTCGGGTCATCACCGTCTATATGCGCTTTGTGCGCATCGACATCCTTGAAGACCTGGGTGTAAAGGAACACATTGGGCTGATCCAGTGGCCGACACACATAAAAACTTTCCATGCCAGGCTGATTCTGAAGGCAGTTGTAGCGGTACTCGTTGATAAGCGCCTCGATCTGCTCGAGATCGCCCTCCACGACCGCTGTGACGTGAACGATGTAACTCATCTTAGNGCGTAATGTAACAAATTTTTTGTAACGATCTATCTCCGGTCAAANTCGCATNGAACCGAATCAGAAAAATCATAAAAACCGTGGCGNATCGTTTNNAAAATGTTTNAATCAGGCCCANTANANNCNGGNCTGGACNCCTNAACAGCCAAAAGGAACCCAAAGACATGACTAAATCCAGAGGAAGAACGCTGGGGCTCGATTTTCCCGGCAACCCCGGTACCGACAATGCCATCACGGATGTCACGGGCGTTGCGGTCGGCTACAGCACCGTGATTGAGGGCGAAGGCNCCCTGCAGCCTGGCAAGGGCCCGGTACGGACCGGGGTCACCGCGATTCTGCCTAAAGGCCATGATCCCGANCCACACCCGGTCTGGGCCGGTGCTTACGCGTTGAATGGCAACGGGGAGATGACCGGCACCCACTGGATCCATGACGGAGGTTATCTNATTGGACCGGTGTGTATCACCAACACGCACAGTGTCGGCATCGTTCACCATGCGGCGGTGCGTTGGATTATCGAGACTTACCGGGAGAACTGGGGTGAGGAACATCTGTGGGCCATGCCGGTGGTGGCTGAGACCTACGATGGTGTTTTGAACGACATCAACGGGCAGCATCTCACAGAAAGCCACGCGCTGGCTGCAATGCGCAGTGCTAAGCCAGGGCCTGTGGCCGAGGGCAACGTCGGCGGCGGTACCGGCATGATCTGTTACGAATTCAAGGGCGGTACCGGCACCTCGTCACGGCGAATCAACATCGATGGACAGGAGTTCACAGTCGCGGCCCTGGTACAGGCGAACCACGGCATCCGCCCCTGGCTCACGATCCTAGGTGTGCCGGTCGGGCGCCACCTGACTGACGATCGACTCCTGCCCCGCCATGAACAGGGGTCCATCATTGTGATCCTGGCCACCGATATACCGATGATGCCGCACCAACTCAACCGACTTGCACGACGGGCAGCGATCGGCATTGGCCGGGGCGGTACACCGGGCGGCAATGGTTCCGGTGATATTTTCCTCGCCTTCAGTGTGGCCAACCCGATGCCGCTGTCCCGGATCGACCAGGCGTTCCTGTCCTTCGACTGGGTCAACGACGAGCAATGCGATCCCATCTATCTCGCCGCCGTCGAATCCGTGGAGGAAGCAGTCATCAATGCGCTGCTGGCAGCCGAAGACATGACCACCCTGCGGCCAGCCGGACACATCTGCCGCGCCCTGGATCATGACCAGTTGCTGGCCATCATGAAGCAATACGGCCACGGCTGAAGGCAGCGCGCTTGACCCCTGTGCAATTACGACTGTGATAGGTAGCCCGCACACAACGCCATTGTTTCAGGCTGGCCATCAGACGCCCCTGATGGGCACGGTTCTCCTGGTCGCGGGGGCGGGCCTGCTCACCGCTAACGACGCACTGATCAAAATCGCAATCAACAGCCACGCCCTGGGTCAGGTCATGCTGATCCGCTCAGTGTTCTCGATGCTGACGGTTCTGGTCTGCCTGCCACTGCTGGGCGGCTGGCAGAATTTAAGGATTAACAATGGCCGTGGGGTCACACTGTGTGCGGGACTGCTGGTGATCAGCGTGATGGTCTTTCCGATCTCCATGCGCTATCTGCCGCTCGCAGACGCCATTATCCTGGCCTATACCAGTCCACTGTGGGTGATTATTCTGGCGCCTGTACTGATCCGCGAACGAACCTGGTGGCCACAGTGGCTGGCAGTTGCGCTGGGGTTTTTCGGTGCTTGCCTGGTGGTCAAGCCAGGATTCGGCATGCACTGGGCGGTTACGCTGCCGCTGTTCGTCGCGCTGCTGGTCGGCGTCAGGGACATCGTCACCCGCCGCATCGCTGCCACTGAAAACGCCATCGCCATACTCGCGCTGGCTAATCTCATGACGATACTGATCGCCGCTGTCCTTGCACCACTCAACTGGCAGCCCATGCTGCCATCGATGTGGGGGGTTCTTGCCGGAGCTGGTGTGCTCTTTGCTGTATCTCAGGTGATCATCGTGATGGCATTCAGGTACGCCGAAGCGGCTGTCTTGTCCACACTCAAGTACTCCGCGATACTGTTTGCCGTACTGTACGGTTATGGCCTGTGGGGCGATGTGCCGGATCTGCTGGCGCTGGTGGGTGCGGTCTGTATCATCCTGAGCGGNATTGCCATCATCCGGTTCCGGCNCACGCCGGGCTGAACCAGGGGCAGTAGAGGACAAACATGCACAACCGGCTACTTCAACCGATTGAGATCGGACCGCGCACACTTCGCAACCGCATTTTCATATCCGCCCATGTNCCCGGATTCGCCGATCAGGGTNCGCCCGGCAAACGCTATATCAGTTACCACCGCCAGCGGGCTGCCGCAGGCGTCGCGATGCAGATTACGGGCGGCACTGCCGTACACCGNTCGGGATTACTCACAATCGCGCCCAGTGCCCTGGTCAACCTGGACGACACNATCGTTCCTGGTTACCAGTCGCTGTCTGATGCGGTCCAGGGTGAAGGCGGCACCATACTCGCCCAGCTGGCCCATTCGGCCGGCACCCTGTCCGCTGAACTACTGGGCCAACCGTCGTGGGCACCGTCACCTGTGCGCAGTGCGCTCACCGGCAACGTCCCTCACGAGATGAGCTCGGCGGAAATCTCGGAGATTATCGGTGCTTTCGTCGCCGCAAGCAGCCGGGTCCGGGCCGGCGGCCTGGACGGAATCGAGCTCCTGTCGGCCTTNGGGTTTCTACCCCATGCCTTCCTGTCGCCGCTGAACAACCGGCGCACTGACGGCTACGGCGGTTCACTGANNAACCGCATGCGGTTNCTNNTNGAGNTGGTNGAAGCCTGCCGTNCGGCCATCGGNNAAGACNGGATCCTGGGNATCCGCATTCCNGGATCAGANATGNNACCNGGCGGCCTTGAAATCAGCGACATGCAGNCTGTTGCACAGGCNCTCGAGAACACCGGCCAGGTGGACTACCTCAACGTCATCGCCTACAACAACTCACTNCGNTTTGGCCGGGCACTGCATTGGCCCGCCACACCGGCGCGCCATGAGCTGTTCACCGAACTCTCCAGTCAGATCAAAGCCGTCGTCAGCCTGCCGGTACTGGTTGCCGGCCGCATCACGCATCCCGATCAGGCCGAGGCCGTGATCGCCAACGGCCAGGCGGATATGGTCGCAATGACGCGCGCCCATATCACGGATCCGGAAATCGTCCGCAAGATCACCGAAGGCCGGGCCGACGACATCCGGCCCTGCGTGGGGGCCAACACCTGTATCCGTGCCCGATTCCAGGGACGCCCGGTTCGCTGCATGCACAATCCCTACGTTATCAGCCGCAATACCGACCAAACACCGTCTTCCTCCAACAACTTGCCGCTGGTCACCGTGGTCGGGGCAGGTCCGGCTGGNCTGGAGGCCGCCCTGACCGCTGCCCAGCGGGGTCATTCNGTGCGACTGCTGGAGCGCAGCGGCGAATACGGAGGTCAGCTCAGGTTGTGGAGCCGGGTTGAGTCGCAGAAAGAACTCGCGGCCATCATCGACTGGCGGGTCAGGCAACTGGACAAGCTCGGTGTTCGGCCCGAGTTCAATCAAACCGTAACCGCCGANCAGCTCTTGAACATCGATGACGGCATCATTGTGATGGCAACCGGCGCTGAGGCTGTACCGGACACAATNCCCGGCGACGGCAGTGTTGCCCAGACTACACCNNTGGAACTGCTGAACGACCCCAGCCTGTTCACGGGTCGCGNGTTAATTCGNGACCAGGGCCGCGGCCTCAGCGCATTGTGCGCNGCNGAAGCGCTGGCCGCACGGGGTANCAACGTCATTGTGGTCACCGATGAACCCGCCGTCGGCCTGGATCTCGACCTTACGGTCCGCGTCCCGGCCTATGACCGCCTGCTGAACTGCGGTGTTGAGTTCCTGCCGAACCACACGCTCGCTGCATTCGAACAAGGCGCCGTAAAACTTCAGCATGTCTTTACCGGTCAGGAAACCATATTGGCATCGATCGATGTGCTGGTCGACGATCACATCATGCGCCCGTGCGACGAACTGATTAAAGCACTGGCCGGTTCAGGCCGGGTTGTGCGATCCGTCGGTGATTGCATCGCGCCGCGCACTGTCGAAGCCGCCATACACGAAGCCGCCCAGGCCATCACTCAGCTGACCCAGGCTTAAACCCGAACATTTCTGATCGTGAGGACAGACTGATGCCACAGGTAATCGACATTCAGAAGGAAATGGACACCCGCACATTTCTAGAAGGCCGACATGTCGACACGCCACCTGAAGAACTAGAAGCGGCTTTTGCGACGCTCGCGCGCTACCGAGACGGCGGCATATTCGCCGGCGGATTCTCCGGGGTCAGTCGCTGGGAACGACACCGTAACGGTGATGAGATCGTTCACGTCCTGA
>PCBE01000092.1 GCA_002731295.1 Acidiferrobacteraceae bacterium | reverse complement strand
ACGCTTCAATCTTAAATTCGATGCCAGACATATTTGTGTTACTCAGAATCTCAGGATTCTGATCCACGTCAAGGTCTTTCGATAAGTAGCCAGCACCGGTCTGATAGTTAACCACCTGGGTCGGATTGGGGTTCGAATTCATAATTAGAAATGTTGCTCCATCATGATCCAGAATATGGCGGTTCAGGGAATGCCAGGTCCCGCGCTTGAACGAGTAGCCCATGCTGGGATTTATCAGGAAAGCACGTACATCTTCTGGTGATGGAATATCATGAAGGTTGTCTGGGTCAGTCGGGGCTGCGGCACATACGACAGCTGAACCTCCAGACAATTGAACAAAACTCTGTGTAACCCCGAAATGTCGTTCGAGCTGGTCGAATTTCAGCCCGCCTTGAGGTTGCCAAATCACGTGAACGGTCGACTGGCCATCGTGGCTATATGAAGTCGGGAACAAAATGCGTCGGTCCGAAGGTTTTTCAGGTGCAGACCAAACTTCACCAAAGGGTTTAAAGCTGTCCTCGGTCATCGGTTCGACGGTGAGCGTATGAATTTGCGCCATAGTGATCTCTATAGGGGAAAGCTGTTCTTGCAGTCGTTACGGCCAGTCGAGCCAGTTATTGTTCCAACTCGTGTATTGGGTGTGGATGCCTATTTTCTGTTTAAACCCCTTCGAGAATAATCTGTGTCTTAATCGTGGTAAGTGATTCCCTGAGTTCTTTCCATGGTCTGTAGTCAGGGTCAGATGCCAACGCATCAAGTGCTTCTCGTGATGGAAACTTCAACATGACGATCCGATCTGGATGCCAGTCACCTACTAGGACATCGACGTTCCCACCTCGACAACAGTATTCTCCACCATGGCGTGCCACATACTGTGGTGCCTGTTCTTTGTATTTTTCGTACGCTTCAACATCGTGTACTACAGCCTCAGTCATCAGGTATACCGACATTTGATTGTTCTCCTGTAAATTAAGCCCGAATGTGACTACATGATTACGGTAGCCAAATAGTCAATACGTTTTTCGATCATACCCCACATATCTTGAGCCATAGTAATTGGTCGTTCTAATAGAGCGAATCGTGAATCTTTCAGAGTTTAGATTCGTACACTAACCCAAGGTGTGTCCGCCCCCTTTTTATATACCGACAGAACCTGTATATCTGGTTCACTCATATGGAACTGACAGGACGAAAACAATGCCCAAAATAACGCTGTGCCCAGCTCACCTCAACTTCCAACCAAGACCCACCTATCCCTATGCACCCGGCACAGCGGGTGGTGGATTCGTATTTACCGCTGGACAAGTAGCGTGGGACGAAACAGGGGAGGTCACTGGTATCGGTGATGTTGTCGTGCAAACCGAACAGACCCTGCACAATGTGTTATCTGTTCTTGCTGAAGGGGGTGCCTCACCCGAGGATGTCCTTAAATGTACGGTTTACCTGAAAAATATCGAAGACTTTCAGAAGATGAACGATGTTTTTTCACGAATATTTGGGGAGATGCCACCGGCCCGCACCACAGTACAGGCACATCTTGCGGAACCGACCATGCTGGTTGAGATCGAAGCCATCGCATTTGTCGGTGAAAGCTAACGGGCAAATGGATCCCCGCATACACCCCAATAAAGGCGGGACTTTCTTTTGATTGTGTTAGGAGGTATTTTATAGATCCTGTAACAGGAACAGGGTAGTCGTATGAAACGTCTGTTTGCCTTTGTTTTCTTGCTTGCAACTGTCTGAGGAGTGAAACAACCATGAGTCGAGTACAACTCGCAATCAACGTCGAAAATCTTGATGAGGCTATCGATTTTTGCTCACGATTATTTGACGCAGTGCCTGCCAAGGTGAAACCGAGTTATGCGAACTTTGCGATTGCTGAGCCGCCACTGAAGTTGGTCTTGTTTGAGAATCAAGGCAAAGGCGGCAGTATCAATCACCTGGGTGTAGAGGTGCAGACCACGGAAGAGGTGCTTACAGCCGAGGACCGGCTTACTCGAGCAGATATGGTGACCACCGGTATCGATGAAACACAGTGTTGTTATGCTGAGAAAACCGAGGTATGGGTCGATGGGCCGGATGGTGTTCGCTGGGAATGGTATGTAAAGCACGCTGATTCTGACCAGTTCGAAAATGTGGTGATTGATCCAAGCCAGTCAAAGCGCAAGTGCTGTACTTAACGAATCCAGATATGAACAGGCGGAAGCTCTAATAAAGTGAACATTCGATATGCCGAAGACTACAAAGCGGGGGATGTATTTGACCTGGGGACGTACGATGTTACGCACGACGAGATCATAGAGTTTTCAAAAAAGTACGACCCTTTCCCATTCCACATCGACGACCAGGCGGCACAAGAAACCGTATTTGGAGGTATCATTTCCAGCGGTTGGCTGACAGCTTTGGTCTAGCTTCGACTGATGCATAAGGCATTCCTATGTCATGAGACAACCTTGGGCTCGCCTGGTCATGAAGAGATGATCTGGCCAACACCCGTGCGTCCTGGTGATCAATTGAGTGGGCAGGTGGAAATCAAGGAAAGCCGCGTGTCGAAGAGCAAACCGGATTTGGGTTTTGTTCGCTACATCTCCAAATTGAGCAATCAGGAGGGTGAAGAGGTCTTCGTGACAACAAGTACTTTGATTGTGAAACCGCGCCCTGCACAGCGAAGGCAATCCTGAGCATCCAGAAACATCGGTAACTCAGCAAAATAAAGGCCCCGTGGTAGCGGGGCCTTTATTTAAATAATACTCAGTTCAGCGGATTAGCAGAAACATTTAGTCAGATTTCTTGCTGTACACAAGGAACAGAATGCCAATTATGGCAGTCACTATTATATTGCCGTAAGCAGTGGCCCCGGATGCTTGTCCTGACACAATGTGGTATCCAATTATCAAAACCCATAATCCATGAAAAATAGCGAATAGCTGCCCAAATGATGCTATCCCTTGGCCTGCAAGGTCTGGTGTTCTCCAATACAGTAACGCAAGAATTAAGAAGGTCACGCCCACAAACTGGCCTACAGTCAACAGAGAAGGAGACATCGTAAGGTTGGCCATTTCAAAAAATGTTGCCGTTGAAAAAAGTAGCCCCAATGCATTGATTAGAAAAATGATAGCGCCAATGCGAAATACAGTTCTTAGATTCATAAGCCCTCCGGTTTTATCGATACTGGCTGCAGTAAATAGATGTTGGATTGTAAGTCAGAGACAGTGCAAGCAATACTTGACATGTTCTATGCTGATCGGCTTAGCGTATGTTCATGCATGGCAAAGGAAGTAGATCCAAGAAAACTGTTAAGGACGCTTGTGATTGAATATTGGCAACCCCGTTCGGAGAAACTAGCCAGGAACATCAGCCCGTTCCAGTAATTCCGAGGCCGCGAGCCAATGATCTTCCAACTCTTGATGAAGTTGTGCGTTTCGTGCCTGATCGAACAGCAATTCACGTAGCTGATTTCGATTGGCTTCATTGTAGATCTCTGGATTAGCGAGTTGTTCTTCAAGTTGCTGCTGTACTTCGGTTGCCTTGGCGAGCTGCTTTTCGATCCGATCAAGACTGGCACGTAGCGGTTTGACCTTTACTCTTTGTTTTGCTCTTTCTTGTCGGGCAGATTTTGACGACCGAGTGAATTGCTCGGTTGTTATAGCGACATCTTTCCCTTTTTTACTTTTTTCATCCAGTTGACGCTCAATGAGTTTACCCGTTCCTTTTTGCCGCTGGCGGAGCCAGTTCACATAGTCATCAAGATCGCCATCAAAGGGACGAAGAGAGCCATCATCTATCAACCAGAGCTCGTTTGTGACTAATCGTAGCAGGTGCCTGTCATGGGCAACGACGACCAGACAGCCATCGTAGGACTGAAGCGCGAATGAAATGGACTCGCGCATTTGAATGTCTAAATGATTAGTCGGCTCGTCCAGCAGCAGCAGGTTGGGTTTGCGGTAGACAATCAGGGCGAGCACCAGGCGGGCTTTCTCCCCCCCAGAGCGGATTGCAACCGGTTCCGTCGCCATGTCACCCGAGAACCCGAATCGGCCAAGGAACGTTCGCAAGGAACGGTCGTTTTCTTGATCTGAGATGGCTGTTAGATGATCAAGGGGTGACCACTGCGGATTTAACAGGTCCAGTTGGTGTTGGGCGAAATAGCCAATACGCAATTTGGAGTCGCCGGTGTATGCTCCTTGAAGAGGCGGTAGTTGGGCTGCGAGAGTCTTCATTAAGGTAGTTTTGCCAGCGCCATTTCTTCCCAGCAAACCGATTCGGTCACCGTCTGAAAGGCGAAAGTTGACGTTTGATAAGACAACCTCGCTATAACCCGCATTGATTCCTTTGAGGTCGACCAGTTGATGTGGAGAGTGGTCCGGTGTTTCGAACTCGAAAACAAACCTGTTCTCCTGGTGAAACGGTGAAATAATCTCCAGGCGTTCCAGTGCTTTCAAGCGGCTTTGAGCCTGTCTTGCTTTTGATGCCTTGTAACGAAATCGATCGATATAGGATTGCATGTGGCGAACTTGTTTTTGCTGACGCAGGTGTTGTTTATTTTGAATTGCAATCCATGCGGCCCGCCGTTCTTCCGCCAGGCTGTAGTTTCCTTCGTAGACTTGGATCGTCCCGCCCTCGATGTGAGCAATGCGGGTGACTGAGCGATCAAGAAATTCTCGATCATGGGAGATCACGAGCACAATGCCGAGATAACCAGTCAGCCATCGTTCCAGCCAGACCATGGCGTCGAGATCCAGGTGATTGGTAGGCTCATCAAGCAATAGCAGATCAGCCCGTGTCATGAGTGCGCAGGCGAGATTGAGGCGCATGCGCCAGCCACCAGAAAATGTATTCACACTCTGACTTTGTTCTTTTGCAGAAAAACCTAATCCATGCAGCAGTTGGCCGGCGCGAGCTGAGACTCGAAACCCGTCTATGTCGTCCATCTGACTATGTAGGGTTGCTAGTAGAGTGCCATTGTCGTCTAGTTCCGCCTGTGCAATTTTGAGCTCGAGAGATCGGAAAGGTTGATCGCCATCAATAACGTAGTCGATGGCCGTGCGATCTGAGTCGGGAGTTTCCTGCAGCACCTCGGTAATCAGGGTGTCTCGAGGCAATGTTACGTTGCCCTGGTCCGCCTCCAGTCGTCCGGCAATAACGGCGAATAGACTGGACTTGCCGGAACCGTTAGCGCCGGTCAGGCCCATTCGCTGGCCTGGAAATACATCAAGTTCAACGTTTTCTAACAATAGGCGGCTACCACGTCGCAAGGAAAGGTCAGTAATTTTCAGCATGGGAAAGACAACCAATTCAGATGTGGCAGCCCGTGGTGGTTATGCGAGTTGCCAGATGACCGCGGACGGGGAGTGGATTATGCCGGAAAGTTGAGCAGCCGGCACGAGGTGTCCAGTAAAAACAAGNCGATAAGCGTCAAAACAANTCGGGTAACAAACATGAACCCAGCAGAAATTACTAAACTACCTGNTNCCCCCCGCAAAAGGATAATGCGCACCGTATCATGGTGGTAAGTGACCCTANGCTGGTATAAATAGCTTTTTAACCAGTGAGACCACATTCCAACTCCAAAGTAGAGCGATTTATGAGTAGAAAGCAAATCCAACAGACATTGATAGGCGTAGTGATACTAGGTGTANTTTATTACATGTTTTCTCCACAACAGAACTGCATTAGAGACAGGTCTGCTGGAATAAGTATCGTCGAAGGAAAGGCAGCTGCTGAGGCAGTACAAGATGAAAAGCTAAGAATTATTGAGGAATGTGGTGAGTCAAATGCTTGGTAGGAACCCAAGGTCTTAGACGAATCTTGGTCAGAATCAATAATCGAATCAAAAATAGATGAAACAATATGAACTATCCTGATTGGAACGAAACGAGAGAAAGTATGTGGGCNGCTGAACGCAACTTTCCTATGATTGACGAGGAAACGCCAACGTTCATGGCTCAACCTCATGCAAAAAATAAGCAAGATTTGAAAGGAGCTGATGTGGTTGTCATTGGGAGCCCTTATGTTTCCAGTTCATCGGATGAATGGGCTGGTATTGCTAAAGAACAATGGCTAGCTGCACCCAAACGGGTTCGACAGCAGTCAATAAGATATCAATCTGGATATGTACAGGATTTCCGATTAAATGTTTTCGATCACCTGAAGCTTGTGGATTATGGTGATGCAGAAATTCCACCGGAAGCTAATGTCGGAAAGTTAGATCCAGAACTTATTTTACAAGCACAATCAGCGGTAGAGTCAAAAGTCAATGACGCATTAGATGTCGGGGCATTACCTATAGTTGTTGGTCAAAATTCGCCGTGTAGTTCTTATGCAATAGCAAAATGCGTAGCCGAGCACACTGATGGAGATGTTGGCATTGTTAGCCTCGACACTCACTGGGATATTTTTCGCGAATGCCCTCAAACAAACGACCCTCGAATAGCNGGTGGGTTTTGTTGGCTTTATAAAACAATTGAGTTTCATGAAAATATTCACGCAAGAAACCTAGTAGAGATTGGTCCACGAGGTATGTTAGAGGCGCCCGATGTTGTAGAGGAATTACTTAATCGCGGCGCAAATTTTTATTCCGGGTGGGATGTAAGGCAACAGGGCATTGAGGCTGTTTGTAAAGGCCTGGATCATGCTTATAACGGTACAAGTGCAATATATGGCCACTTTGATATGGATGTATTGGGTGGTGCAGGCCCAGCTCCTGGGGATATATTGGGAGAGCTAGCGGAGCCGATCGGCATGACTGACTATGAGTGCATTCGAATTGCACATGAATTGGGCCTACGGGGAGTCAATGGATTTTCATTCATATGTATTCCCCCTGGTTCTCCCGTAATGTATCGAGTTATTGTTTATATCGTTATGTATTTGCTAGCTGGGAAGGCAATGAGGCGGCGGCGACTGAGCTAGGAATAATACGNTGCAGATTTAANTTACAGGCTCCGACTCCANGNTAGTTGATCTGAATGGACCNGAGAGGNNTAGAATGNACNTAGTTTCAGCACACNAAGATTTAACCTTCGTNNCGATCTAAACCTGATTTTGACAACATCTCGCAGGGATCGAAAAGGGACCCCTAATCGGACTGGGAGCAATCCCAGGTTTNAGTGGAACGATCCATTGGTCCCAGTTCTGTTATAGAGGCCCACATAGTTATCTTCAGGNGGTAACATGGCGATATGAAACATCTGTTCGCTATTGTGCTTCTGATTCCGCTCTCTTTGTCAGCCGAAGTNTCAAAGCTCGAATATCATGGTTTTACGCTCTGGTTTGATTGCAAAGCGAGATCTGCTGTCAGATTTCAGTATGAACTAGATCGTGATGTTGGAGCGGTTCCACGNATCAAAAAGTATTATCACGACCCCATGCTTGAACCGTACTGTCAACAGTTTGAAACCTCGAGTTACAACATAAACAAGAATATCGAAGGCTATAACCGGGGCCGTCTAGTGCCGTATAACCATATGGATCATTCGCTGATTGCGTCACATCAGACGAACTACATGACGAATATTCTTCCACAAACTAAAGAGATGAATAGAGGTGCGTGGCATCTCACTGAGGAGATCACCGAATGCTTCCGGGACTACTCACGACTAATTATTCTTGGTGGACCGATATGGAAGGAAGAAATTACCTACCTGCCGTTGCACGGTGTTTCGATACCGGAGTCGTTNTGGAAGGTAATAATTCGGAACAATGAGGTTATTGCGTGGATAATCCCAAATTCAAAAGAAGCTACAAAGGGTCGGCTAGATGATTACCTGGTATCTGTGTATGAGATCGAGCAAATTACTGACAACGCTATATCTATTGAATCANACAAGAAAAGAACCAAACAGCCAGAGTCTTGGGATATAGGCTACTGTGACAAGAATAGCCCGAAACATTGGCGGGGAGACTGGAGAAACTGAAAAGGTCTTCCTAAGAGAATATTGGATAGTTCTAGTTCCGGTTAACTGTAAAAGAGGCATGGGATGAAACTGAGCTACAACCTAATGCCGCTATCGTTTCAAAACATGCGGCCGGTCGCGCTTGCGAGTGAACGTGCGGGTTTGCACTCCGTCGCTGTTGCGGATTCCCCGTTGATATCGCGTGAGTTGTTTATGTCATGTGCNGAGTGTCTACGCGAGACGAAATCTTTGAATGTGATGACCGCGGTGACAAATCCGTTGACACGGCATCCATCCGTTGCTGCATCAGCAATAGCAACCCTGTGTGAAATGGCGCCCGGGCGCCTCCTGGTCGGNATNGCAACGGGCGATAGTGCGGCTTGGGGTGCGGGTCTCCGTCCGGCTAAGGTCAGCGTATTGAGTGATTACATCGTTGCGCTCAAGCAGTTGCTTCGTGGAGAGGTTGCGACCTGGCAAGGACACGAATTTAGCTTGCAGTGGGATGGCTATGACCCGTCATCGGCACCGCCAATTTACGTGGCCTGTTCTGGCCCGCGTGTGTTNCGGATGGCAGTGGAAGTTGCCGATGGCATCATTCCTGCAATGGGCTATGCACCCCAGAATATTGCACATGTTAAGCAACTAGTCGCGGACGCCTGTGTTGAATTTGAGCGCGATATTCATGAGTTCGCGATTTGGTGGTATTCGGAGTTCAGGTTCGGTGAAAGTGCCGAGGAAGTGCTGAAGTCTCACTTGGGTGCGGATTCCCAATGGCTGGTCATGGGCAGCACAGAGGGTAAGCTCATACCGCCGGAGTACATTCCGTTACTCAAAGAAATGCATGCTGACGGTCATAACCTTGCAGTTGCCTACAAAGACCGTGAGCGGGGGGAAAAGCTGGTTCAACGAGCCAAATCACTAGGACTCTATGATTGGTTGTACGCACGTGCATCACGATTGTGCGGTACACCTGCAGAGATCGGGGCTCGATTACAGTCGTTTCAGAAACAGGGCCTTGACCATTGGTGCCTTTGGCAGGACGGTGGAGAAGGTGACTACAACGATATGCCGCTTAAGCTTGGTGAAGCACTTAGATTTGTCGACTAGTCTCAGATTTACAGATGGATCCTGTTTCAGCACACCAACTTGGGGTGTCCGCCCCATTTAATCAATCAACGAATTCGAATATCCAGTCTAGACAGCGGTGGGGTTAAGATAACGGTATGAAANACATNCACNAGTNNTGTAAGGGGGNCATGTTTTGTCTAGAGGAGTGTTGNACTTAGTTGGGNATACCCCAATCATCAAACTNAGAAATGTCACGCCAGANAGAGGCGCGGAAGTNTGGCTTAAGTATGAAGCCGGAAATCCTACCGGNTCATATAAAGACCGAGTGGCGATGTCTGTCCTTAACAATGCCATCNGCAGNCATGATGTATCGCCTGGCGANACNATAGTGGAATACACAGGCGGNAGTACCGGTTCTTCTCTCGCCTTTGTTTCAGCTGCACTNGGGTTAAAGTTTGTTGCCGTNTTTTCTGATGCCTTTTCTCNAAGTAAACAACTAACTATGGAAGCGTTCGGTGCGGAGGTGATTGTTGAGGAAAGTTATGGAAAAGGNATCACGCCGGAGTTAATAGAGCGGATGAAAGNTAGAGCAATGAGCNTCTGTGATGACGCAAATGCATATTATGTCGATCANTTCGGCTCCTCTGACGTAACGGTTGGTTACGAGCCTATGGGTCAAGAAATAGCTGATGTACTTGGTTGCGATGTCGACATCTTGTGTGCTTCTGTAGGTACAGGNGGTGCACTTATGGGNACTTGGCAGGGGNTGGTTAAATCGGGTTCGAAAGCAGGCGTCGTAGCATTTGAACCCGCACAGTCGCCGTTCTTAACAACAGGCAAAGGGGGTGCGCATAAAGTAGAGGGAGTAGGTGTCGGTTTTGAACCCCCATTTCTAGATCGAGCGGTTTTAAATGAAATTCGTACAGTCGATCAAGAGTTAGGATTTGCAATGTGTAGGCGGCTAGCAAAGGAGGAGGGGATATTTTGTGGTGGCTCGACCGGGTTAAATGTAGCTGGCGCAATAGAAATTGCAAAAGAGATGGAGTCAGGTCAGAGAGTGGTTACGTTAGCCTGTGATACTGGGTTGAAATATCTTGGAGGTAATATCTACACCTGACCTGATGTATGCGCAGTGGAGTTATCGGAACAAACCAATGGACTCAGTTTAAGCGCATCGCGGCATTATTCGTTGACCGTTAATTGGTTCGATCTCTGTCTACAGTCGGGAAGTAGGATCAAGGCTCCTATTACGCAAACAAATAGCATTAGGGGCCCGAATCCTTTGAAACCAACTACGAGATAGAGCCACCCCCCGAGGACAGACGCCGTGAGCCAGCCAATGCTAGCCACAGAACTGTTCAAGCCCATAATAACTCCCCGTACTTCTGTAGGTACGTCAGCCAAGGCTGCCATCAACGGTGGGCGAGATAAAGCGTTAAATAGGGAAAATCCAATCCCTAGAAATGCAGTGGTTACGAGACCTGGAGTCCAAAGGAACCACGCTAGTGCGAAACTACCAGACAGTAATAGCATCCCTGCACTGCTCACTCTGCGAAAAGGAAATCTGTCTGCGAGTTGTCCTCCCAAAAGGGTGCCGGTGATGTTCCCAACGGCAAATCCTGCCAACGGTAGAGCAATTGCTTCGATTTCAAGATCATATAGGGTTCGTAAAAATGACGGATAGTAAAAAGTAGCCAGTCCAAAGCCGATTCGCTCCATGATCAATGAGCCAAAAAGGCGTACGACAGAGCCTGTTAAAGCTTGTCTGAGCGTTAGTTTTTTACCGCCGATACCTTTGTTTACGACCCTCGTTTTTTGTGACTTATCGTCTGCGTCTATCAATAGAAAGATCATGGCAAGAATCGCCACACCCGCGACGGAGATTTGTACACCGCGCCAACCGATCCAAGTACCTATCCAAGCGGCTAACGGTATACCAATCAGCAGAGTAAGAGACTGGCCACTCATGACCCAACCTAACGCCCGACCACGTTGTTGGTTGTCTGTTCGTAAAGAAACTTCAGTCATCGAAGCGGTGCTAAACGAACCGCAGAAAATACTAACGAACGCGACACAAATCACTAGTGGCCAATATTGTTGGATAACTACAGTGGCGACCAACGATGTTGCAAGGCCAGCGGGACTAACTATTAGGAATATTCGACGTCCCCATCGGTCTGCACCCTTTCCGGAAAGAAAAGACGATATTCCCCAGACAACGGCAGTTAGTCCAAACAGATTGGCAATTGCAGGTAAACCAACTGCGAAGTCTGTTGCCATTTCAAGTAGAAAAGGGGCCCGGGTTGCACTACTGGCCGTCGCTGCGAACATGCCTATACAACAAGAGATCACAAGGGCCCAAGGCATTGTATGACTGCGACTCCAGGGTGGGGGTTAGGTGGTCCGCACTAGGTATCTATTGCTTCCGCTATTACTACAAAAGCTACGAATACGAATCCTACAGTTCCGCCTCTCCCTAGCGCCCATAAAACTGCACTGCCAAGTCCTGTGCTGCGTTTACGCTTCGGATTCATGTCTTCTGGCATAGCAGAAATGTAGCAGAACACTTCACCAAGGCGATAGGAGTAGCAGCAAAAGGGTGAGTACAAAGCACCTAATCCAACGGCTCATTGAGATATATTATGAAACAACTGAAACGAGTACATCTCAAATCTAGATTAATGGAGAGTATATGAACCCGAGAAATCTTATGACCGCAATAGCCATTGTTACGGGTTTAGCGGGATTAGCTGCGTTCATTGTACCTGCTCAAATTACATCTCAGATTTTTC
>PCBE01000091.1 GCA_002731295.1 Acidiferrobacteraceae bacterium | reverse complement strand
TAGCCCAGGTCTTTCATCGCGTAGGCTGTGCTGAACGCATCTTGCGGAAACGTATCCAGTAACATGGCTTTCATGCCATGATTACGCAACGCAAAGCTATCCGCTGAACCCTTCGACAACGCAGAAAACATCACCGCAGGATCGATTCCTGCACCGCGCCCGATAGCCAGGGCCTCAGCTAAGGCAGAAACTGTCTGGAACAGCACCATGTTGTTCATAATCTTGACCAGCTGCCCTGAACCTACACCGCCGCAATGTGTGATCTCTTCACCCATCATTCTCAGCAGTGGTTCAAGTGCATTGAATATCTTTGATTCGGCACCCACCATAATACTCAATGTTCCAGCTTCCGCGGCCGCGCTAGTTCTTGCAACGGGTGCATCGGAAAATAGCACGTCATGCCCTCTGAAACGACTATCGAGTTCACGCGCCAATGCCACTGGCGATGTGCCCAGATCAACCACTATGGCACCCGCATTCAGCACCGTAATCAGGCCCGTATTTCCCAAACAGACATCCCGAACCGCCTCACCGTCTGGCAGGGACAAGAATACGACGTCTGAAGCAGCCATCTCTGCGAGTGAGGCGGCACGCCCGACTCCAACCTGTGCCAGCCGCGTTAAAGGTTCCTCACGCCTGTCGAACGCCGTGAATGTAAGGCCTGACTTGGTTGAAAGGTTCCGGCACATGGGTTCACCCATCACACCCAGACCGATAAAACCAATATTCTGCTGCTTATTCATTAATAGATCCCATTAAATACGCACGCATAACGCTCAAAGTCGGGCCGTGCTGCAATCAGCGGGCTGTTTTATTGCAACCGCGAATTCGATTAAGCAACGGCAAAAGATAACGGCGGAACTGTGCTGGATTCTCACTCATCGGGAAGTGTCCAAGCTTCTCCATGATCGTCATGTCTGCCCCCTTGATTCGAGCGGCTGTCGACCGCGTGTGATCGGGCGAGCAGGAGTAATCGTATTCACCCGTAAGCAGGTAAACCGGACATTTGTCAGTATCAATTTTGCTGATCTCGTCACGAATATCACCATCGATCATGTAGAAGTGGAGATCCCCTTTAAAAACACCAGGGCCACCTTGCATGTAGTGCCATAACGTTTCCCAGCGCTCTGACTCCGGACTTTGTGGGGCCACCAGCCCATAGACATAGCCTGCACACACTTCGCCGCCGTGAATATCCGCGCGATGCAGCCAATTTATGTCGTAGTAAGGGTCTACGTGGCCTGAAGACTGCAGACCAATCACTGCGCGCAGTTCATCGGCATGCTCAAGCGCCAAGTTCAATACGACGCGACCGCCGATCGAACAGCCCATGACCACTGGTTGATCCAGTTCGAGTGCGCCGCATAGCGTCATGATCATATCGGTGTAGGCTGGCGTCGTGAGCTTGTATTCTTCATTCTGCCACCCTTCAGGGGGCGATGATTTTCCGTGCCAGGGCATGTCAAATACAACCACCCGGTAATGGCGGGTGACCTCCTCGTCGTTAAGCAGGCCACGATACTGACGGCCATCTGACCCAGCGGTATGCAGGCAGACAAGCGGAATCCCTTCCCCTGATTCTTCGTAATACAGTCGCTGATGTCGGCCACCAATTTCGAGATGAAGGTAACGGCCTGAAACAGGTTCTATCCACGGATTCATGTTCTGTCGTCCAGTAAACGCGGCATCGCCAGCACCTCTTTGACGTAGATGAGGTTAGCCATGAACGGCTTCAGATTGCCTTCGATTGTCATCTCTCCAGTTTTCCGCAATGCGAACAAATCGTTGTCCCCGGGCGCGGGTACCGATTGCCAAAACCTGCGCCACATGGCCTCCGGACCACGAATTGCAAATGTCCACGACGGCATCACGAATGGTCCGGTCTCTACGCACTCAACCCGACCAGCAGCCACGTGGACCAGGTACTGAATTTCTCCCACCTCAACCAGAAACACATCATTCAGCCAGCGACCCCTTCGGATCAGTGCCTCATTGTTGTTGACAAGTTCGGGCAGTTTCTCAATCATTACTTTGTTCCTGCAAACAGCACTCAGTTCCNGATTATCGCGCTTTTCNCAANTCTACACCGGCNCACCCTATGCATAATATTCAATATCCACCGCAACTCG
This sequence comes from Acidiferrobacteraceae bacterium, assembly GCA_002731295.1. GTDB lineage: Bacteria > Pseudomonadota > Gammaproteobacteria > Arenicellales > UBA868 > REDSEA-S09-B13. Next base: position 7,089 of record PCBE01000091.1, on the reverse strand, counting down.
CCACCCCCGGCACCATGCTCATCGACGGTGACCCAGGGGACGCAAGATAGTGATCTGAAGGTGAACACAAAAAAGGAGACAAGGCAGTTACCTCCTGTTTTCTGAGCGATACAATAGATCCNAGACTTGTCGAATACCGGTAACCACCAATATAGAGTATCTAAACATGGCTCAACAAGAATACGATGTCTGTGTTGCAGGTGCTGGAAATGCGGCNCTGTGTGCGGCCATTGCCGCAGCCGAAAACGGTGCACGGGTACTGGTGCTTGAACGGGCACCTGAGCCTGAAAATGGTGGCAACAGTCGCTTCACGGCGGGCGGNATTCGCTTTGTTTACAACGGCTCCGACGATCTACTAGACATTTGTGACCTTAGCGAAGAAGAAATCAACAATTCTGATTTCGGCAGTTATAGTGAATCGCAGTTTTTCGACGATATGTTTCGTGTCACCGAATTCCGTTGTGATCCCGATCTGGTGGAAGTTCTGGTAAAGAACAGCCTGGACACCGTACGCTGGCTACGTCACAAAGGCGTCAGGTTCATACCGATGTATGGCCGTCAGGCATTCAAGGTCGACGGTAAATTCAGATTCTGGGGTGGCCTGACCGTCGAGGCTCGTGGGGGTGGGCCGGGACTGGTGGATATGGAAACTGCTATTGCTAAATCCACGGGCGTAGAAATCCGGTATGGCGCCCGTGTGATGGCTCTTCAACATGACAATGGCACCATCAATGGTCTGNTCGTGAGGCAGAACGGCATCAACAGTACGGTCAACTGTCGTGCCGTCGTCCTCGCAACNGGCGGCTTCCAGGCCAACCCCGAGATGCGCACACGTTATCTTGGACCCCGATGGGAACTGGCAAAAGTGCGCGGCAGTCGCTTCAACACTGGGGCNGGCATACGAATGGCCTTAGACATCGGCGCTGCGCCCCGGGGTAANTGGTCCGGTTGTCACGCGGTCGCCTGGGACCTNAATGCGCCTGAATTCGGCGACCTGGCTGTAGGCGACATGTTCCAGAAACACTCTTATCCCTTCTCGCTGGTTGTGAACAATGAGGGCGAACGTTTTCTGGATGAGGGTGCGGATTTCAGGAACTATACCTACGCCAAGTATGGTGGCCGTATCCTGGAACAACCCGGGCAAACAGCCTGGCAGGTTTTCGATGCCAAAGTCACCCACTTGATGCGTGATGAGTACCGTATCCGCCAGATTACACGTGTGGCGGCTGACAGCCTTGAGGAACTGGCAGACAGACTCAGCGAAGAACATAGTATGAATCGAGAAGCATTCCTTAGGACCATCGCCGAATTCAATACAGCCGTTAGACTCGACATCCCTTTTGATCCGACAGTTAAAGACGGGCGCCGAACCGATGGACTGTTGATAAACAAGATGAACTGGGCGACAACGCTGGATACACCGCCTTATGAGGCCTTTGGCGTGACCTGTGGCATAACTTTCACATTCGGTGGACTGAGGATCACACCGCAGGCGCAGGTTGTCGACGAAGACCTGATCCCTATCCCCGGTTTATTCGCCGCCGGCGAACTGGTGGGTGGAATTTTCTACCACAACTACCCCGGTGGCACCGGCCTACTCAACGGCGCGGTGTTCGGCAGGATTGCCGGTAATAACGCAGCTTCCGCCTGACACCTGCTTCAATCGACAGCACTAATCAGTGCTCACCGCCGGCCTTGAAGTTGTAGACAGCGCCTTCGCGTATACCAGACGGCCACCGCGATGTCACCGTTTTCATCCGGGTGTAGAAACGAACGCCCTCGGGCCCGTGAATGTAGTGATCTCCAAACAGGGACCGTTTCCAGCCACCAAAACTGTGGAACGCCAACGGTACCGGTATGGGCACATTCACGCCCACCATGCCGATTTGTGAGCGATGCGTGAAATCACGGGCAGCGTCCCCGTCACGGGTAAATATCGCGGTGCCATTTCCGTATTCATGCTTGTTGACCAAGTCCAGGGCCTCTTCATAACTCCCTGCTCTGACAACAGACAGCACCGGGCCAAAAATTTCATCGGTATATATTTTCATCACCGGTGTAACCTTGTCGAAAACCGTGGCACCGACAAAACAGCCGTTCTCGTATCCTCCAACTGAAATATCCCGGCCATCGACGACGAGATCGGCACCTTCTTCGACACCCCGGTCGATATAGCCCTTTATGCGGTCGCGGGCATCGGGTGTGATCACCGGGCCCATCTCGACGTCGGACTGATCATAGGCACCGACTTTCAGGGCCTCAATTCGTGGCTTGAGCAGCGCCATCAACCGATCCGCCGTGTCATCACCTACGGTTACCACCACAGATACCGCCATGCACCGCTCACCAGCAGAACCGTAGGCGGCACCCATCACAGCATCGACTACCTGTCCCAAGTCTGCATCTGGCATCACCACCATGTGGTTTTTTGCGCCGCACAGCGCTTGGACCCGTTTACCATTTTCACATCCGGTCTGATAGATGTACTCCCCGACTGCTGTCGAACCGACGAAACTCACCGCCTGCACGNTCGGACTGGTCAACAACGCATCTACCGCGATTTTGTCGCCGTTAACCACATTCAGAACACCATCTGGCAGACCGGCTTCACTCAGCAATTCGGCCATGCGCAAAGAACAGGACGGATCACGCTCAGAGGGCTTGAGCACAAATGTGTTGCCACAGGCAATCGCAACGGGAAACATCCACATAGGCACCATCGCAGGAAAATTGAACGGTGTAATGCCTGCACACACCCCTACCGGCTGACGCATGCTCCAGCTGTCTACACCGGTGGCGACGCCCTCGGAATACTCTCCTTTGAGTAATTGCGGTATGCCACAGGCAAACTCNACCACCTCCAGCCCACGGGTTATCGAACCCTTCGCATCATCCAGCGTCTTGCCATGTTCCTCAGACACAATCTCGGCCAATTCGTCCATGTGTCGGTNGAGCAATTCCCGGTAAGCGTAGAGCACTTGTGCNCGACGACCCGGTGGCGTTTCAGCCCACGCNGGAAATGCNTTNGCAGCATTTTCAACAGCTGACTGGATTTCCTCNGCTGAGGCCAGGGGCACCTGTTTGACTACTTCNCCCAGGGCAGGGTTATACACATCTCCAAAACGTCCACTGGTACCCGCTATCTGCTTACCCCCGACGAAATGATTCAGTGTAATCTTGACTTTAGCGTCCATGTTTATCTCTCCCCTCCGATAACCACCACCAAAGATAGTGGTCAGTGGCAGTCCATCTGGTCTTAATTCCTACNCGCTGAATTGTGGTCTTTCGGTCGCTCGAGGACAAGTATTCCTTGTTCGCCTACCCACCACAGTGCACAATTCTGATCATGCTAACATCACGGNACCCATTAAGAATAGATCAGGTCGCCGCTTAAGGAGTCGCACCCATGGTTTCCAATCCCAACAGTAACCGAAAATCTGACATCGCCTACGCACTGCATCCCTACACCAACCTTGCAGCACATGAGGAACAGGGCCCACTGGTCATCACCCAGGGTGACGGTATCTATGTTTGGGATGACAAAGGCAACCAGTATCTGGANGGGTTGGCCGGTCTGTGGTGTGTGTCACTGGGATTCTCCGAGACCCGGCTGGCTGATGCAGCAGCCCGACAGTTCGCCGATCTACCCTATTCCCACACTTTTGCTCACAGGTCCACAGAACCGGTAATTGAACTCTCCGAGCGNCTGATATCCATCGCTCCCAGCGGCATGACCAAGGCGTTTTTTCTCAATTCAGGCTCAGAAGCCATCGATACNGCGATCAAGTTTGCCTGGTACTACAACAACGGTCGNGGCCTTAGGGATAAAAAGAAAATTATNTCGAGACTTCGCGGATACCATGGCGTTACGGTCGCTGGTGGCAGCCTGACTGCGATCCCCTTGATGCAGAATGATTTTGACCTTCCGCTTGATCGAATGAAGCAGACCGANACGCCCAATTTCTACCGCTTNGGCGAAGCAGACGAAAGCGAGGAGGCCTTCTCCACTCGACTCGCCAACAGTCTGGAACAGCTCATACTGCAGGAAGGGCCTGAAACCGTAGCTGCATTTGTTGCCGAGCCAGTCATGGGGGCTGGCGGCGTGATCCTGCCACCGGCCACCTATTTTCAAAAAATNCAGGTGGTGCTGGACAAGTACGACATACTGCTGGTGGCTGACGAGGTNATCTGTGGATTTGGCCGAACCGGCAATATGTGGGGATGTAACACCTACGATATCCGCCCTGACATGGTCACTTGCGCCAAGCAACTGTCGTCTGGATATCTTCCAATATCAGCTGTGATGATCTCTGAGAANATCTACGATGTTTTCAAGGAGCAAAGCCGNAAGCATGGTGCATTCGGCATGGGCTACACCTATGGTGGTCACCCGGTTTCCTGTGCCGTTGCACTGGAGACACTCAAAATCTATGAAGAGCGAGACATGATCGGTCATGTTCAGTCCGTAGCCCCCCATTTTCTGGAACGACTCAGTGAGCTCTCGGANAGTTCCATCGTTGGTGAAGCCCGAGGTGTTGGATTGATTGCAGCTTTGGAACTGGTGTCTGACAAGTCAAGCCGAGCACAGTTCTCACCTGACGCAAAGGCCGCACCTGCTATCGCAGCCAGTGCCCTGNCCAGGGGCCTGGTCGTCCGTGCCCTCCCNGGAGACGTGATCGGCATATGCCCACCGCTCATTATTGAAAACACGCAAGTCGATGAACTGTTCGACAAACTTGCAGCGGCTGTCACTGAAACCGAGGGACTNTTACGAAAAGCCGCCTAANGGGTNTCAACAACAGATGACCGGTTGCCATNTCATACCNGGCCGTTGGATTGTACTGGTACTATGTTGTCTCGTTTCTCCNGTCATGGCGGCAACATCACTGGATGCCTTTGTCACCAGTTCAATTGAGAATGGCGTTCCCGTCTCGTCATTGAGTAATGAATTCAACTGCGCCGACAAGATTTTCTCCGTGATTGACATCCAAGGATTGCGCAATGGTGAACATACCCTCAATGTTGACTGGATCGACCCCTCCGGAAAACGGCGGGAGCAGACCACCTATAGCTTCCATAGAGCAGGCAGTATTCGCATCACCGTGTGGCTGAAACTGCATCCGCCTAGGGGTGCTACTCTCTTGAGCGCCTTTAATCCAGCTTTGGGCATGGGTGAATTTATCGGCCGATGGGAGATCAGAATGCGCGTTGATCAGTCTCCGCTAGCTCAGAAATGGTTCTCAGTTTTGTGCTGAGCTGCCCTAACCGGGCCGCGCCGATGTTTGCTGCCTGTTTGGCCCTGATCATGGGAATCGTCCTGTCGTCGACAGGCAACCGTGCGCATGCTGACCAGAGCGACGTATCTTCCAGCACAACTGAAACCGGACACAATAAGTGGTCTAGATTGACTCTTGATACAGCAGATCGGATTGACCGATTCTTCTCTAACCAAAACGTTGACGACGAAAACCAGGAAACACGCCTTCGCATTTACATCAAAATGCGAACCGATGAAAATGACGGGCAAAGCCTGGGAACAGGTATCCGCGGTAAACTTTCGCTGCCCAGGACCGAACAGCGGCTACAGATCATTTTCGGTCAGGACGATGATTCGACGACTCCAGTCAATACCGAAGATCAGAACATCAGCCTTCGGATCAGACCAGCCGGTACGGATTCGGTACGGCAAATGCGCTTCGATGCTGGTATTCGAAAACGAGTCGGCAGTTACCAGTTGTTCGGACGCGCGCGACATCGCCTGACTTTCGACAGGGCCAGCCGCTGGGTTCTCAGCATCACGAACTCTTTACACTATTTCACTAAAGCTAAAACTGAATACCGGGGGCAAATTACATTTGACTGGCCTTTGTCGACCCGATTTTTTTTCCGACCCACAACCCAGATTCGCTGGTACCAGAACAACACCGATAAATGCAATGACGGTATCTGCATCGATCAGTACTTCACACTCTATGAGAGGCTAAGACAGCAAACCACACACGCCATAGCGTATGACGCGGAGTTCTTCTACCGAAATAGACCGGGAGAACTGGACGATGTTGTTCTCAAGGCAAGATACCGCAGAACAACTGGCCGGGATTGGCTGTTCTGGGAGATCGAACCGGCTGTACACTTTCCTGCCGCCGATGGTCATGATTTGACCTACCGCATTACATTCAAGCTTGAAGGTGTTTTTGGTTACAACGATACTGTCAACGTCAACGACGGTTGGTTCATACGCCCTTCAGCTCCGGGCAGCAAATCGAACTGAGCTCCAGATCGCCTTATCAGCCAATGGTACGTGCCGCTTCACACATATTCGCCAACTTTGAGCGAGCCAGCTCCCGGCTCAAAAGCCCTAGCCCGCAATCCGGTGCAGCCAACAGGCGATCCGCATCAATGTGCTCCAACGCAGATGTTAGTCGATCTCTGATTTCGCCAACTGATTCCACTTTACTTTTGGCAACTGCAATTACACCCAGGATCACACAGGTCTGGTTGAACCGATCCAGCAGGGATAAGTCATTGTGGCGATGGGCATCCTCAATGGACACTGCCATGATAGACGAGTATTCGATAGCATCTGCCAACTTGTTGTAGCTGTCCGGATCTGCCTTAGGATAGTCCGGATTGTCTAACCGATCTGGATAACCGCAGCACATATGCACTGTAGGTGTGACATTCTTGGGACATCGATGAAAGGTACGCTCCAGGTTTTCGAATCCGTAATCCAGTGCAGCTGCCGGTTTTCGTGCAAATAGCGGCTCGTCAACCTGGATATTCGTGCACCCTGCTTCTGCAAGAGCGACCACTTCGTGATTCAACACATCTGCTAGCTCGGCACCAAGCCGCTTGGCGTCATCGTAGTACGCATCAGCAGTGGTATCGGTGATGGTCATTGGCCCGGGAATCGTGATTTTGACCGGCCTGTCGGTACAAGCCTGGGCGCGTTTCCAGTCCTGCACCAGAAAAATATTCCCTGCACTGACCGGTCCATTGACGGTTGGCAACCGGGCACTGTAAGCGTCGTTCCTCAGCGAGACCTCAGTCAGAACTCCAAAATCAATACCCTCGATGTGACGGCAGTGG
>PCBE01000090.1 GCA_002731295.1 Acidiferrobacteraceae bacterium | reverse complement strand
CCAGTCTTGGGGGATGAGTTGTTCACCGCCCCACCGGCCGGCGCGGGCGAAGAGCAACCCGAACCGGGCGAGGTCACGGGCACTCAACCGGAACGGATACGCGGCGTGCACCGAGTCGGTCCCAGTGACGTACTGGGTGTGCTCTTCGCGGACGAAATCCTGCAGGCCCAACGACCCGGCCAGGCGCTCTTCGAATTCCTCAAAAATGGCGCGCCCGGTTTGGTTTTCGAAAATGGTGCAGGCGGCGTTAAAGTCCCAGTTGTTGTAGTACCAAAACGTGCCGGGCGCGTGGCTGCCGCGCTTGGGACGTTTGGCCGCCATGCCTTTCGTCTCGTACAGCGCAGGGTGGTACACGCCCGAACGCGCCTTGAGCAGGTCGGCGACAGTGGCGGTTTTTTCGACGTCGCTGAGCGACGGGGCGTTGTCGTCGATGCCCAGCTTGCCGAGCGTGCTGGTGCGCTTGATTTTGCCGGACGCCACGTGCGGGCCGTACAACGCGCTGAGAATACTCTTACGCATGGAGTGGCACTTGAACGGCCGCTTGGTCTCGCCCCACTCATCGACGACCTTGCCACCCTGCACGATCATCACCGCCACGGTCTTGAGCGTGGCGGCGTGGTCACGGGCGGCTTTCAGCTTGGCCGACGACCACCCGGCGGCTTCCGGCGTTGGCCAGTGCGCCCACTCGCTGCCGGGAAACACCTTGACTTGGNCGTGCGNAAACCGGTCGTCGTCGTGCGCTTGGCCAAGCGCGAACAACGCCAGCAGGCCAAGCACAGCGGCTTGGCTTCGGGAAATGGATTTACTTGGCATGCACGTCATGATTGTCTCGCCGCAGAAGCCAACTCAAGCTCCATGCGTTTAATTCGTCTTGCCATTACCCTCGTTTGCCTGAGCCTGCCATTGGCGCCGGCCGCCCCGGCCGCCCCCTTGGCCAAGCGCGTGGATCACGCCATGCTCGACGAGATGGCCAGGCAGGAACTGGTCGGACTGGCCGTCGGCGTCATTCAAGATGGACAAATCAAATACCTGAAAGGCTACGGCATGGCCGACCGCGAGCAGCGAGTGCCGGTGACCCGCCAAACAATGTTCCGCTGGGCGTCCATCTCCAAGTCGATCACCGCCGTCGCAGCGATGCAACTGTGGGAACGCGGCGATCTGGACCTCGAGCGCGAGCCGCGCCGATACGTGACAGAGTTCCCCGACAAGGACGCGGCAATTCGCGTGCGGCACCTGTTCTGCCACCAGGGCGGCATCGTGCACTACACCAACGGCAAAGTCATCCGGACCAAGCGCGACTACCCGGTGGCGCACCCGTTCGAGAATGTTATTTATGCGCTGGACACTTTCAGGGAATCACCGCTCGTAAACCAGCCAGGCGAGAAATTCTCATACACCACCCATGGCTACATCCTGCTGAGTGCGGTCGTGGAACGCGCGGGAAAACAAAAATTCGCCCACCAAGTTCGCGACCGCATCGCCAAGCCACTGAAATTGGCGACGCTGCAACCCGACTACCAGTGGAAGAAGATCCCCCACCGCGCCGTGGGCTACCGCAGGCGTACCGGCCAGGTGAAAGTCTCCACAGACACCGACGTGAGCTGGAAACTGGGCGGTGGCGGCTTCATCTCGAACATCGATGACTTTGCCAAGTTCGCCGCGGGCCTGCTGAACCACCGCCTCGTCAAACCGGCTACACGCAATAAGATGTGGACACCNCAAATGACCAGCGACGGAAAGCAAACAAGTTATGCCCTGGGCTTCAGCCGCAATCATTACCGGGACGGCGAGCTGCGCACTTGGAAAACGGACGGAACAGGCATCGAGACCGTCGGCCACGGCGGGGGACAGGAAAAAACAAAGACCTTAATGGTGCTGTTGCCGGAGCAAAAGCGAGCCGTGGTGGTGATGAGCAACTCCGAATACGCCAACCCGGGCAAGCTCGCCGCTCGATTGCTGAAAGTCATCATGCCAAATGACTCTCCCCCGCCCGGACAGTGACAAGATGGGTGAGGAGATACCTGCGCATCAACATGACTTGACTTGAGTATTGCTCCCCAGCAAGCATCCGCTGCCATGAGCAAGCCTCTTCCCATCGAGTCGGTCAACCACATCACCCGCGTGACACATGACCTGGAGGCGAGCACGGCGTTTTATTGCGACGTGCTGGGGTTCCGCCCCATCTGGCGCCCCAACTTCGGGTTTGACGGCGCCTGGCTCTTCAATTGTGGCGTACAGATTCACCTCATCTGCGCCACGGGCGACCCCGCCATCGACGCCCCGGAAACCTCCATCCGCGCCAACCACGTCGCCTTTCACGTGGCCGACACGGACGCAGTCGAGGACTTGCTCCGGCAAAAAGGCATCCCGTACAAGATCAACCACGTGCCCGGCACCGATGTGACCCAGTTGTTTTTTCAGGACCCGGAAGGCTACCACATCGAGATCGGCACTTACCCACCGGCCCGTGAATTGGAAAGCCCACCAGCCGACAAGGCCTGACTTTCGACGAAGTTGAAAAGATCGACGTCCCCTCCTCAAATCAGTCGCTACTCTCCCTGTATCGGGCGCATTGATCCGCCAACGCCGAGGCTTCGGTAGCGCTGGCGAAATTTAGATGGAGTCAACCCGACGTGTTTTCGGAAGGTCTGCGTGAAGGCGCTCTGGTCGCAAAAACCAAACTCGAGGCCGATGTCCGTTATGGACAAGTCCGAGTTCAGCAGTGCGTCACTGGCCGCCTGAATGCGTGTCTTGGCTAGAAACTCCTGCGCGCTCAAGTTGAATGCCTCTTGAAACTTGCGGTTGAGTTGGCGCATGGAAAGACCAGCTTTTTTCGAGAGTTCAAGAATGGTAATACGCTGACGATGATTGGATCGTATATATTCCACAGCCCGATTGATGTGTGAATAGGGCAGTAACAATTTTCGGCTGCTCACATAACTGCGAACCGTCCCCACCAAACCGATGACTTCCCCCTTCACACTCCGAACAGGTAACTTGGTGGTCACAAACCAATCCAGGAGTCGTTGTTCATTGTACCAGATTTCGACACGATTGATGAGTGGTTCACCAGTCTTCATCAATTGTTGATCGTCTCGCACAAAGCCGTCAGCAAGATGATCGGGAAAGAAATCGTAATCGGTCGCACCTATCATCTCCTCCTCGCTCGAGCAACCGAGCCGTTCGTAAAGCTTCCTACTGGCACCCATCATTCGGCTACGGCGATCCTTGATAAAAAAGAAAACCCCCGGCAAATGTTCAAACAGCTGACGTAATGGCTGATCAGACCCTATCTCGTCAAAAAAAGCCTGTTGCTGGTTTTTTCTAATTGTTTTTGAATCTATTGGCATGTCCAATTAACAACAAAAAAAGACTGAAAATTGCAAGCGAACTTTAGATGTTCAGGAATCATCCGCCCCAACCGGTTGCTGTTGAAGTCCCGTCAACCGCTTGGCCAAGCGCGTTCGCGGCTCATTAGCTTTTGATGGACATTCAACCCCTCAGGGGCCATGTTTTGTTGCTTGAACCAACACATCGATTAATTGTCACAGTCGATTCGCCGGCCTCAATCCACCACGTTATGAAAACAACCAAGCGGAACGGGTTCACGCTCATCGAACTGCTGGTGGTGATCGCCATCATTGCCATTTTGGCGAGCCTGCTTCTTCCAGCGCTGGCCCGGTCCAAGGCCAAGGCGAACAATGTCAAGTGTATCAGCAACCAGAAGCAGATCGGCTTGGCCTTCATGATGTACGCGGGGGACAACGATGAGTCCTATCCCGCACTGACCAACTGGGCGACTTCCGGTGGAAAACAAGGGAAGAGCAGCCTCTACAGCGGAACAACAACGGCCCAGCGCAGGCCACTGAACAAATACGCGGCATCGGTCGAGGTCTTTCAATGCCCATCGGACAAGGGAGATTCACTGCACAACATCGATCATTGCTACAATGCATGGGGAACCAGTTACCTGCCCCAATTCAGCCACGATTCATTCAGGGTAAAGATGGTTTGCGGCGTGCAAAATGACCGGAACAGCCGTTCCATCAAGTCAGGACAAATAGCCAGGAGTCCCTCGAACAAAATCATACAGGGAGACTGGACATGGCACCCCAACCGGACCAAGGACAATCCCAAATACCTCTGGCACACCGTCCGGGGGCACTTTCGCAACAACATCCTGTTCGGGGATGGACATGTTGATTTTTTCAAGTTCCCCAACGAAGCTCCCGGCTGGATCTGGTCTCCCCCTCCAAATCCCTCATGGAAATGGTGGTAAAAACATCACACATCCGATGAAAAATGATAAAGCGAATTGGCAATAAGGTCGTCATTATGAAAACACCCAGGCGCAGCGGTTTCACTCTCATCGAACTCCTTGTCGTGATCGCCATCATCGCCATCCTGGCCGCGTTGTTGTTGCCCGCGTTGTCACGCGCCAAGGAACGAAGCAGGAGATCCGTCTGCAAGTCCAACCAGCGTCAGATCACACTGACGATCCTCATGTATTCGGGTGGGAACGAAGGCAGGTTTCCAACCGGGCTTCGCAACAACAACATGTCCCACTACACATTTATCAGTGACAAGGTGTTCCTCTACCTTCGCGACAAGGGCAGCCTGTCCACCAATTCCTTTTCCTGCCCCAACAAGCAGGATTGGTTTCGCAGGGGGTCGGTTGGTTATCGTCTCGGCTACTACTACCTGTGGGGGCACAAGACCCCGAAACAGCCCAAGAACTATTCGCCTCCCCCGCTGGGCTCCACCGCACCGATACACTGGGACTCCCCCAACCGGGACACCGACCCGCCGGTCTGGGCCATGATTGCCGACGTGGTCGAAAAGGGAACCTTCACACCCCCGGTGACCTCCAGCCCGCATGGACCCGGGGGCAGTGTCATCAGCACATTCAACTCCTTTCCCGAGCCAGAGAAGATCGGTTCGGAAGGCGGCAACGTGGGCTATGTCGATGGATCGGTGCAATGGGTCAACCAGGCCATGATGAGGCCCCATAACGCGACCATTCCCGCCGGACGAATCATCGGCTACTGGTGATGCCATGGTTGGATGTCCCGCTATCCGGAACACCCGTAGAATCATTGAACCGAAAATCATCCCGGAGGCTCACAAGGCACACAACCACAGCGCAGCCTGCCGACCCACTTGGCCAAGCTCTTAGGGGCAAATGGGAATGTCTCGAGGCTTCCTGCGCAGATGTTGTCTTATTTCTAACAAAAAAAGTCTGATTTCCAGTAGACAAGGAGAGAGTGCCCGTAACACATTGCGCATGCAGAATAGAAACGTATCGAACAGGGATGATAACCACCGGAATCATGGCTCGATCGATGGAAGGATTTGCCTTGAAAATTACACATACAGACCAGAAATAACATCTACTAATCAAATGAACACAATCCAAAAGATATTGGCACAAACCATGAAAAAGATATTGGCACGAACCATGACACAGATGCACTTCTCTCGGACACAGAAGTGGATCCTGNCGGCGCTTGCNCTGGGCCTGATCACGGCACAATCAACGGCTCAAACGTTCACNGGNGAAGGCAACTGGAAGAACGCCGNGAATTGGAACCCNGNTATTCCGGCNGANGGNGCCACTGNCATCATCAACGGCACCTGCGAGATCAGCGAGAACATTGGNCCGGCCAACACTTTTAACCCGGCTCGNNTGGTNGTGGGCGAGGGCACCGNNGGCGTGTTGAATGTTACNGGAGGCACATTGAGCGGAGCGCANGGCGGGGGGCTNAACGGCGGTATTTACGTTGGAAGCGGCGCTGGAGGCGTGGGTGAAATGNTCATTGCCGACGGGGCGGCGATGCGTTCGCAGGGGGGCAACATGCGAGTCANGATAGGNGATGATGAAGGCGGNANCGGCAGNNTGACNATTGCCGGTGAACTCTTGAATTATAAGTTTCTTGAGATCACCAATGGGACCCTCGNGATGCTGCCNACCGGNATCAACAACAAGTTCAACCAACTCAACACGATATCGACCATTGGACCCAACGGAACCNTGGCCTATGTCATTGATGGAGACCANGTCGGNGCATTGGAGCGTGCCAACGCCAATGGTTTAAATATGGAAATCGATTTTGAGGCAAACCTGCATATTACCTTGTTGGGTGAATTTGAAGTTGGTGATTCCTGGACGCTGATGAAGTACCACACCCTCGACGGTGAGTTTGCCCAGGGCCTATCATTCACGAACCAGCAGGGTTTCACGTTTGACATCGATTATGGTTTTGGCGTGGACGAAGAGTTGAAGATCACGCTGACCTCGACCGCCGCCGCGCCTGAGATCAATTCACTCAGGACCCAGCCTCCGGCAATTTCGGCCGGAGAGTCAAGCACGCTTGAGTGGTCGGTTGGCGCCTTTGACAGCCTGGGCATTGACCAGGGAATCGGCGANGTTNCNGGCAGCACGACGGGCGGACGCGGCAGCGTGGAGGTATCACCCGCTCAGACCACCACCTATACACTGACTCTCAGGAAGAGCGGGGTCGAAGTTACCGACACGGTGAGTGTTGTCGTCGAGGAACCGCCCAATATCGGTTCTCTTGAGGCCGGCAAAACATTGATCGTGCCGGGCGATAGCACGACTCTCAGGTGGAAGGTGGACGGGGCTACTGACATATCCATCGCCCCGGACATTGGCAGCGTCGAGCCTGTTGGGGGGATCAGCCTGACCCCCGGTGAGACGACGACCTACGAGTTGACCGCTTCGAACACCTACGGAACCGTGAAGACCGGGGTGACCGTGATCGTCGATGCGGTCCTGGCTGCGATCACCAACCGCTACGACGCCGGGGGCACGGGGAACGTGGACGGTTTCTTCAATGACCAGGTTGGAGTGAACAACTTTGATCTCAAGAGCAACATGCTCGACACTTCCATCACCAGCTACACCACGCACTTCACGGCAGCCAATCACCTGACAGGATTCAGCAACGACTCGGGGGGTGACGCACTGGGGTTCCCGGGTGGGGACATCACCTTCGAGATCTGGGTGCGTCCAGGTGCGTTGGATGACGCTCCCCAGGTCCTGTTCGAGACTGGCGGCGGCAATGACGGGCGCTGCCTCCTGATCACACAGAGCGCTGTCCGCTTCCTGAACAGTCAGGACGGGACTCGCACCCATGATTTCGAGGTCTCCCTTGAGAACATTGACNCGGGTGATTTCATTCAAGTTNTGGCCGTACTGGACGAAGCCAACGAACAGGTGGCGCTCTANGTGAACGGCTCCGCGGGTGGACGGATTACGGGTAACTCCGAGGGCTCGCTGGGTGCTCCGAATGGCCGATCCACACTCTTCAGCTGGAGTAGTTTTTCCGCTGGAATCGCAGGCGCCCTGGGCGGGAGTGCCGGCACGGAGCCGGAGGGGACAACGCAGTTCCGTGGCGAAATCGCATTGTTAAANGTTTTTGGCCGGGTGCTGACGCCCGGNGAGGTGGAGATTCAATTCAACCGCCATGCCGTCCCGGANCCAGGTATCATCAAGTCGTTCACGGCCACGCCCAGCCGCCAGGANGCCGGGGGCACGGTAACGCTGGCATGGGAGGTGGGCGAATTTGGGACGCTTGATCTTGATGGTGTGGGTGACGTGAGTGACATGACGACCGAAGGGATGGGCACGCTTGAAGTAACATTGGATCGGTCCGAGACCTTTGTTCTGGCCGCCACCAATGCAGAGGGCGCCAGTGTGGCGCGGATCACCGTAATTGTGGGTGTCCCGGCCGACGCCATCCTGTTGACAACGAATGCTGAAACCTGGGACGACGCAACGGCGTGGTCGGACGGCTTGGCGCCGCATAAAGGGGCCGATTACATTTTCATGGACTTCTTTGCCACGCGCTTGGCTACCCCGAACACCTTGGAACCCGCGTTTGCGGGCAGCTCACTTGAGGTGCGGGGATCGGGCACAACACTGACCCTGCAGCATGAGTTCGAATCGGTTGCACAGGTCGCGGACTTGCGTCTTAACGGTGGCACGATTGCATTGCCGCACGATGCGGCCTGGCGAAGCCTCGGTTTGGGCGGTGGTTTGTCGATCTTGTCCGCCAGCCAGATCGACATCACCGGGGATGCCAACAACCTTCAACTTGATTCAACCATCTCCGGTGACGCCAGATTGACGGTGCTCATGGGTGTTTCCGATCCCGACAACATCGGTCCGAATCTGGAACTAAACGCCGCAAACAGCCAATTCAGCGGCGGGTGGACTTTTTCAAGGGGTTACACGCTCGCCAATGTCGAGGATTCCCTGGGCACAGGCAATATCCACTTGATCAATGGAGACCTTGAGATTCTGTACGACCTCGACAGCCCGGACACGACACTCAATCTCCATGGGAACAATGCCCTGGTCACACTAGGCTGGAGACTGTCTATCGGGGCGCTCAATGTGATCCTGGATAACGGTGTCTCAATCACGGTGCCTGCCGGGCACTACGATGAGGACGCCTGGCAGACTTTTCTAGACAGTCACCCCAGCCTCGGCGGAGAGTATTTTTACTTTTCGGACCTGGTCGAGATCACTGTCCTGGGTGAGGATTCGTTTCCCATTCCGGGCACAACCTTCACCGGGGAAGGCAATTGGACGGAAGTCGAGCGTTGGAGCCAGGGCGTGCCTCTCGACGGCGACATCGCCGTTGTCAACGGCATTGTCGAGATTTCTGGGGATCTCGGCACAAGCAGCGCAGACAATCCGGCCACCATCTTCATTGGCGACCACAAGACGGGTCTGCTCAATGTCACGGGCGGCATGTTGAGCGGAGCGCACACCGGCAGCGGGATCCATGTTGGCGTGGGGCAAGGCGGGGATGGAACCGTCAATATCGCCGAGGGAGCCACCCTGCGTTCCCAGGGAGGCGGGATGGTTGTAAGGATTGGCGACAGACAGGGTGGAGTCGGGACAGTTTCGGTTGCCGGTGAATTGTTCAACTTCAAGTTCCTTGAAATTATCAACGGGACCCTCGAGATGCTGTCGACCGGATTGAATCGGAGCTTTAACTCCGTGGATACGTCCGTGATCGGTCCCCGAGGAACCCTCGCGTTCGTCATTGACGGCGACCAGGTCGGCGCCCTCGAGCGCTCGAATGACACGGGTTTGAATCTTGAGATCGATCCGGCGGCAAATCTTGTGGTAACGTTGACCGGCCAGTTCGCGCTGAATGATACTTGGACACTGATCGACTACACGACGTT
>PCBE01000089.1 GCA_002731295.1 Acidiferrobacteraceae bacterium | reverse complement strand
GGACGAGGTATTCGCATCTGCAGAATTTCACCTAGTGACCTTTCCGAATCCATACACGGGTGGTGAATCGTCTAACACTATTTATCTCGCTTACAGAGCTGGATGAGTGTTAGCTCTGTGATTCCTTTACCGGGAAAGGGTTTAACGGAAGTCATGTCCTCTCACCACCGACCATTTACTCAATTAACTAAGACCGTCTGAGAGACCACTACCCATTAAAGATCGTCAACAAGATGTAGTTGGGATGAAAATTCAAGATTGCAGATGAGCAGATATCGCGCAGTTCCCGTGTTGGTGGGCATTTGATTACGCCATGAGTGAGTTGACTCCCCAGCAAAGAATTCGCTGCATGATCGCACTCATCGCTGCGCTGGCGGTGGTATCGATCACTAGTTCTTTAAATTGGCCGATTTTGTCCGAAGCTCTGCGTAATCAGGGCTACAGCGAATCCATGATCGGAATCAATGCGGCTGCCCAGTTTGCCGGCATTATCGTGGTAGCACTTGCCGCACCACGCATCATCCCAGCTCTCGGATTCTTCAAAACCATTGCCCTCGGTATGATAGTGCTCGCAATAACGTTAATTGCTTTACCAGCGTTGCGCAGCTTCGAGACCTGGCTGGTGATCCGGTTCGTGCTTGGCATGGGTAATTCACTGTTGTTTACCGCTGGCGATACGTGGATAAACCACATTGTCAACGACCGAGTGCGCGGTCGTTGGATGGGCATCTATGTCACGGTCGGCATGGCCGGTTGGGCCGTCGGTCCGCTACTTGGTGCTTATCTTGACCCAGACACTTACTGGCCGTTTATATGGGGGTTACTGGCAATCGTAGTAGCGGCTGGTTTTCTGCTGCCCACCCGGAAACTTGATGTCAGGTTGAGTGTTCCCGAACAGGGAGTCGCTCTGGGCTTGGCAGCGGTGTTTTTTGCCGCACCCACGGTACTGCTGGCATCAGCCATGTTTGGTGTCGTCGAAGGTGCGATGCAATCTTTCGCCCATCTCTACACCATGGATGTACTGGGTGCACAATTCCGTCAGACCGGGTATGCAGTTATCTGGGTCGGGTCGGTAGCAGCTGTTTTTTTTCAATACCCAATCGGTTGGTTAGCTGACAAATTTAACCGTAGCTGGCTGCTGATTGTCTGTGTTCTGGCCCTGATGGTTTCGATCATTCTGTTTCCTCTTCTTGTCGAAGGTGGGCGCGATGACTGGTGGCAACCACGGGCACTGGCGCTATGGGCCGTAGTCAGTGTCTGGGGTGGTTCCATGGGGGGGGTCTTTACCGTTGGCATTACTCTGCTGGGCGAACGTTTTCGTGATATAGAACTGGTTTCCGCCAACGCCGTGTTTTCCGTGCTGTTTGGTGTCGGCGGTCTGCTTGGCCCATTCCTGGTGGGCACTGCAATGAGCGCAGTCGGTCCCGCTGGCTTCCCGTTGTCGCTAGTTGCAGCTGTCGCGATCTATGCGTTGTTTGCGCTCTATCGTCAATTTACCCGCGGGTAGCATGTACCTTGACCGTACCCACTTTAGGTGGTGTATCCAACAAGGCAAAAGATGAGGCGAATTGAGTAATTCGCCGACGGTGATATCGCTCAATTCACCGTTGGTCTGCGGTGGGAACAACGATTCAGTTAGCTCGTAGGGTGCACCGATTTCTTCCAGAATTACCCGGGTCTCCATCGCCGCTCCACAGTACATAGAACAGTTTTTACGCCATCAATTTCTCCTTTTGCTTTCAGAACGATGCGACCAAGCGATCGGCCTTAGTGGATCCAGACTTCCGTAATTAACCCGATCTCGACTTCATTGCTCCAAGCCGATTTGGGTTTTTAGACATAAGTTCTCATTCTTAGGCACGACACTGGCCCCGTACATGAATCCTTTTATAATCGAATCAATACCACGCACATCTATGTCTATTAGCTATCCATATGCACGACGCTCTGAAGAAACTCCGTTTTTCCGTAGTACCGCTGCCTGTAGAAGAGAACCGGCCCGTGGAATTAGCACGAACCATGTCGGTCCATCCACTGACCTACCAGGAACTGCCCTATGATCCGGAGTATTCACTTTATGCCGGGCGCCTGAACCCGGAGAAACTATCAAATGCAACACCAGACGAGATGTACTGGAAAGTGCGACAAGAAATTATTTTCCGCCATACCGGCGAGCATCCATTTGAAATCTCGGGACCAGACGCGCTAAAGCTGCTGCAACGAATTTTTCCCCGCGATGTGTCGAAGGTTAAGAAAGGGCGCTGTTCGTACCAGTTCGCCTGCTACCACGATGGCGGCATGATCACTGATGGCCTGCTGTTGCGGGTCGATAACGACAGGTACTGGTTTGCACAGGCCGATGGTGATCTGTTTTCATGGTACAAAGCCCATGCCGAAGGTCTTGATGTGACGATAAGTGATCCCGACGTGTGGGTTAGCCAGATCCAAGGGCCGCGCTCTCTGGCGCTTCTGGAGAATTTGATCGATGGATCAATGCCAGACTCATGGCGCTATTTCGACTGGGCTGAGGTCACAATCGCGGGTGAGCAACTCATAATCAGCCGCACGGGCTTTACCAACGAGCTTGGCTGGGAAATCTACTTCCGCCCAGAAAACGATATCGAAATGCTGGGTGATTTTATCCTTGCAGAAGGCAGCAAGATGGGGATGATCCTGACGGCTACACCCGGATTTCGCTGCCGACGAATCGAGGCGGGCCTTCTGTCAGCCGGTCAGGACTTCACACAAACTACCACACCCTTTGCTGTTGGATTAGCTCGGTTCATTGATTTCGAAAAAGGTGATTTCGTCGGACGCACTGCACTGATGGCGGCGGACAAAAAATGCCGCAGTTGGGGCATTCGTGTTGAAGGGGGAACTGCCGTGCGTGGAGACACGCTTGAAAAGAGCGGACAGCCCATTGGTCGGGTTACATCAAGCACATGGTCTCCTTTTCAGGCCTGCGGTGTTGGGATCGTCCATTTGAACAATACTCATTTAGGCCCTGGTGCCGTGGTGGATGTTCAATGCACAGATGGCACGTTGCACCGAGGAGAGCTTTGCACCTTGCCAATGTATGATCCCAAGGGGGAAATTGTGCGGGGAATAAACAAGGTCATTCCAACAGAACCCGAACCATGGGCCGGAATACCTGTGACAGCCAGCACCCAAGCCAAAGCTGAAACCGCTTAGGCCAACAACCAGGTCTCTAGTTCATGGGGGCGCATTTAACATTGTGCGATGTCGGCCTTTCTGACCTGACTCCATAAAAACATCCACCAAAGTACGCGGTCTCAATCCGCACATCCGCGACTCAAGCGTAAAACAGCAGCACCACGCCCCAGACGATTAGGACAACCCCGGTCAGCTGGCCGATACGCGTACCCGCCGGTAAAAGCTTCTCGATGAGGATATAGAGTGCAAGCCCGATTATCCAGTAGAGATTCATGACGCCGCCGTAGAACAGCAAAGCCATGAGGAACCAGCAACAACCCAAGCAAAATGCGCCGTGCACCAGGCCCATCCTTAAAGCGCCGGTGCGCCCNGGCCGCCAGTGCNCGGAAAGAAAGCCGATAGGTGAGCGGCAATGCCTGAGACAGGCATTCTTCCAGGGTGTGAGCTGCCAGACGCCCGCTGCGATGAGTAACCCCGCGCCGAGCACGGCGCTGGTGCCTACCATTATGCCGGACAGGAGGCCGCTAGCTTCCAGTCCCCACTGGGCACCAGTAGCAATGGCACTGAAGGCCGCCCACATGATCACATAGCCGAGTGCAAACACGCCCGTCGGCACGTAAGGTGCACCTTTGTTCTTTTCCTTACGCATCATGCGGGCGAACAGCAGCAACAGGGGTGCCGCGCTCGGCAACATCATGCCGAACATCATGACCCACCACATGAAGAAGATGACGACGGCGTACCCGACCGTCCATGTGCCGGTGACCATCGTGCCGCCGCCGGCCGTGCCTCCCGTCGACATGCCCTGCATGCTGGGTTGGGCCGAGTCNATCACGCCCACCGGCTGAGTCATCCGGGTCATCTCGAAGGCACTCATGCCCATACCGGCGCCGGCAAGTACGTAGGCCCAGCTCAGCACGATCACTGCGACCAGTGCGACCACCACCACGAGGCGATCGCGTCGGAGCACAGACTCCAGATCAAAAGCGACTGCCACCAAATTTAGTGTCCTAGCTGGCGAGCGGGAAGCGGCGGCGGGCCTCATCGAGGTCCAGGCTCAGGCCGTTCCGATCCCACACCACGTAGGACAGTGAGCTGTGCCGGGAGGTGAAGTCGAACTTGATGTCGCCGATGCCCTTGGCTGCGCCGTCCGCCCCTTCTGCTTCGTGGAACACCCAGCCGTCGGGTAACGTCGTGATGATTCGCTGCTCAGTGTCGGTGACCGGATTCAGTATGGGCTGCGCCTCGGTGCGCAGTACGCCGGGTACGTCGATACGCGCGCGCCGGGCTTTGATATCCCAGTCCCATCCAATCTCGGTGAATATCGGCTCGTGGNGATGCTCGATGATCACGCTGAAGATCTGGAACATTGTTCCAACTGGCTGATCTTCGCCCGTCAAGATATAGAACAACGCATCGCGCTGCTCGTCGGTGGCACGGCTCTCCAGGATAGGCTGCATGTGCCCATCACCGTGATGGATAGCGCGAGGAAAATAGAAGGTGGCGANGACGACCAACCCATCCAGTTTGACTCCGTCGCATTCGCCCTTGGTGATTTTGAAACCGACCGCACCGTTGCATTCGCCCCGGGTCGGGGGCGCCATGGATTCGCAAGGGCAACCGAAGTCGCAGCTGCAAAACTCGATGTACTCCCCCTCAAGTGACCATTCTCTAATCGCCATCGTGTNCCTCCTCGTGCATCATTAAAAGTATAGAAAGAATAAACCCCATTTNTTNCNNGGTCCAGAGTTAATTCTTGGTAATTCACCATCCATTGCCTNCCGCCTCCACCAGTCCCCTGTCTTTATACCGTCAAATGTTGGTCAGCCGGNGCAAGTGTGTCCACCCAAACTATCCCACCGCACACAAATCGGAAACCTNCCTCTCAAGCTACGGNATGAATCTTGCCTATCGATACAATNGTGGTTCTGGCACTTNTCTAGAAAGCACTGTATAGTCGCGCCTTCTCCGATAAGGAGATAGTGCGTTTCTGGCCTTCGATGTGTTTCTTTCCATCACTTGTGCTCTGGTTGGCANCGTTCTGTGGCNGANAAGGCGATATGCTTGCCACAGTCTGGTTAAACCAGAACCGGTGAGGTTATAAGACCTCACTACACTCTCCCTCCTAACTTTTACGCGGCGTACAGGCCGACTGGAATTATTTTTGCTATTTAAAGAACTCAAACTCGATCCTCGACTACTCGAAGCAATCGAAAAATCCGGCTTTACCGAGCCTACCGACATTCAGCGTAAAGCAATCCCGGTGGTGTTGTCGGGCGCAGACCTGATGGCGTCAGCGCAGACGGGAACCGGCAAAACCGCGGCATTCGTGTTGCCGGCACTTCAGCATATTTTGCGGCGTTCCAAGAAATCTGGCATAGGCCCACGTGTATTGGTTTTAACACCAACTCGTGAGCTTGCGATGCAGATTAATCAACATATTCGCCAGTTCAGCCGGTATTCCAAAATCTCCACTGGCTCGATTGTCGGGGGCATGTCTTACTCCCCTCAGCTAAAAATGCTCCGTAATCGGTTGGATCTTCTGGTCGCGACCCCTGGTCGGCTGATGGACCACATGGAACAGGGCAAGGTAGATTTTTCCCGCCTGGAGATACTGGTTTTGGATGAAGCAGACCGAATGCTAGATATGGGCTTTATTGATGCGGTAAAAGATATTGCGGCAGCAATTCCCCGTGAGCGTCAAACCTTACTCTTTTCAGCGACACTTGAAGGCCAGGTTGTGAAGATCGCAAACCAGCTCCTAAAAAAACCACGGAGCATCTCGTTGGCAGCCAATCATGATCGGCATCGGTCGATTCGCCAGCACATGCATCACGCAGATAGCAAAGCCCACAAGCACAAACTGTTGGCGCATCACCTCGAGAATGGGCAGTTAACCAAGACGTTGATCTTTACCTCGACGAAACGGGGAGCTGATCAACTCGCGAAAACACTACGTTCAAAGGAGCATAAGAGTGCCGCCCTGCACGGCGATATGAGCCAGAACAAACGGCGGCAGACAGTCGAAAATCTTCGCAAAGGCCGAGTTGACATGCTGGTGGCAACAGATGTTGCAGCTCGGGGGCTAGATATCAAGGATATAAGCCACGTAATCAATTTCGATTTGCCAATGATTGCCGAGGACTACATTCATCGGATCGGCCGCACCGGACGTGCCGGTGCTACCGGCTGTGCGATCTCGCTTGTTGGATCTGCCGACTGGCAGAAGTTGTCGCAGATTGAAAAGTTGACCGGGCGAAAAATTAACCGAGAAGTCATTGAAGGTCTGGAGCCGACAAGCTCAGAACCTAAAATCAAGCATGCTGCCAAATCTAGCCCCAAGTTCAAACGCAAATTCGCCGGGCACTCCAAGGGTAAGAACACACACAAACCGGGGCATTGGCGAAAAGGCTCTTCGGGCGCCAAGCGAGCAAAGCAATCGCGTGTAAGAAAGGCCGCCTAGAAAGCTGCTTTCTCACAGGTCTGCCTTAAAGCGGATCAATGAGTAACGTAGCAATTGGGCGACTGGCTTGCTCTGGACTGACATTAACAAAAACCCAGCAGTTCTTCCTATCCTCTCCAGTCCGGTAGCCACGAGCGATGTAGACGTACTGTCTGGAAGGATGGCGACCTCTGTTAACTATCGCAGTGGCACATCAAGTTACGGGAGGCGGTAACTGTTTAATGTAGACATCCTGTTGTGGAAAAGGGATTTCAACTCGATGTATTCGAAATTCTCGGTCAATACTACACAACAGCATATCTATCGCCCGTCCTTTGAGTAAGGGGTCTGAAATCCAGCACAGCAACTCGAAATCTAGGCTGGAGGCGCCAAATGCTCGGAAACGCACCTGTGCTTCGGGAGAATTCGATATCAATTTCTCGTCGAGTGCCACCCGCAACAGAATCTCCCGCACCCGATCGATGTCGCTACCATAGGCAACGCCCACCGGCACCCGCAACCGCCGTTGCGGCTTTGGACCACCGGTCTCATTTGTAATTTTAGCCTGCCCCATTACGGCGTTGGGTACAGTAATTTCTATATCATCACGCGTAAGCAGGCGAGTAGAGCGAAGTCCGATGTGGGTAACCTGGCCTCGCTCCCCACTATCCAAAATGATGAGATCGTCTATCTTGTACTGAGCATCCGCCATAATGAAAACACCCGCAATTAAATTTGATAGCGTGTCTTTGGCAGCGAAACCAACTGCTAGACCAACAACACCGGCCGACGCCAACCAACTGGTCGCATCTAGGTCCCAGACCACAATAACTACAAATACTGCCAGCGCCCACACCAGTATTTTCCCAACATTGTTAAATAAGGGCAGGGTCGTAGGCTGAATTGCGCCGAAGTGCTCCCGTGTTGAACTGGCCGCACCAAATAGGCTCTTAAGCAAACCTGCCAAAGGGAACGCCCAGACAATCACCATAATCGTTAATAGAAGCTTCACCATAACAAAGACAACTTTATCGTCCAGACCGAGATTTGCTACAGCAAGAGCAAGACCGACCAATACAATCGTTTTGGCTAGAGGGTTCTGTACAAACGCAATCATCTTGTCGTCTAGATCAGACCGGGTTCTACCAGCTAATCTTTTCAGAGTCGTATCGATAAGCAGTGATACAAGCCGCGACAAAAGCACCGCTGCGATAACAATGATTACTGCCTGAACGATACGGCTATCAGGCAGGTACTCGCTGATTTGTTGAAGTATTTGTTCGATTTCGTGATTCATTTGTAGGTGCCTTCGAGAAAGTTCAAGGAGCAGTGATTCAGCATATATTACTGAGCCGAATTAATCATTGATTGTTTTGATAGTGCCTGTCGCACTACGTCAGTGGAGGGGTTCCGAATCCGGTGCAGAAATCTCTTGGTCCTTGTCATCATCAATTTATCTCGATTCAATCTGATAACATTAGACTTTTACCAGCCTGTTCTTCCATCATTCAATCAACAAACCCACTCCCAAGAAGGCGGAAGGCGACTCGAGTATCGACTACCTTCGAGTTACCTTGTTCACATTGAAACAAATCGCCAGCTAGCTGGATACAGTGAGAAGAAAGTTGAAACTGTTGTCGTAAGTAATAACCATGGCAGGATTAAAGGCGACTAGCCCCACCCAACTGCTCAACTCGACCTTTGGTTTTGAATCTTTTAAGCCTGGTCAGAGACAAATTATTGATCATCTCTTAAACAAGACTCATGTGCTGGCTGTGATGCCAACAGGCTCCGGCAAATCGTTGTGTTACCAGATACCACCACTCGTTCTAAACGAACGTGCGGTAGTTGTATCACCACTTATGGCACTTATGGATGATCAAGTAGCCGTCCTGCAGGATCTGGGTATACCCGCTGACCGTATCCATTCCAATCGCAGCTATGAAGACAACAGCGACGCATGGAATCAGTTTAAGAGCCGTCAATCTTCCCTGCTTTACATGTCCCCAGAAATGTTAATGAGTCAGAAAATGCTGTCTGCATTACAGCGAGTTGAAACTGGAATGTTTGTGATTGATGAAGCTCACTGCATTTCAAAATGGGGCGCTAACTTTCGTCCCGATTATGAGGCCCTGTCAAAACTAAATGAGATTTTCCCTCAAGCAGTGATCGCCGCATTTACGGCAACAGCCGATACTGCGACACAACAAGACATTGTCCAGAAACTAACCAAAAACAATGCTGTCAGGTTTGTGCAGGGGTTTGACAGACCGAATTTACGACTCACGGTGAAGCCCAAGTTAAATTGGAAAACCCAACTCTTAGCGTTTCTTGACGATAAAAAGCAGTGCTCAGGCATCGTGTATTGCCTATCTCGCAAACAGACAGAGGAAGTAGCCACGTTTCTTCAAAGCAAAGGTTACAACTCAATTGCCTATCATGCTGGTTTAGATAGTGAGACTAGAAGCAAGCATCAGGATCGATTTATGACTGATCCTTACGTCATCATGGCAGCCACTATTGCCTTCGGCATGGGAATAGACAAACCAGACATACGCTTTGTGGCACACGTCAGTCTTCCTGGAAGCATGGAAGCCTACTACCAGGAGATAGGGAGAGCGGGGCGGGACGGTGAACCAGCTGAAACATTACTGATCTATGGATTGAACGACCTATTTCAGAGGCGTCGTTTCATCGAAGATGATGGCGAAGACCAAGGCTACAAGCTGAGAGAACATAAGCGATTGGATTCCCTATTGGCCTATTGTGAAGCATCATCCTGTAGACGCATAGCGCTTCTCCACTATTTCAATGAACGAATTTCTCCCTGTGGCAATTGCGACAATTGCATAGACCCACCGGAGTTAATTGATGGTTCGGAACTGGCAAAAATGACACTCTCTGCAATTTACAGAACTGGGCAGTTCTTCGGTGCGGCACATATCATAGATGTATTACGTGGCTCACGATCAGAGAAAATCATTGAGAGAGGGCATGATCAAATCAAAACTTTTGGTATCGGTTCCAAATATTCAAAACCTTACCTACAAAGTTTTATACGACAACTTATAGCGGCTGGTCATATTGTCTTGAATATCAAGAAATACGGCGGACTGGAAATATCAGAGAGCGGTTTTAAGCTCCTAAAAGGCACGACTCGCTTTCAATGCAAACAGCCGTCAGAACCGACGCCAAAACAGAAAATAGGTCGCACGTTAAAAGAAAGCATTCCGACACATATCTATAGTGGGGAAAATGCTGAATTGTTGTCTCGACTCAAACAAAAGCGATTAACACTCGCCCAAGACCAGGGTGTCCCAGCCTTCGTGGTCTTTGTAGATACCGTTCTGTATCAAATGGTGGAAAGAAAGCCAAGAAATAGAGATGAGTTTTTGAATTTAGTGGGTGTCGGACCCGCAAAACTAGAAAAGTACGGTGACAGTTTCCTGTCGGTAATCAACAACTCTTGATTTATCCCGTTCAATAGCGCCCTACTGAAGCCAGCACTTTCGTCAGTTCCTTTGCCGGTGGGTTTTAAGCCAAATTGGCCTTTCATCTACAATTCAAGCGGTTATAAATTGAGGTGACTTGCCGCCTCCTTCATTTTGGCTTTGTCCACTACCGTCCAATGAGCGGCGTGGTGGCTCGTTACAAGGCCCCGAATACCATATTCTCCCGAATGGGCTGGTCGTCGAGCAGGCGCTGTAAACCCAAGCGAGACAAGTCGAGACTACGGTACCCCTCAAAAACGATGAGTTCCATCAAAGCACGGCCCGTGGCCGGGGAGTGCTGCAAGCCATGACCGCTGAAACCGTTGGCAAACAACAACCCGCTCACAGTCGGGTGGGCACCGAGAAAGGCATTATGGTCAAAATAGTTAATGGCAAGGTGACCGGCCCAGGCACTTTTGAGTTTTATGGATTCGAAAGCAGGTATGCGATGGGCAAGTGCCGGCCAGACCCGTCGGTTGAACACCGTATAGTCAATATCAAAGTCGAAACTCCAGGGGTTCTCGTCGGGGCCGGGAGCAAGAAGGGCCAAGTAACCAGACCCCTCGGGCCGAAAAGTGACTCCGGAAACATCTAGGGTAAGTGGGTAATGCGCGACTGCTCGTTGGCAGTCGAACACAAATGTTACCAATCGTTGTGGCCTGATAGGCAATTCGATCCCGGCCATTTCGCCGATGGTGGATGCACGAGGCCCTGCGGCATTCACTACCCATTGCGATCTGACCTCAGCGCCTTCCTTAAGCACCACACCTTGGACTTGCGTATCTTTCTGGAGTAAATCGACGACCTCGTCATTCACATAGTGCACGCCAAGGTGACGCGCCTTGCGTTTGAGTCCGTTCAACAAACTCATGGGTGCAATCCAACCTTCATTGCGATAACCAAATGTGGCGGCGCTGATGCCATCGACATTGATCTCGGAGAAACGATCGGCAACCTGGTCAGTTTCCAACCACTCCACCGCCACATCGTACTCGCTCTGAAGGTCATAGTTCGCCTTGGCTTGTTCACGTTTGGTTTCATCTGCCAGCAGCAGATAACCATTTTCAACATACCCAAGGTCCAGTGCATCATCCCCAACAGCGAGCCAGGCCGGTGCATTGCGATAAAACTCAAATCCGTAACCGGACATCGCGATGCATTCGGGCGTTGAAAACTGTTGCCGTATACCGGCCCAGGAAAGTGCGGTAGAGCACTTTTGGTAGGTAGGATCGCGCTCTACGACCAACACGGTTCCGTCAAAAGCAGGTTCAGCCGCTAGGTGGTAAGCAATAGAACTGCCGACAGCGCCACCGCCGACGATCACAACATCATATGTTTGACTGATCATCGAAATTTCATCTTCATCAATTAGCATTTACACAACGAACCAAAACCCACCTTGTCGACTGGCTTAAGCATATACAAAGCCTTTGTTAGATGGTTACTTCTGCAACGGCATTGGGGTGCGTGGTGATCTGCTCATAGCGATCATGGGTAATGATAAAGCTGTCTCCAACCTGAGCGCGAAACTTGCCGGGTACCGTAACCGAGCCATCGACGGCGAACACCATCCCCGGCTGCAATATGGTCTTGTCACCGTACACGAGTTGCGGGCGTTCTAGAAAACTGAAACCGGTCGCTCGACCGCAGCGGAACGGATACTCATAGCCCGCGGCTTGGATTACATCTGCGTAGGCTCGGTGAACTTCCTCTGCAGCAACTCCTGGCCCCAATACGGAAAGCGCTGCGGCCTGACTGTCAACCGCTGTCTGGTAGGCTGACTCCTGGGACCTGTCGGTGATTTCTCCCAGCCAGAAAGTACGGTCAAAACCCAGCTTGAAGCTGTGAAAATTTGTCATCCCGCAAAAGCACAGGAAAATCGGTTCGCCGTACTTTAACTCCTTGGTACTGGCACGATGGTGAGTCATGGTCATTTCTTTGCCCGATGCCATGATCTGCATGAAGTGAATGCTCGGCGACATACGCTTGTCACTGTAATGTGTCTTCAGTAGGTCGGCCGCCTTGCGGGTACCGGCCTGAGTAGCGGAAAGCGCAACCTCGTATTCGGGTACGCCCTCACCGATCGCGCCGCGGCCGGCGTCCATCATGGCGATACCGACTTCCCCGGCGTGGCGAGCGATCTGCAGTTCGTCGGATGACTTGATCATCCGCATCTCGCTGACCAGGGGCATCAGGTCGGTGAGGCGGTCTGGATTGACCAGAGAATCAACATAACTGCGCACTACCGGGGGCATCAGATCCGGTTCAACCCCAATCCTGGCCGTACCTCCCAGGAAACCGGGCAGCGCTTCCCGCCATTCGTTGCCCATGCCGTCGTTCCACAGTTCTATACGGTCGACAACAGCAGCTGACTGGGCCATCTCCTTTTCCATGGATGGGGTAATCAGCACGCTTTCGCCGTCGACGCTCACAATCAGCAGGGTGGGGCGGCCGAAATCCATGTGCAGATAGTCGTAATAGCCGCTGTAATAATAGACACTGTCGTCGTCCGTAATGAGAGCAACATTAATTCCGGATTCGGTGAGCCGTTCTCGAAGTGC
>PCBE01000088.1 GCA_002731295.1 Acidiferrobacteraceae bacterium | reverse complement strand
GACGAGGGCGCAACCGTGATCTGCGCTGCCCGCTCCAAGGACGATGGTAATACGGTGGTTCAGTCAATCAATGACGGCGGCGGCCAATCTGAGTTTTTTCAGGCGGACATTCGCGAGGAAGATGATTGCCGGGCACTTGTTGAACACGTTGTTGGTGCTTATGGTCAACTGGACATCATGTGCCACAACGCGGGGATATATCCAGACCTGCTGATGGAGGAGATGCCCACCGAGGTCTGGGACGACACCCTAAACACCAATCTGAGGTCGTGCTTTCTACTGACAAAACCATGTATTCCGATCATGCGACAACAGCAGTGGGGTCGGATTCTCTTCACCTCGTCGATCACTGGCCCTAACGTCGCTCAGGCCCGCCTCGCAGCCTACTCCGCCAGCAAAGGTGGAGTGAATGCCTTCATCAAGGCAGCGTCACTGGAACTGGCCAAAGACGGAATTACAGTCAACGCCGTCAGCCCAGGCAATATCCAAACCGACAGCCTCAAAGAACTCTACGGTGAGGACGGCGCCAAGAAAATTGCCAAGGTGATCCCGGCTGGTGATCTCGGTGATACGGCCGACATCGGATATGCGATGGTGTACCTCGCTTCTGACCAGGCCAAGTTTGTTACCGGGCAGGCAATTGTGGTCGATGGCGGGCAGATCCTGCCTGAAGACCCGGACTCATTCCTGCGCAACGAATAACACAACCGCCCGACTAGATTCAGGCAACGCGTCAAACTGGCAGTACCCTTAACTGCATAGACACCCGTTTCACCTGACCGATCGTCTCGAGCGAGACTTCCTGGAAGCCCAACGCATTGTGAAACTCTCGCGATGCTTCGTTCAGAGGTTCAGCATTGTATTCACAGACGATGTTTTGGATCTTTTGGCTAATGGCCCAGGCAAAAAGGTCCTCATATAGGATTGTGCCCAGGCCCTGGCCTCGAGAACCGTCTCGAACGACGATCCTGTCGATATAGGCAAAATCATCATAGTGCTGATCGAACCACTGATAATTCACGCTGTCATAGTCACAATCAGGACCCAGCACAAGTAGGAAGGCCGTAAGCTGGCCATCCTGGGTAATAACCCGGTGATAGCTGCTTATGTCGTGTAGTTGCTGGATCCGTGCGGCATCCATTGGACTCGTAAGATTCACAACACTGTAATTAAGCGATTCGATGGCCTCAAAATCGTCAACCAACGCAGGTCGAATAACAGGTGTCAAAATGTCCGATTTCACCGACTCCTTCCACACAAAGACTGTCGGAAAAGAGTCAGCGACTTCACGCACACTGCGTATCGGCGTAGTCCCTGTTTCATACTCTGGCTGGTTCCAGTACCACAAAGGAGCATGGACACTGATGCTCTCTTGACTCTCTGCTCAAAAGGCTGATGACCACTCGATCACTAAAGTAATTCAACCGGACAACATTTCAAAATAAAAAGGCGGGCCGAAGCCCGCCTTCTCTATACAGCTATTAACTACCTGAATTACTTCGCTAACCAAGCATTGAAACGCTCGTTGAGCTCATCCATGTGGTCGGCCCAGAAGTTAAAATCATAGGTCAGCGCTGTCTTAAAGTTGTCCGGCGCAGTCGGCAAGTGCGGCAAGATAGCCGGATTGACGAACTGTGATGACGACTTACGAAGCGGACCGTACGAAATATAATTTGTGGTATCGGCCAACGCTTCGGCAGTGGTACAGAACTTCAGGAACTCGATTGCTGCCTTCTCGTTGGGTGCACCTTTGACGACCACATAAGTATCCAAGTCAAAAACCTGGGGACCCCACATGATCTCGAAAGGCTTGTTCTCCACATACATGGCGTTGAACAGTCTGCCGTTATAAGCAGTGACCATCACGACCTCACCATCAGCCAGGAGCTGTGGCGGTTGGGCGCCAGCTTCCCACCAGACGATATCGTCTTTGAGTTCATCCAACTTTGCGAATGCTCTGTCCTGACCTTCTTTGGTACCAAGTACATCATAAACATCTGTGTGAGCAACACCGTCAGCCATCAAAGCCCACTCAAGATTTACGCGGGGCACTTTACGAAGACCGCGCCGACCGGGAAAATTCTTGGTATCCCAGAAATCCTTCATGGTGCTTGGCATGCGGTTGATGCCTTTCGTCGCNNTGATGGTTTTTCGATTATAGGCAGGTACGGTAGCCCAAGAAATATTGCCTATATGGCAATCTGCCAGAGCGCCTTCAACAAAGTCCTCAGTCGCTGGCGTACCATCGGGGGCCGGCAGCCACTGTGAATGGTCGAACTCAACCAGAAGACCTTCATCACAGCCACGCAGCGAATCTTGCGGGGTCATGTCAACGATATCCCACTGAACATTACCTGCTTCGACCTGGGTCCTTACTTCGGCCAGACCACCGTTGTAGTCCACGATATTGAACTGCTGGCCGGTCTTAGCCTCGTAGGGTTCGATACACGCTTTGACCTGACTGGCAGTATACGACCCACCCCAAGACACAAACGTGATCTTGCCTGCAAATGCCGTTACGCTCATCATGCTAAGACCGATGGCGGCTGACGTTAGTACAGCTGTAGTTTTTAACTTGCTCATTGACTCCTCCAGAAATTACAAATCATAGGGAAACGTAAATAGATTAACGATTTAACTGTATTCTGCCGAGACTACTCTAGCTACAGAAACAATCCTACACAACAGTCGTATTATACGACAGCTTTAGATTACCGCCACTTCAATATGGACAGACACTTCTGGTACAGTTTTTGTTATATATGAAGTAGTTATGAAGGCAAACTGGTCCGCAATCGCTCGCTTCTGCGACGCAGTAGTTCGATTGCAATCAATAAAACGATGGAGAATGCCACCAACATAGTCGCCACCGCCAAGATACTGGGGCTGATCTGCTGGCGAAGACCCGACCACATCTGAATCGGAATAGTCTTCTGTCCGGCATCGGCTATAAAGTAAATCAGTACCACCTCATCAAATGACGTGATAAATGCAAACAAAGCGCCTGATACCACACCTGGGGTAATCAACGGCATGATGACCTTGAAAAAGGTGCGTAGCGGTTTGGCCCCCAGACTGCCCGATGCCCGAATGAGCGTCTCGTCAAAGCCAACCAGCGTCGCCGTAACCGTGATCACCACATAGGGTGTCCCGATGGCCGCATGGGCAAGAACCACGCCCAGGTGAGAATACGCTAAGCCGACCTTTGAATAAAAGAAAAACATTCCCGCCGCAGTGATGATTATCGGCACGATCAAAGGAGAAATCAGCAGGGCCATAATCGGCTTTCGAAACGGCATATGCGTACGGCTCAAACCCACAGCAGCCAGCGTGCCTAGTGAAGCAGCAACCAGTGTTGCGAAAATCGCGATCAAGATGCTGTTACGTGCGGCAAACGCCCACTCATAGCCACGGTTCGACCCGGAGCCGCATTCCTGCACTTTAGTGCTGGTGACGAATGCGTCTGCGGCTTCTGTTGCTTTCTGAGTACACATGCCGAGCACATCTTTATACCAACGAAAAGAAAACGCGTCGGGGTCCAGCCTCAGCATACCCTCGCTAAACGTGAAATAGGGCTCGATATTGAATGACAACGGAACGATCACCATGATCGGTGCCATCAGGAAGAAAAACACTACGCAACAAATCCCGAGAAACACGTAGTGCCAGGTGCGACCGAGTGGTCCGGTATAAGCAGGTACGCTCATCAGAGACTATCCAAGTTTCATCTTGTCAATACCAACAACCTTGTCATACAGCCAATACAAAATTAGCACTGCAACCAGCAAGATAGTCCCCATCGCTGCAGCCAACCCCCAATTCAGTGATGATTTCATATGAAATGCAATCTGATTACTGATCATCTGGCCCTTACTGCCACCCACTAGCGCAGGTGTGATGTAGTACCCAACAGACAACACAAAAACAAGCAACCCACCGGCTCCAATGCCAGGAATAGAACGGGGCCAGAAAATCCGGAAAAACGTGATAAAGGGATTGGCACCTAGAGACTGCGAAGCCCGAAGTTCGTAAAGCGGTATAGTTTTCATCACACTGTACATCGGCAACACCATGAAAGGCAGAAGAATCTGCGTCATCGCAATCAAAGTACCTCTCAGATTGAAAATCATCTGAATACGTTCTTGCTCCGATATTATTCCCAACCAAACCATAATATCGTTCAGGACTCCCTGGGTCTGCAGCAGCACGATCCAAGAGGTCGTTCGCACCAGCAGTGAGGTCCAGAACGGCAGCAGCACCATGATGATGAGCAGGTTGCTGATCTTAGGTGGCGTGGTGGAAATTAGGTAGGCAATCGGGTAACCAATTAGGAGTGTCATCAGCGTGACCCCCAGACTAATCCACAGCGTGCGCAGGAAAAGTGTCACGTAGATCCGGTATTCTTCCGGTTTCTGAA
This sequence comes from Acidiferrobacteraceae bacterium, assembly GCA_002731295.1. Classification (GTDB taxonomy): domain Bacteria; phylum Pseudomonadota; class Gammaproteobacteria; order Arenicellales; family UBA868; genus REDSEA-S09-B13. The sequence goes on along the minus strand of PCBE01000088.1, from coordinate 21,281 downwards.
TGACATTACCGGTATCGTCATAGTCACGATCAACCGCATTCAGAAAGAAGCGCGCGGTGTATGGAACACTCACTTTCTTAATCACCGCCCAGGTGTGTACATCCCCCCAGCGTTTGTCCGATTTGATCATGGCCTCACGATAGGGTCCTGACTTGATCTTTTTGAACTTACGCTTCGTTTTCAGAATCAGGCTTCGCCCACCCGACAAACTGTAGTTAAGGTGGGTCGAGACCTTACCCAGGTGGCCGGCTTTCTTTGCTGCCGTGAGGTCATGGAACGCTATCTCAAAAACCTGTTCGGAGGGTAGATCAACTGCATCCCAATCATCCAGCGCGGCCACCAGGTTCGGGACGATGGTGACCATCCGAGGATTGTCCACGCTGCGAAACAGCATGCTCAAAATCGGGATGGCAAACGTAATAATGATAAACAGCAGTAACGGCAGAACCATGCCCAACGCAATGTACTTTTTCCGTCGCTCCGCGCGTGCCAGCTGCTCCTTGAGCGGCACACCATCAATCATGATGGGTTGTGTTGCTTTCGCCATGGGCTGAAGTAGATGAGTTTCGATTAACTGCGGTGGGCTTAAAAGTACTGCGCTAGGCCGGTGCATCCAGTGCGCGACAATCTTCCGAGTGCCAGCCGACCACAACGGACTCGCCTTCTGTCAGATGGCTGTGTCGGGCTGCATTTGGGACTTTAACGATAAATTGGTCCTGACCACACAACTCGAGGCGTGCACGAATGTGGTCACCCAGATAAATCAGTTCTTTGACTGTGCCCTGCACGGAATTATCACAGGTCCCTGCCTCAGGATTGATGGACACCCGTTCTGGCCGCAGTGACAACGTTGTGCGCGTGCCGGGTCCAGCAATATTGATTGCCAATGCCTTCAGGGACTCGCCGGTCTGGACCTCAGCAACGCAATAACCGTTGCTGGCTTCTTTTACTGTGCCGACAAACGTATTGTTCTCACCGATAAACTGCGCGACAAAAGCATTCTCGGGCTGTTCATACAATACATCGGGTGGCGCGACCTGCTGAACCACGCCATCGTCGAAAACACACACGCGATTGGACATGGTCAAAGCTTCTGATTGATCGTGTGTCACATAGACTACTGTTACACCCAGATTCTCGTGGATATGTTTGATCTCGTACTGCATCTGCTCACGCAGCTGCTTATCGAGCGCACCCAGTGGCTCATCCATCAACACCAGCTTGGGCTCGAAAACAAGTGCTCGCGCCACGGCAACCCGCTGTTGCTGACCGCCCGAGAGCTGTCCCGGGCGTCGACCGCTGAAACCTTCCAGCTGGACCATGCCCAACGCTTTATCCACACGCTCGTTAATCTCAGCTTTAGGTGTTTTTCTGACTTCGAGCGGGTAGGCCAGGTTCTCGCGGACAGTCATATGTGGAAACAGGGCGTAGTTCTGAAAGACAATCCCGATATCCCGTTTCCAGGGCGGTACATCGTTGATCGCAGTGCCGTCTAACATGATCTCACCGCTGGTGGCGGTCTCGAAACCCGCCAGCATCATCAAGCAGGTGGTCTTGCCAGAGCCAGATGGGCCCAGCATGGTCATAAACTCACCCCGTTGAACACCCAGGTTGAGGTCTTTGACCACGAGATTCTCACCGTCGTAACTTTTCTGAACTTCGTTGAAGCTCACATAAGCTTCTGCCTGGTTTGTGTCCATATTCTTCAGCACTTCCTTCGTTGTTTCGCCACGGTCTCTAACTCCCTCGACTAGCCGTCTATTTGATCGGGTTATTAATTCTACTATTGATGGGGTGACTATAATTTAGTTAATAGGGACTCCCCTGTGCTTTTGTCCGACGAAACTTAAGTTCTCCCACATTGTGGACCAATTTTCAAGCATTCTTAACACTTGATGACTCTACTGTCCAGAAATATAGCGTACAACGCAAAATTCGCACCGGCTCAAGTCGTTTCATGGTGCACCCAGGGGCCGAGTTACGAAACGCTCATGGCGACGCCGCAACAGTTCAACACAAAACAAAACCACCACCGACAATAACACCATGATCGTTGCAACGGCGAGTATCGTCAGTGTAATTTCCTGTCGTATGCCAGACCAAATCAGCCGCGGCAGTGTAACCTGATTTTCCCCTCCCAGGAAGATCACCACGACGACCTCATCGAACGAGGTCACAAACGCAAAAATCGCACCGGTAATGATCCCCGGAAAGGTCAGGGGCAATACGACCTTTCTAAATGTTTTCAATGGGCGGGCACCCAGGCTGTACGATGCCCGCACATACTGCTGATCAAATCCCATTAAGACAGCCGTGACCGTGATCACAACAAACGGGGTGCCCAGCGCCGCATGGGCCAGTATCAGACCCAGATGGGTATAAGCCAGGTGATACTTGGAGTAATAAACAAAGATCCCAGCAGCCGTAATGATGATCGGCACAATCATCGGTGATATCAACACTGCCATGATCAACCGCCTGAATGGCATGTGGGAGCGGCTCAGGCCAACAGCAGCCAGTGTACCCAGCGACGTTGCAATCACTGTAGAACAAATTGCTATAAAAAAACTGTTGCCTGCGGCAGATGCCCACTCTGAACCACGCGACTCCGGTCGGGAAGAGCGTATTGCTTCATAGGTCCCAAATAATTCACGATACCATTTCAAAGAGAACGCATCTGGGTCCAGACGCAACATGCCCTCACTGAACGTAAAGTAGGAGTCCGCGTTAAAAGACAACGGGATAATGACAAAGAGAGGTCCAATCAGCAGCAGAAATACCAAGGCACAGATCAGTAGAAACAGGTAGTGCCAGATTCGACCCAACGGCCCGGTATAAGAAGGCAATCTGCTCACATCCATCCCGACATCAGATGTCTTGTCAATGGCTGCGGAAGATAAAGACTGGTGTTGGCGAAGTACATGAGTGTCCGTTGTCGACAGTCACACTCTATACTACACCGCGTTCTCGAAGCGTGCTGATCTCCTCAAGCCCGTACCCAAGCGATTCCAGAACAGCATTGGTATCCTGACCAAGCTGTGGCGGTGCCTGGGTCGGCCCGATCACCTGTCCATCAACCTTGAAACCAACAGCAGGCAGGCGAACTGTTCTTGTAGGTGACTCCAGATCCATCTCTGGCCACTGTCCGCGTTGTGCAAACTGCGGTTCCGCCACCACTTCGGGCAGGGTTCTGACACGCGATGCCGGGACATTCCATTGTTCAAANATACTTTCCCACACCAACGCTGTATTCGACTGCAACTCAGCTGCGATCACGTTTCGCAACGCTTCCGAATGGATCATTCGCACTTCAGGCTGGACCCACCGTTCATCGAGCAGTATGTCATCACGCCCCAGGGCCTGACACAGGTGCTGAAACTGAGCCTCAGTATTGGCAGCGATCATCAGCATACCGTCCGGCGTTTCAAAGGCGCCCGAAGACGGACTGTTGCTCCAGGCCGCATTGCCGGACGGTTCGGGCGTCCAGCCGCTGCTCAGNTGGCTCGTCACCAGTGAGGACATCAGCATCATAGAAGTGTCCAGCATGGCGACGTCAATCGTTACCCCGCGGCCGGTAGTTTTTGATTCGTACAGAGCGGACAGAATTGAAAATGCGGCATTAAGCCCGGTTGCGTAGTCTACGTACGGTGCACCGACCTTGGTCGGTCCGGATTCGAGCGTACCGGTTGTACTCATGATACCACTCATACCCTGCACCACATGATCATACGCAGGGCGATTACTGATCGGACCATCCTGGCCATAGGCTGAAATAGAACAGTAGACAATGTCAGGATTGAGGGCTCGAACCGAATCCACATCCANTTTCAGTCGGGCTGCCGTACCGGGGCGGAAATTTTCAACAAAGACATCCGCACGTTCGATCAGCTTGCCGGCGATCTCCAATGCTTCACGCTGCTTGAGATCCAGTGTAATTGATTGCTTATTGGCATTCTGTGTCAAGAATGCAAGGCCCATNGACGCATTATCCAGTTCGGTATCAGCNCCACCTCGCCGCGCCCAGTCACCCAGATCAGGGGACTCTATCTTGATGACCTCAGCGCCCAGCAGTGCCAGCTGGTAGGTCGCGTANGGGCCGGCGAGCACAGTACTCAGATCGACGATACGGACACCAGTCAGTGGCTGAAATTCCGAGCTATCGGCCATGAGTTATTCGCCAACTGACCAGCGCAAGCCAACAAGGATTCGGATAGATCACACGATTTGGCGGGCCACCATCAGNTCTTGAGTAATCCACTTACAGACTTTGCGCACACAATCTTGCCATCGGTATGGTAAGCCTCATGATTGGATTCGATATCCTTCAAGCGGTAACGATAATTCGCCATCAGGCAAGCTGACTGCAGCTGCCCTTTCTTGGAGGTGTCACCCTGCCAGTTCAGCCGCTCAATACTAGCGCCATTGGAAAGATGAAAATTTGCCACAGGGTCCAGTGCCGATTCTCCCCGTTTTGCTTCCATCAGGTAATGTGCGCACAGTACGAGCAGCGGTTCACGGACCTGGTCCACAGCGGTCGCGTCGCGTACCCAGCTTCGATCTGANAAGATCCGAGTTAGATCGCCGTGATGCTGGAGTCGGCCAACAGCATCGTTCACGCTACCGCTACCACAGTCTTCACCAGCGGNCAGTTCCTGTAGCCAACGGGTAAATCCGGGAATGGGTGAGAGCGTTGAAAATACCTTGAGCTGTTTGTGGTCACGACTCAGTCTGTCGACAACACGCTTGATCAGGAAACTGCCAAGCCCCACACCGTCAAGACCAGATTGCGTTGCTGATATCGAATAGAACACGGCCGTATTGGCTTCGCCCAGTTCGACCTCGGCGCCCTGAATGCTGAGTAGATTCTGAATGTTATCGGGAATACCGTGCGTGAGTGCGACCCAGACAAAGATCAATGGGTCATTGGGCATCTGCGGATGAATAAATGCATAGCAGCGTCGGTCAGTCGCAGCCAGGCGGTGCTTGATGTCACGCCATGAACGAATCGGATGGACTGCCTCATAGTTGGCAAGAGTTTCCAGCAGAGTCGCGGGTGCATCCCAAGTGATGCGATGAAGTTCTAGAAATCCGATATCAAACCANCTCTCCAACAGATTCCTGAACTCATGGTCAAATGCGTTCAGTTGCGCGTCTTCGCCTTTCATGGCAATTAATTCAGACCGCATACTGACCAGGAACTTAATCCCATCCGGCAGATCATTGAACTGAGTCAGCAGTCGAATTCGCGNAGAACGAAGGGTTGCGCGCAACGCTGCTTCGGCCTTCAATCGTCCACTCTGTACATCAGAGTCAAGGCTTACTTCAAGCCAATTATCAACCCCTTGTCGCAGGTCGGTCGTATCCACACCGTAGTGGGCAGCCAGTAGACGCAAGAAATTTCTGCGCCCTTTAAGATCCAGATNCAAGTACACNCGGCCGAGTTCGACAGCNCGGGCATGGGCAGATACTGCACCGCCGCTACTCAACAGGCAGGCGTCAATCTGACGCTGGACCAGATGATGGTCCTCAGGCGGCAGTCCTGGACGGATGGCGCCGGTGATCCGGCTACGTGCCGTCTGACCCGCATCGATCCACGCTTGACGCAGTTGCTGCAAACTGCGTCCGAGTACTAACTTTCTAGCGGTCAACATGTTTATACTTGGTCCGGTACAGGAGAAGAAGTATTGTAACGTTTGCAGCCGTCAAAACAGCATGTATCAGATCGGTGTNGCCCCGCATTTAAACAGCGAAGGCTGACAATCAGAACCATTACCGATCGTACAGCAAATTTCCTTGATGATAGAATCCCCGCCCTTTCTCACCAACCGCTTCTGATATGGAGTCCACCGGCCGTCATGAACAACGTCAAACATCTGATTGACTGGAAATTCTGGCGTGATGAAGATATCCGTCATGTGCTTGAACTGGCAAGAACAGTCAAACACAACAGGAAGGATTATCAGAATCATATGCAGGGTCACACCCTGGTTATGTTGTTTCAGAAAACCTCGACCCGTACTCGCGTATCGTTCGAAGCCGGCATGACCGAACTCGGCGGNCACGCTATCAATCTCGACTGGCGAGCCAGCAACTTCGCACTAAGCAAGGTGCGNTTTGAAACGAAGTACCTCAGTCGAAACGCAGCCATGATCATGGCCCGGCTCAAGGATAATGCGGATATCATAGAAATGGAGGACGCAGCCTCAGTACCTGTCATCAATGGCTGCTGTAATCTGTATCACCCCTGTCAGGCACTCGCCGATNCACTGACCATCGCCGAGGATCGGGGCGGCAANCCGGATGGCGCACGGCTGACTTATATNGGTGTTTACAACAATGTGGTCAACTCTCTGGTCTCAATCAGCACTACCCTGGGCATCCATCTGACCCTCGTCTGCCCAGTCCGCGATATAGACACAGTGGATGAAGAATCCCGGCAGCGGCTTCAGGATGCCGGTCTCCTGACCGAAACTCTGGAGGTTGCTGACGCGGTATCACAAGCCGATTACGTATACACCGACACCTGGCTGGACATGGAATATTTCAATGACCCATCGTACCAGACGGAAAAGGATCGGCGAAGTGAGTTGATGCTGCCCTACCAGATCAATTCGACCCTGATGGCCGGGAGTCGGGCCAAGATCATGCACGACATGCCCATTCACCCGGGTTATGAAATTGCAGAGGATATGGTTGAAAGTGACCAGTCGATTATCTATGACCAAGCAGAAAACCGCCTCGATGCCCAAAAAGCGATCATGCTGCACTTGCTGCATGGGCTCTAACCGCCAGATGGTCGATCTCTCGTATTGTCAATCGTAGAGGGGGTCTTCAGTCTTGNNCTTACGCTCTCGCCAGACAATGAGCAGCCCCCCGCCGATAATGAGGAAGACCCCGGGGATCAGGCGATGGAAAGGCGCTTCATCGAAAAACATCCACCCCAGCAAAAACGCAAACGGAATACTGAAATATTCAAATGGCGCAAGATTGCTCGGTGCTGTCAGGCGGTAGGCAGTCACCAGGCAGAACACAGCTGAGCCACCGGCAACACCCATCGCCAGTAACCACAACCAGTCCTGGTAGGTTGCTACCTCGACATAACCTCCGGTGAATACCACCAGCANAACCGCACCGGTCAGAGCACCAGCCAGAGCGTACAGATTAATCAGCGCAGTTGGCACACTTTTATCAAACAGTTGGGCAGTAACGCTGGAGGCGGCATAACCCAGCGCCGCGCAGGCTGGCAGCAGCGCATACACATTAAAACNATCTGTATCCGGNCGCATCACCAGCACAATGCCGACAAAACCCATCCCTACTGCTGACCATCGCCACATACCGACTCGATGACCCAGAATCGGGATCGATAACAACGTCACAAACAAGGCACCGGAAAAAGCGATAGTTGACGCGGTGGCGAATTCCATATGGATGAGCGATAGATAAAAGCAGAACTGTGCGATGGCCACAAAGCCCCCGCGAGCGATCGCGAGCTTCCATTGCACAAGCCGCACTGGTCGGCCCGCTTCATGCCAGCCGGACGAATAGAACAGCACCAGAACGCTGGGGATAAGNCCAAACACATTTCTCAGCATTGACAACTGCTGGGCGGGGTATCGTGTGCCGAGATGCTTGATGATGGCACCCATCACATCNAACAGGAAAATTGCAAGCAGAATGATGGCGATCGCGTTAAAAAGNGGCGACTTCTGTGTANGGGTATTCATAACCCGGCCCCTAGAGCCNGAATATCANCCTCACGATTTTTGCGATCCATGTCCACAACCCTGTTGAAACCTACCTCGCACTTACCTAGGATGGCGTGAACAATACCGCAAACCTACTCTCGCAACGAGAAATTTCATGTCTCATTCNCCTTTGCTATACCAGCGCGACGGCCGACTGGTACGAATCACACTTAATCGACCNGAAGTACTCAANGCGATCAATTCCGCTATGCCCGAAGAACTTGCTGACGCGGTAGAACGAGCAAACGCTGAACCGGACGTGCGTGTCATTGTTCTCTCAGGTGCGGGGCGCTCTTTCTGTGCNGGTTACGACCTTGATGCCTATGCGCAAACCCCGGGGGCCAATCCAGGCATCCAGGAGATGCCCTGGGATCCGCTAAAAGATTTTTCATTCATGAAACGAAACACGGATCAGTTCATGAGCTTGTGGCGTTCTCCCTTGCCAGTGGTCGCAAAAATACAAGGGCACGCGCTGGCCGGTGGCAGCGATATGGCCCTGTGCGCCGACCTGCTTGTCATTGGAGAAGGTGCCAAGCTGGGTTATCCGCCNGCNCGGGTCTGGGGCTGTCCCACTACCGCGATGTGGGTTTATCGAATCGGTGCCGAACGGGCCAAAAGGCTGCTCTTAACCGGCGATACCATTGATGGCAGAACAGCCGAGAGCTGGGGACTGGGCCAGTGCGTCCCCGATTCAACACTCGACGACACGATTGAGGACCTTGCCCAACGAATTGCTACCATTCCCCGAAACCAACTGATCATGCAGAAGCTGATGGTCAACCAGACATTGGAAAACATGGGGATCGCCTCGAGCCAAACTCTGGCGACCCTGCTCGACGGCATCGCCCGGCATTCTCCTGAAGGGGTTAACTTCAAACAACGCGCTGAAACCCTCGGCTGGAAGCAGGCGGTACGTGACCGAGACGAAGGAACATTTGACTGGACACGAAATCAGCCCTTTAAAAAAGAACCCGGCGAGGACAATTCCTGAATAAACCGTTTCATTGCGGCACACCCACGGCTGCGATCCGTTCCAGCCCCCGAAGATGATCATCCAGAATAGGTGCAATACGCTGACGCGAAGCAGTACGTCGAACACATTCGTCGATTGCAGGAAACTCACCACGCGCAAGATCCTTTGAATAAGTACTGGTTACCAGAAGATAAATATCAGGCAGACTGAACCGTTCTCCCAAATGATATGGTCCGGCCTGTGCCAGATGATCTTCAACCAGGGCCCAACGCTGGGTGAACAGGTCGCCGGCTCTCTTTCGAATTGCCTCAGTATCTCCTGCGCGCAGAGAATATCGGTGGGCATAGAAACTGCGCTTTACCGGCTCCTGCACCTCGGCAGCGTGATAAGCCAGCCAGTCCAGCATCACCCCGCGCTGAGGGTCAGTGGGACCGGGCGCAAGATGTTCCACACTATGTCTGTCACACAGGTAGATCATGATGGCGATGGTTTCACAGACCACACAGCCATGGTCATCGACCAGTGCCGGAATGGTGCCACGGGGATTGATCGACAGGAACCAGCTGCTTTGATGCTCGTCAGCCGTGATATCCACTGCCCGCTTTTCATAGGGCAGGCCCGCCTCTGCCAGCACCATGTCCGCTGCGGTCGCACGCGATCCATCTAGGCAGTAGAGCATGTACATGTCTTCTCCTCAGGTCTGGCGCAGACCTATGGCCGGCAAGCCGTCTGCAGCGCCAGGGGCGAGATTACCAAATGCCCAGTTCTTTGTATTGCTGGACAACTTGACGTGACTCCAGGACCATTGACGTTACCTCGACACTGTTACGAAAATAGCCTGATGACATTACCTCGAACAACACTCACCGTGCTGCCCGAATGGATCGACCATAACGGCCACATGAACGTGGCTTATTACGTCCTGGCATTTGACCTTGTGACTGATACTGTCTACGAGACCTGGGGGCTTGGCCTCGATTACCCCGAGCGAGAAAAGCATGCCATATTTACCCTGGGTATGAACATCGACTATGTCAGTGAAGTATTCGACGGTGAACCCCTGTCTATAACCACACAGCTTCTGGACGTGGATCACAAACGCATTCACTACCTCCACACCATGGTCCACGGCAACGATGAACGACTTGTAGCACGCAACGAATGTCTGTGTATGAACATCAGCCTCGATAACCGGCGCAGTGCTCCGTTTCCATCCAGCGTCCGCAACAAACTGAAACCGGTATTCTTGGAACACCAGAAACTGGCTATGCCAGATGGTGTTGGCCGCACCCTCAGGATCCCCCACAAAACACCTGATGACCTCAGTTCAATCGCCCCTTTAGGGTAGCCTGCAGCAGTTCGGCCTGCTCGTGCAGTTCTTCTGCCCCGCGACCATCCAGCAGTGTTTCGATATCACTCAGGGCTGCTTTGATCTCACCTGCCTTGGCTTTCAAAGCGGCAATTTCCAGACGGAACACTGGCGCGTCTTTTGCCAGCACCAGCATCGATTCAGTAGTCCGCAAGGCCAAAGCGGTGTCACCGCGCTGGCGGGCCCGGATCCTGATATTGTTCTGAAGACGTAACAGAATCTCGCGGTTGCTCACGGGTACAACACCGTTCATTGAGTTCTCAGTCGAATCTTCCTGTGCTGCTGTGAATCGTTCACGAAGATTGCTTTCATCCAGTAGCCGAGCCTGGTGGAATGGATCAAGTATTGCGAGTTCGCCAGTTGTCGAGACCTGGATCAGGAAGTGGCCGGGAGAATGTATTCCAGCTGCGGCCCAACCCTGAACACGCCACGCATGTATACAGATAATGCCTAAGGACACCGGGATACCACGCCGTCGATCAATCACACGGATCAGATTGGCGTTCTCGATATCGTCGTAAGACCGTCTATCACCGCTATATCCATGCGTCGCATAAACCACGACTCTAAGGGTGTCAATACATTCCATCAAACCACTGCCGGGGTGCGTCATCGCACCGATATCAGAAGCCAGCAGATCAAGGTGTTGCCGGTAAGGTACAAGATCGACAGACGGCTCATCCAGCGCAGACAACAGTAACGCTGTTTCCGCAAGGTCGATATCAGCGTCCTTTGAGCTGACCGCCTCTCTGAGTTGTTGCAACAGTGTTGCTCTGTCCACCGGTTGTGATCCCCAGTGCAATCGAAACAGTGATCACCAAGTATGACCCCGGGTTTTGTCGTTCACAATCAGTTGTGGATTTCGTAGATCGACTGCGTTAACGTCCCTACTGATCGTGGGGGATAACGGCATATTTCAAAATGCGTTGAGTGTGGTAACTCATTATGACGAAGCTCAGTGGCGTTAACGATTACATAACCCGTTCGGCCAGCCAACTTGAATCGTTGGCAACCGAGATCATGTCGGCCATCGGCTGTCGTGACGACATCGCGTCTATGGTTGCGAATCATCTTGTGGATGCCAGTTGCAAGGGCATTGGTTCGCACGGCATGATGCGCCTAATGCAGTATGCAGAACAGGCTGAAAGTGGATACTTTCTACCGTCTGCCCGACCCAGCGCACACCAGAACCAGCACGGGGCCTGGATCATCGATGGCGGCGGCGGAATGGGTATTCCGGCAATGGCGATGGGCATCGACAAGGGAACGAGTCTGGCCAAGGAGCACGGTATGGCGGTTGTGGGCGTAACCCATTGTGCCCATACCGGCAGGTTGGGTGCGTTCTGTGAACAGGGGGCAGCAGCGGCCTGCCTCACGATCACATTCGGCGGCGGTGCCCGGCGGAACTGGCGCCAGGTTGTACCGTACGGCGGCGCCAAGGCAAAGCTGCCCACTAATCCCTATGGGTTCGGCATTCCTGGCGGTGACCGTGGCCCCGTGATCCTTGACTTCGCGACATCAGCCGGGGCCGGCGGCTGGATCTATCTTGCCAAAAGCGCCGGTGGCCGGTTGCCGGAAGGACTCATTGTCGATGCCCGGGGCAAGCCTTCGACAGACCCTGACGATTACCTGAATGGTGGTGCCCTACTGCCTGCTGCCGGTGCGAAAGGCTATGGACTGGGGTTGATGGCTGAACTCGTTGGCGAAGCTCTGCTGGGTACAGCTACAACAGAAATGAACTGGATCATTCTGTTGGTCGATACCGCTCGTTATCGTGACGACTCAACCTTCAAACGTGCCGCTGAATCGATTCTCAGTGACATTCGCGAGTGTCCGGCTGCTGACGGCTTCGACCGTGTAGAGATTCCCGGTGAACGGGAACGGGCCCTGGAAAAAATGTACCGTAAAGAGGGGGTTCCGATTCCCGCTGCAACATGGGATCAGATCATAATGCTCGCTGAGCAACTTAATGTTCGTCCAGTAAGGTGAGGCGCTCCACTCCCGGTTACCCGCTCATGGTCAAACCACCTGATACACTGATGACCTGTCCGGTGACATAGGTCGCATCATCGCTGGCCAGAAAACTGATTGTGCCCGGCAGGTCTTCGGGCTTTCCGATTCGACCCATCGGAATCGCGCGNTGCATTGCCTNCCGTAGTTTTTCCNGATCACCAGCACCTTCAGCGTAACTGGCAAAAAGAGCTGTATCCGTTGGGCCCGGGCAAACAACATTGAAAGTGATTCCATGCCTGGCATGTTCGCGNGCCAGGGTTTTGGCAAAACCGATCNGGCCGGCTTTACACGCGGCGTAGACAGACTCGCCCGACGACCCGACNCGGCNGGCGTCGGAAGAAACACTGACGACCCGNCCATAGCCACGCTCAACCATTCCGGGCAACACCACGTGATGCATATTCAANGCGCCAATCAGATTGANATCGATAATCTTGCGCCAGAATTCAGGNTCGGTNTTCAGAAAAGGACGAAACAGATCCCNGCCTGCGTTATTGACAAGAATATCGACCCNGCCCAGTACTTTTTCGATCTCTAGCAGCCCCTGCTTGAGCCCCTCCAGATCCGTGACATCGATACCCAGGGCGAGACTCTGGCCACCGGCATCTGTCAGCTCATCTGTAATGGTCTGGGCAGCTGCGGTATTCTTGTCCAGTACTGCCACCTTTGCACCTTCCTCAACAAATCGACGGCTCGTCGCTCCGCCTATACCNCCCCGCCACCAGTGATGACGGCGACTTTACCAACAAGCTGATTCATAGCGCTGACCTCCAAGTGCCGCACTGATNTGCGCACACATTTACACCGACAACATCTGAAAGCAGGTCAGCTTAACAGAAACCCCGCACACTACGACAACGCCATGGAGACCTCTGATACCATTAAACCTTACGGACACAACACGACNGGAGACCNAGNTATGAGAGCAGCTGTACTGGCAGAACGGGGTAAAGCCGGACTTACGGTCACAGACTTTGCCGAGCCCGTGCCTACCGCCGGTGAAGCGGTTATGAAAGTGCACGCTGCATCAATCAACCACGTTGATCTTTATATGCGTGACAGCGGGGCCGGTATTTCCCACNAACTCCCGCTGATCCTCGGCGTTGACGGCGCAGGTGAAATCGTCGAGGCGCCGGCTGGTTCACATCTCAAACCCGGTGATCCCGTAGTGCTTTACCCCATGGCCAGCTGCGGCCGGTGCCGCGCCTGCCAGGCCGGCGATCAGGCCAACTGCAGTACATTCAGTATTTCCGGAGAGACCCGNCACGGTTCTTTTGCTGAGCTGATTGCTATGCCTGAACACTGCTTTGTGCCCAAGCCCGACAACCTGAGTTGGGAAGCAGCAGCCGCGCTGCCCGTGGCCTACCTGACTGCCTGGCGGATGCTGTTCGGCCGCGATCCACTTCAATCAGCCGAGACTGTTCTGATAGTTGGNATCGGCGGCGGTGTTGCTGCGGCCTGCCTGCAGGTGGCAAAAATGGTGGGTGCCCAGACAATCGTAACGTCCTCGAGTGACGAAAAACTCAAGTGGGCCAGCAGTCTCGGGGCAGATTTCGGTATCAACTACAACACAGATAAGGTTGCCANGCAGGTGATCGCACTGACCGGTGGCGAGGGGGTCGACATGGTCGTCGACACTGTCGGAGAAGCGAGTTGGGGGGACAGCCTTCGCTCCCTACGCCGTAGCGGCCGGCTCGTAACCTGCGGGGCAACAACAGGTGGCCATCCGTCGGCTGACATTCAGCGACTTTTCTCCAAACAACTTTCGATCTACGGGTCAACTATGGGNAGCCTGGAAGAATTCAGACAGCTGATTGAGGCTACACGGCGTGGTCTGATCCAACCTCTAATCGATANACAATATCCACTTGCCAAACTCCCCGAAGGTCTGGAGCGGATGGAAAGAGCAGAACAGCGAGGCAAGCTCGTGGTCAATGTTTCCAGTTGAGAGGATCAACACAACAGGCGATACTCTAANCATGGCTCTGCTATCCGTACTGGATCTCTCTCCAATCACACAGGGCAGCCANGCCGACCAGGCACTTCGTAACAGCCTGGACCTTGCACGNCGGGCAGAAAATCTAGGTTACAACCGTTACTGGGTTGCGGAACACCACAACATGGCNGGCATTGCCAGTGCCGCTACCGCAGTCGTCATCGGTCACATTGCCGGTGGAACACAAGTTATTCGCGTCGGAGCCGGCGGTATCATGTTGCCGAATCATGCGCCGCTAGTCATTGCAGAACAGTTCGGCACCCTCGAATCTCTATACCCGGGTCGAATCGACCTCGGGCTCGGTCGGGCACCCGGNACTGATCAATTCACAGCCNATGCACTTCGACGCAATCTCGCTGGCGATGTAGACCAGTTTCCACGCGATGTACAGGAACTGCAGAGCTACTTTGGGTCCAGCCAGTCCGGCCAGCGTGTTACAGCAGTTCCGGGTAACGGGCTGGAGGTTCCCATCTGGATTCTGGGGTCGAGTCTCTATGGCGCCCAGCTGGCTGCGGCACTGGGCCTACCGTACGCTTTCGCTTCTCACTTTGCACCAGCTGCCATGNTGCAGGCTATAGAAATCTACAGACAGCGATTCGAACCTTCCGNACAACTGGCTGAACCTTACGTCATGTTAGGCTGCAATGTGTGTGCCGCCGAAACTGACGACGAAGCCTGGCTACTGCGCAGCTCGGCACTGCAGTCCACCTTGAACCTTCGGCGCGGGCAACCCGGTCCACTACCACCACCGGTTGAAAACCTGGAAAGTCGAATCAGCNCCCACGAAAAGATGATGCTCGACGAACTGCAAACAGCTTCAATGGTTGGATCTGCCGAAACTGTGCACCGGGAACTCGAAGCCTTTATAGCGCTTACAGCTGCCGATGAACTGATAGTTTCTGCCCAGATCTACAGCCACAGCGCAAGATGTCGTTCCTACAAGATTGCAGCCGATGTTGCCATCCCGAAGGCGGCCTGATGCTGGACAGTAGCAACGAACCGGCAAACACCGCAACCCACCCGACCATCGCCAAACAACCCGCACAACAGGTATCTCGAGGGCAGCAGTGCGGCCGCACTGAACTGCTGACTTCAACTTTCCACAATGCGTTGAATCGACCGGAGCGAATTCTCTGAAACAACTCACCCGGTCACTACATCAGATCTTCAGTCCACAAGGTCACATATTTCGGGGTTGGTGGGTGGTTGGCGCCGGCGGCCTTGTTCAGTTCACGGGAGCCATCCTGTTCTTTCAGGCATTCGGTGCATACTTTCTCCTGATAGAGGATGAATTTGGCTGGAGCAAGGCGCTGTTGGCCGGAGCCTTTGCCCTTGCCCGACTCGAGAGCGGTCTGCTTGGACCGATCCAGGGCTGGATGATCGACCGGTATGGGCCACGGGCAGTCATTCGCTGGGGTCTGGTTATTTTCGGGCTGGGGCTCATTGGATTCAGTCAAATCGAATCGATCATCGAGTTCTATGTTTATTTCTTTTTTATCGCGCTCGGCACCAGCCTCGGTGGATTTCTCTCTGTCACCACGGCACTGGTCAACTGGTTTTCAAAACACCGGGCAAAGGCGCTGGCACTGTCACAGTTCGGATTTTCGTTTGGTGGAATGCTTGTNCCCATCACGATCTTTTCACTGGAAACGGTAGGTTGGCGCATCACCGCAGCGGCTTCAGGCATTATCGTCCTGATAGTGGCCTGGCCACTGACACGAATTATCGACCACCGACCTGAGGACNTCGGTGAAACCCCCGATGGGATCCCATACCAGGGACCAACACTNTCGGCGATGAGTCAGAATCCCACANACACACCGGNNTACAGGCGGGCTGATTTCACCGCCCGGGAAGCTTTGAAAACCAGAGCATTCTGGTTTATGTCACTCGGCCACGGTACCTCTTTACTGATTATCGGCGCCGTCATGGTTCACCTCATTCTCCACGTAAACGGACAACTGGGTTATTCGTTGACCACGGCGGGTCTGGTCGTCTCACTGATGACTGCCATGCAGATCATCGGCCTGGTTAGCGCTGGATTTCTCGGTGACCGNTTCGATAAACGATTGATCGTCACCGCTTGCATGGGATTTCATGCCGCAGGTCTGCTGCTGCTCGCCTACGCGCACAACATTTGGATGGTTATCGGCTTTGCTGTGCTACACGGCATTGCCTGGGGAACGCGTGGGCCGCTGATGCAGGCGATTCGAGCAGACTATTTTGGCGCGTCTAATTTCGGTGTCATCATGGGATGGTCGTCTTTAATCGTGATGATGGGTATGGCGCTTGGTCCACTGTATGCCGGCTACATGGCAGACCGTACAGGTANCTATGTCAGCGCGTTCACGACCCTGGCGATCACNGCTTTGTTCGGCGCTGTCTTTTTTCTGCTGGCGAAAAGACCTGTGAAGGANCCACAGNCCGNATCANCCCAGTCGCCTACTCAATAACCCACTCCCCCACTGTGCATCCGCCTTTCAGGTTGTTCAGCCAAACAGATCCCCGGCTTTCTTGGGTGAGAGCCGAATCAACCGGGAAGTACGCACTGCTGCCTGCCGATGCACCACAGCTTGCTGATAATCGGGATTCTTAACCATCGAAACGAACGCGTCGGTAGATGGGTACTGGGCAATAAATACAATGTCCCAGCACTCGCTGTCTGGACCGATGAGAACAGATTCAAAGGNCGCGCTGTAGGCGATTGACCCGCCCACCGCTTTGAGTATCGGCCCACTCTCTTCCCCGTAGGCCNGGTATGCCTCCTCACCGGTCAGCGTCTGCCCGTGCCGGGCATGCTGCTGCGGATANACCGCNGTCTGCCGCAACCGAACGAGGTTGAGCATATGGATTTCGCCCTCACCGTTCAGAGAACGAAAAGCTCTAAATGCATCCCGGGTTGGATCAANATAGTTTTCTGTCATGATATTCTCCAGNCACTGTTTGCTGCAGGCACTACAGTCCCATTCTTGAATTCCCGCCGTATTCAGACCATGGAGAGCAGATGATCACCCAGACCCTGCGGATNGGACAGAAATGGGGAGTGACCTGTGTCCAGGGATAAGACCTGCTGGCACGGCATCGCGGTGTACATTGCTTTTTGTATTTCAGGCACGACCGCCTGGTCTTGAAGACATTCGATATAAACCCGGGGAATACGGCCAAAACTGGCTTTGGTAATCTCCAGGTGACCCATCAGCGGTCCGGTTGGCTGAGGAACGAGAAGGCCTACCGCCCAGTCCACATCATCAGGTGAACAATCGTTATAAAAACGGTGGCGGGCCATGTCAGCGTGAAATGTCACGTAAGCCAAATCGTCGGATATGGCCCAGGAATCGCGCTCAAGCCCCTGTCGAATACGCTTCGGATCGTCGGACATTACCGAACGAAACGCTTCCCCGGGTTGCAAAAGCAACGCGCTGAGATAAACCAAGGTACTGATCTTGTCTGGCCGGAGTTCTCCAGTCTGACTGATGGTCAGACCGCCGAGACTGTGCCCCACCAGNACAACTGGGGACTCGAACCGGTCGAGAAGCGAACAGACATGGCGGACGTAACAACCCAGATCGACCTGATCCAAAGGGGTACAGTCACCGACACNGCCATTACCTGGCAAATCGACTGCAATGACCTCGTGACCTTTTGCCTGCAGTATGGGAACCACTCGGCGCCAGCNCCATGCGCCATGGGCGGCACCATGGACGAGCACGAAGTTAGCCACCTTGATCTCCTGAATTGGCTGCGGAAAACCAGACCATAGACTTTCAAACTCCGAACCGCAAACATCCATTCCCGGCCTGGGCTGGATTTTCTATTACCCGAAACAGGACAATATCAGTTAAGGTTTCCCCATAGTGCAATGACCGTCGGGAGAACAGCAATGCAGATCAGTGCGTGGTTTCCAACCCGCGACATCGGAACAGACCCAGTCCGGGTTCGTGACTGGGCCCAAGCTGCCGAAGAACTGGGTTACGACCACATAGAAGTCCCCGATCACGTTTTCGGGGCAACGGCACGCGACGGCTGGTCACCGCGGTACACCGAACAGGATCCATTTCACGAGACCTTTGTGACCTTAGGCTTCTTGGCCGCNGCCACCACAACGATCGGCCTGGCAAGCGGTGTACTGATTCTGCCCCAGCGCCAGACCGGTGTAGTGGCCAAACAGGCGGCGCAGGTGGACATACTCAGCGGCGGNCGACTGCGCCTGGGCGTCGGGGTNGGCTGGAATCATGTTGAGTACGAAGCGTTAAATGAAGACTGGAAGAGCCGGGGTACCAGACAGCGCGAGCAGGTCGAGGTACTGAAAAAACTCTGGTGTGATGATCTGGTCACCTACCAGGGCCGATTTCACCAGTTCACTGAGGTCAACATCACACCGCGTCCGGTGCAACGTCCGATTCCAGTCTGGTTTGGCGGNAGTTCAGACGCGGTTGTAAAACGCGCGGCGCAGATCGGCGATGGGTGGATGCCGATCATGGCTCCAGATCACGAAGCAGAGGCCAAACTCGAGCAACTGCGCAATCATCTGAGCGACTGCGGACGCGATACCAGTGCCTTCGGTATTGAAGGCTGGCTGCGAATGGACAAGGCCGATCCTGATGAATGGGGCGTAGCTGCTGANGGTTGGCGTAAGCTGGGGGCCGACATTGTGATGCTCTACCCGATGTACCGTATTCCCGNCCTCGATGATCAGATCGAGACCCTGCGCCGGTTCAAAGAAGTTGTGAGCGGCTAACGNCTGATGGGGTGACACACCATCAGGATAANCTGAACATANCTCTCACCACCCTGTTTCGTCGTAGACGAAGCGGTAAGCCTCCTCTGCACGAATGATATGGCCGGCTGAGGGCAGCGGGAAGTGCGCAGTACAGATCAAGGTATCGCTCTCACAGTAGCGATCCAGAAACGTCCGCCGCGTTTGTTTCGCTTGCTCTGCATCCCAGTCCGGCCACGCTGTCCATTCAGGATACAGGCACTGAACCGGCGAGTGCATCAGGTCACCACACATCACCGCTGCTGCACCCTTTGACTTCAGCGATATGGCGACATGGCCGGGTGTATGTCCCGGTGTGGGTTCCAGAGAGACCTCATCATCCAATGCATAGTCGTTTGCGACGAGTTCTGCCCTGCCCGCTTCGATAATGGGCAGCACACTGTCTTCGTACGGAGCACGTGAGAACTTTTCATGTCCAACATCGCGCCAGGACTCCACTTCCTGCTTCGAGAAAACATAGCGCGCATTCGGGAAAGTCGGCACCCAGCGGCCACTCTCAAGCCGGGTGTTCCANCCCACATGATCAGAATGCAGNTGGGTGCACAGAACAAAATCTATGTCNGCAGGACCAAGACCATGGGCAGCCAGTGCAGCAAGGTAGGTCGTGTCAGATTTAAGGTGCCAGTGTGGTCGGCTCTCACGCNACTTGTCGTTTCCGACACAGCCATCGATCAGGATTGTNTGGTGNGTGGTTCGNACAACATANCTTTGTATCGGTAACTTGAGCTTTCCCGTCTTGGGGTCCATGGCATCCGGNTCAAGCCAANGGCGGTGGGGTGCCCAGTCCTCCTCGGTCGTCTCGGGAAAAAAATCGAACGCGCTGAATGGTGTCACCAATTCCAGCACCCGCATAATCTCAAGCCCACCCAGCTTTCTGGAGCGCGTACTCATGCCACCGNCTGCACCAGTACAGGCTCAAATAATTTCCGAAAACCAACCGTGTTCATTGTTAATCGCCCGGGTTTACCNCTCTGATCGGTGCGTCGCGTGCCCCGACCACAGGCCAACTGTCAGGCCAGCGATCACGCTGCGCAAGTTCATCAGCGGTCACCATGTGCCGCGGATCAGCTACCCGATAAGGAAACAAGATGCCGTCCAGGTGATCGTGCTCATGCTGGTATAGATGGGCCTCCCAGTCTGCAAACTCACGACTGAGCGGTCTGCCGTACCGGTCGAAGCCGTCGACCTTGATCGCACNGGGGCGACCGACATACGCCTTTAGACCCGGTACAGACAGGCATCCCTCCCAGTACCACACCGGTGCTGGATCGAGAATCGTGAGCTGTGGATTGATCCAATACACCAGCGCGCCCGATCCGGATGGATCACGCATCAGGAAAAACCGCTGAAACCAGCCAAGCTGCGGCGCAGCAATACCGTTCGCACCATGGTGGTTAAGGCCCGTCTCGAGCAGGACCAGGCGTTCCTGGAATAGGGTGGTGGTAATATCTTCCAGATCAACAGGAACCGACGGTTCAGCCAGTTGGGGGTGGCCCAGGGTGAGAACTTCAGGCAACTGTCGACTCATAACACAAGCTTACACCCAGGTCACTCAGGTCGCCAACGACAGCTTTTACTCAGGCTACAATCAACTATCATATCGTCCTCATTTCATCTGGCACGTCACGCATCCTGTCGATNCGCGGCTGCTCGGGGCCGGAGACGCTGCGATAAAAACTGAAACCTTCATCACCGTAGAACAGGAACACACCGACGAACTCGGCCACCTCAACCATGTTCAGGCCGTTANATTTATGGAAACTGCCCGGGAGGACTGGTATCAGCAATGTGGTCAGCCGGTACTCGATCCAGCCGGGTTCGGCACGGTTGTGGTCAATATCAACTACAACTACCGCGGCGAGTGTTTTCTCGGTGAAGCACTGCGCATCANCACAGAGCCCGTTGAACGCGGTCACAAAAGCTTTGTCTTACGTCATGAGATCATCAAGCCAGACGGGTCGACCCCGCTTGACGGGCTCGCCACCTGTCTCATCATGGATATGAAGGCACGTAAAGCCATCCCCGTGCCAGACTGGATCGCTGAACACTTTCCTGATTGACCCAGCGACCGCCTAAAAGGTCTGAAAATCCTCAGTTTCTCAGTCGCCGGCAAGAGCGACAACCGCATCAGCCATAAACAGTGCACCTGGCAGTTCCATTTTCACCGGTGTACGCGCCGGATAGGGTTCCGTGAAATAACACGTGCACATCTGATTCAGCGTATCAAAGTGACTCCAGTCAGTTATAAAGACTGTGAGTTTGACGACATCGGCCAGGCTGGCTCCGGCATCCTCGATAATCACTTTGATATTCTCAAANACACGTTCGACCTGAGCCTCAAACGTATCGCCAACAACTTCGCCCGTCTTTGGATCAAAGGGGCCCTGTGCTGAGACATACAGGAC
>PCBE01000087.1 GCA_002731295.1 Acidiferrobacteraceae bacterium | reverse complement strand
CGATTCTTAGGGCCGTTGGTGGGTGGGATTTTTCTCGAATTTGCAGGTCTTGAAGGTGTATTTCTGGTCGGTGCGATTCTTTATGCCAGCGCGCTGGGGCTGGCCTTTTTTGTCCATACCGTTCCCGGTTCCCAGAACAATGGTCCCGGTAGTATTTTCAGCTTTCTTAACGATGGCATAAAGTTGCTCCAAACCAATCGTGTTCTGGTCGGAGTGTTGGCCATCACCGTGATCTATAACATGTGGGCATTTCCGTTTGTGTCGATGATTCCGGTTATCGGCAAGGATGTTCTAGGATTGAGCCCATTGTCCGTCGGACTGCTGGTGAGCGCCGAAGGCGCTGGGACACTCATCGGNGCNTTNTTGGTGCTNCTGACACGCTCCGNNGCNCATTATCGGCGCCTNTACACATTNGGGTTGAGCATAAGTTTGGCAATGGCNTTGATNTATTCTCAGATGGGGNCNTTTNTTCCTTCNGGTGTGTTTCTGGCCCTGGAGGGNATTGGNGCTGGANTTTTTGCCGCTATGCAGGCNGCANTGGTGNTGCTCAATACACCCNCTCAAATGCGCAGCCGCATGATGGGGTTGCTGTCGGTGTGCGTCGGGTTGTGTGCNCTGGGCTTTCTGCANATTGGATTGCTCGCNGACTGGGTGGGTGCACAGAATGCCGTACTGATTTGCACGGCCGAGGGCTTGATCGCTTTGATCTTGGCTTGTTGGACCTGGCCCGAGATAATAGCCCGTCAGGCGCTCCCGTCATCCACCTCTTGATTTGAATGAACCAGCCGGCCGATCTTTCATCTGCTGACCAAGGACAAGGNGTGCTATTCCAGCGCGCCGTTATTCTCGGTACGTGTACGTTGGTAACCATCCTCTATGCTATGACGGTCACGATTGCGAATGTGTCGTTGCCTCAGATGCAGGGTGCGTTGTCAGCAACGCAGGATCAGATCACATGGGTCGTGACCTTCAATATTGTCGCCACGGCAGTCGCNACACCTTTGTCGGGTTGGCTGGTGGGTCGTTTCGGACGTCGGCGTCTATTGATCTATGCCATCAGCGGTTTTGCTGTCGCCTCACTGGCCTGTGGTCTCGCCAATTCCTTGGGTACGCTGATTTTTTTTCGGGTATTACAGGGCGTTTTCGGAGCACCCTTAGCGCCGGTGTGTCAGGCCATTGTCCAGTCGACATTCCCAAGGCACATGTACGCGAAGGCAATGGCCTTCTTTGGAATGGGGGTCATCATAGGGCCGATTATTGGTCCTGTCGCGGGTGGTTATCTGAGTGAAGCCTACAGTTGGCGCTGGGTATTTTTTATGATCGTGCCATTTACGTTGATGGCATTGATGGCGGTTCTGGCCTTCATTCGGGATACATCCACCCGTACTACTGTTCGATTTGATTGGACAGGGTTTNTGGCTCTGTCTGTAGCAGTGACATGCCTGCAGATTACGTTNGATCGCGGCCAGCGGGCCGATTGGTTTGATTCCTATGAAATTATTATTCTGACCTGCCTGGCTGTCGGAGCTTTATACATTTTTCTGGCACATGTGGCGACGACCGATCGACCGTTTCTCCGGCCAGCNTTATTTAAAGACCGAAATTTTGTAATCGGGGTGACGCTGATGTTTATTTTTGGTCTCCTCAACTTCACGCCGATTACGCTGTTGCCCACACTGCTACAGAATTTGAGAGGTTATCCAGACTCGGTCATCGGGTATGTGCTGGCGATCAGAGGTTTGGGTACCTTGGCTGGCTTCTTCTTTATGATAGTTGGGAGTCGACTTGATCCACGTTTGATGGTGACGGCTGGTTTTGCCACGCAGGGAATTTCCGGATGGTACATGGCCCAGTCGGATCTTAACGTCATGCTGGAGGATCTTTTCTGGCCTATGATTGTGCAGGGTTTTGGGGTTGGACTCCTTTGGCCTTCGATTACCGCCATCACTTTTTCGACTTTGAACCACAAGTATCTGGATGAAGGTACGGCGCTTTATCATTTGATCCGTAATATGGCGAGCAGCATATATATCTCNATCAGTGTTGCTGTCATTATGCGAACCAGTAGCCAACGCTATGCCGAAATGACAGATCGTGTATCACCGTTCAATCAGAATCTTGACTTACCTTGGGCGAGTCGTGGATGGAGTGCAACAACTACGGAGGGGTTGAGTCATCTGGGCNGTGAGATCGGTCGTCAGGCTGCCATGATTGGNTACATNAATTCGTTTTATATGTTTTCAATCACGGCTTTTGCATTTATTCCACTCGTATTGTTAATTCGCTGGAAAAAAGAAAATGGGCTTCCNNCANNTAAGGAGGNTGAGGANAATGTTCACGATTAAGCACATTGCAGTCGATCATTTCCGAGTACCCTTGCCACTGGCANTGTCNGATTCAACCCATGGTGAGATCACTCACTTTGGCCTNGTCACTGTGCGGCTGACCGACGCGCAGGGTCGGGAGGGACTGGGCTACACNTANACCGTTAACAATATTGGCGCCGCAGCCGTGCTCAAACTTATCGAGCAGGATCTTGTCGAGTCGATTCTTTCCTCAAGCTCAGATTCAATTGAAGCCTTCTGGGAGGAAATGTGGTGGCACGTCCATTTTGTGGGTCGCGGNGGCTTAGCTGCGTTTGCTATGGCCGCTGTCGATATCGCTTTATGGGACCTGCGGGCTAAAACCGCCAACAAGGCGTTGTGGCGATTGCTCGGTGGTGACAGTTGTGAAGTAAAAGCTTACGCGGGCGGTATTGATCTCGACTTCACCCTTGATCAGTTGCTTGCTCAGGCGGAAGGGTTTCTGACACAGGGCTTCCAGGCAATCAAGATGAAAGTCGGTCGTGACGTANTGGAACAGGATATTGAGCGGGTNCAGGCCATGCGAAAATTCGTCGGTTCGGATTTTCCACTGATGGCTGATGCCAACATGCGTTGGACGGTCGACCAGGCCGTGAAGGCGGCGACTGCATTGGCGTCGTGCGGTCTATACTGGCTGGAGGAACCCGTTATACCCGATGATTTTATAGGCCACGCCCGGGTTCAGTCGGTAGGCGGTGTGCCGGTCGCNAGCGGTGAAAATCTGCACAGCACTTACGAGTTCAGTCAACTGATTGAAAGTGGGGGGGTGACCTATCCTGAACCGGATGCGGCGACTGTTGGGGGAATTACGCCTTGGCTCAAAATCGCCAAACTTTCACAGGCGCATGGGCTTCACATCACCTCTCACGGTATCCACGATATACACGCCCATCTGCTGGCNGCAGTGACTAATGCGGATTACTTGGAGGTCCATGGGTTTGGCCTCGAACGCTTTATCGAAGAACCNTTGCAGATGAANAACGGTCTGGCCCTGGCGCCGGATCGGCCAGGCCATGGTGTGGTCCTCGATTTTGAGGCGCTTGAAACCCATCGTCATACGACTTGATCTAGCCGAAGCTTGTACTTTGTTCTGCTGCGANCAATTCGGTTTGCCTTTGATCTGACGCAGCGCTCTGGCTTCGAGTTGGCACGGGATCAGGAACTGCTGTCCCGATTACGCCAGACCATCGCTTTCTGGCCCACATCGCGGATCAATTCCAGCACATCCCGTTCACCCACCACGTCNCGCATCTGACCCGACAGTTCCCGTTTTCGGCGTGTATCGATTCGAACCGACACCGTCATTCCTGCCCGCAACTGTGGGCCACCGGNCTGATCGGTTATGACAAGGTTGATGGGTATGCGNTGGACGACTTTGACCCAGTTTCCCGATGCGTTTTGTGGGGGCAGGATTGAGAATTCAGCACCGGTGGCTGGTGCAATGCTGCTGATCACAGATTCCCAAATTTTGTCGGGATAGGCATCGGCCACGATGGTCGCCTGTTGACCGGGCAAAATATGGGTGAGTTGTGTTTCCTTGAGGTTGGCTTCAACCCAGATCGGTTGATTCTCTATCAGGCTGAATATCGGTTTGCCGGCCTGCGCGTATTCCCCCACCTGCAGTTTCATNTTACTGACGATACCGGAGGCGGGCGCGCGGATGGTGGTGGCCTTTAGGTCAATGGCCGCTTGATCNTANGTTGTTTGAGCGGTCAGGTAACGTGGGTGCTGATCTACCGGTAGTACTTCATTGCCTGCCAGTTGAGCCAGCACCCGCTGNACACGTTGTTGAATGATNTGCACNTCACGTCTTGCAACNTGCAGGTNATGNTTGGCTTCGTCATGTTTTTCTTCACTGCTCAGGCCCTGCTTCAGCAGTTTTCGTTGGCGTTTGTAACGTTTGTCGAGATGCCGCACTTTGTCCTCGGCCTGTTGGGCCTGAACNACNGTTTCNCCGTAATCGGCACGNANGGANTCGAGTTCAGTTCGGATCACAGCCATCTGTGCCCGGGCCCGATTGAGCGTGATCTCCAGTGGAGAGGAATCCAGCTGCAACAAAATATCATTTGCTTCAACTGCCTGGTTATCAACGACCAGCACGGAGGTGACCCGACCTGAAATCTCTGGGCTGATGATGATGACATTGGCCTTCACATAAGCGTTGTCTGTGCTGACATATCGGCCGCCTGCCGCATAAAGATACAGACCCACACAAATGGCCAATAGAGGGATAACAATCAAAAACACCGTTCGCTTCATTGTACGACTGCTCAACATGGAGAAAAGTTTGTGTGTCGACATCACGTCTTATTCTTATCAATCACGGGTAGATTCAGCAGGTTTGTCTTCATATGAATCAAGATATCTACTAAATGCTCTCGTTCGTTTTCGTTCAAGCCATCGAGCGCCTGTTGTCGAAGACTGCCGGCGATACGTCGAAGTGATTTCATGGCGGGCTTGACTTCGTCGGTCAGATACACCCGTTTGACACGGCGGTCGTTGGGGTCAGGTTCACGACGAAGCCATCCTTTGGCTTCCAGGCGATCGAGCAGTCGGCCGAGGGTGGGCCGTTCTATTTCCAGGATTTCGGCCAATTCAGCCTGAACAAGTCCATCGCGACGATAGAGGTGTGTCAGGACCCACCATTGCGATCGGGTCAACCCGATGGATTTTGCTCTCCGGTCGAAGGTGGTTCGCATTAACCGGGAGACATCGTTCAGAATAAACCCAAAATTACGATCTAGATTTTCCCGTTCC
Source organism: Acidiferrobacteraceae bacterium (assembly GCA_002731295.1). GTDB lineage: Bacteria > Pseudomonadota > Gammaproteobacteria > Arenicellales > UBA868 > REDSEA-S09-B13. The sequence continues at coordinate 4,238 of PCBE01000087.1, read as the reverse complement.
ATGGCAATAATGTAGTAGGCTAGCTTATAATAAGCAAGACAATTATAACCAAGGTTACTAACCAATGAATCAGATAGATCTGAAGGGTCGCCGGGCGGTGGTAACCGGCGCAGCACAAGGTATTGGTTTGAGTATCACTCAGCGATTGTTGGCATCAGGCGCACAGGTCTGCCTGTGGGATCAGGATGCGGCATTGCTTGAGGAAACTTGTGAGGTATTGGCTGGGTCGCCAGTCTCTTCAAAGGTCGTAGATGTGACTGATTCGGACACTGTCGCGGCGGCAGCTCAACAGACAGCGTCCGATCTGGGTGGTATTGACATCCTGGTGAACAATGCAGGGATCGCGGGCCCAACAGTTCCATCGTGGGAATATCCTGTCCCTGACTGGCAGAATGTCATCGATGTCGATCTCAATGCCGTGTATTACTGTTGTCGTGCCGTGATTCCAATGATGCGCGAGCAGGATTATGGGCGGGTTGTCAATGTGGCTTCCATAGCAGGGAAAGAAGGCAATCCCAACGCTGCAGCTTACAGTGCTGCCAAAGCCGGGGTCATTGCTCTGACCAAATCGATCGCGAAAGAAACTGCAGACCTCAACATCGCAGTCAATTGCATCAGTCCGGCAGCCGCGAAAACCCGNATATTCGACCAAATCAGCCAACAGCATATTGACTACATGTTGTCGAAGATCCCGCGAGGTCGGTTTGTCNTGGTTGAGGAGATCGCAGCNATGGTGGCCTGGATGGTGTCNGAAGAAAATTCCTTTACGACNGGGGCNGCCTTCGACCTCAGCGGGGGNCGGGCGACCTATTANTTNCAATGGGGAAGAAAGCGATCATTGTTATTGGTGCNGGCGACGCGACAGGNGGTGCGATCGCCCAGCGATTTGCNCGNGAAGGTTATGTGGCCTGTGTGGCAAGGCGAAANGCCGACAAGCTCACGNCCCTGGTCGAGCGGATCAANGCAGANGGNGGNGAGGTAGAACCTTTCGGCACCGATGCNCGCCGAGAAGAGCAGATTCAGCANTTGTTCAAGACTGTCGAGAATAATATCGGTCCGGTCGAGGTNTGNGTNTTNAACGCCGGNGGCAACGTTAAGTTTNNGCTCAACGACACCACCACCCGTGTGTATTACAAGGTCTGGGAAATGGGNTGCTTTGCNGGNTTTNTNACNGGNCGCGAAGCAGCGCACTANATGAAACCCCGCGGTCGAGGCACTATTTTGTTTACCGGGGCAACGGCAAGTATGCGTGGCNGCGCNGGGTTCAGTGCATTCGCNGGTGCAAAGTTTGGCTTGAGGGCGTTGTCACAATCGATGGCCCGGGANCTTGGNCCCCAGGGNATTCACGTTGCACACGTNATTATTGATGGTGCTATCGATACGNTATGGATCAAGGAAATGTTTCCCGAAANGTATGCGCTTAAAGANCAGGATGGAATACTGAATCCGCAGCATATTGCNGAGATGTACTGGCANNTACACTGTCAGCGTCGGTCTGCGTGGACGCAGGAGGTAGACCTTCGGCCCTGGATCGAGCCGCACTAAAACAGGTACAGAATTGATGACAAAAACAGTTGAGTTTTTTTATGATTTTGGCAGTCCGACGGTGTATCTAGCGGCTACGCAGCTGCCGGCTATTGCTGCCGCGGTCGGTGCCACGATTGATTGGCGACCGATGTTACTCGGCGGTGTGTTTAAGTCCACTGGCAACCATAGCCCTGTCGTTGTGCCGGCAAAAGCTGCCTATATGAACAATGATTTGAAGCGGTTTGCAAAGCGTTACGGTGTGCCGTTCAGGTTTAATCCACACTTTCCGATCAATACGTTGGCACTGATGCGCGGTGCCGTGGCGTATCAGGACGATGTTGTTGCCTCTTCAACTTATCGTGATGCCATCTTCATGGCGATCTGGGTTGAGGCCCGGAACCTAAATGAACCGGATGTAATCGGGCAAGTCTTGAGCGACGCCGGGTTGGATCCTGCGGAGTTAATGAACCGGATCGGCCAGCAGACCGTTAAGGATCAATTGATTGCCAACACAGAGGAAGCCGTGAACCGCGGCGTATTTGGCGCGCCAACATTTTTCGTGGGTGAACGGATGTTCTTTGGTCAGGATCGGCTCGACTTTGTTGCAGACGCGCTCAGCGGTTAGAACGTCATCTAAGATCTAATCCGTAGAGGTAATTTATTAATCTGGAATCAGTTCGCCCAGCGGACTATTGTCGCGAGCTATATAGTCATCGGTGGGGTGTCCTGTACGGCCGTAGGCATGCCATATTCTGAAACCAAGCAGCTCAAGTAGGTCGGGATTCGCCGTGTCCAAAACCTCTTGCCGGGTGCCTACGGTATAGTTTTCCTGGGGCCTGAACTGGGGTGTGCAGAACGTTGTGAGTACAGCGCGCCTGGGTCTGTCCGAGCTATTGGCCCCGGTGCCGTGCCAGATTCTGCCATCGCAAAGCAAAGCTGTGCCTGCTGGCCCCGTCGCGGCGATCGATTTTGCAGTCGAATCCGGCTGGCACCCACTGAGGTGGCTCCCTGGTACCACGCGTGTACCGCCATTAGATTTTGTGAACTCATCGAGCATCCACAGTATGTTTAGAACAACGGGTGGCGAGATTGTGCCAGTGGACTCAGTATCTTTATCGAATAATTCGCGTGACATGGACCCCGCAGGTAATCCTGCTCGACCTATTCGAGTGGGTGGTGGCATCCACCACTGATCCGTATGTAGACGCATGGCAACGCCACCAGGATTGGCAATATTTGCGGTGTGGCTGGACAAAAGATAGTGATCACCCAGTAGGCCTGTCACCAGTTCTCTTATGGCTGTGTGGCTCAACAGGTCTAGGAATACAGCGCCTTTATTGACCAACGTCCAAACCCGTTGATTTCGGCCGCCTTGCGCTTCAGTAAATTCTTGGGGGCGCAATACGCCAGCACTGTCTCTGAAATCGCCCCAGTTCTGGGAGTGCCCCCCGTCTTGAAAGGCGAAACCTTGCTGTTTTTCTGCCAGAGCCTGTTCTGTTAGTCGTTTTCGAAGCGACTTGAGTTGATCATCGGTGAGTGCATCACCGAGTAGGCAGTAACCTTGTTCGGCAAGATCGTTGGCACATTGTTCGAGCGATAGACTGGGCTGTGGCAGGGAGGAATTCACGGGCAAGTTCAGCAGTTTTGTCTAACGTGGGGGCCAGGTTGGCTGAGTTTCTTCAAGGAGCGTTTGTGGTCGCTAAGCATAACGTGTTGTGTGGCGTGGTCAATCTCGGTAGCATAAATATGCTGATAAAGTCCACAGACAGTGTGTCATCAACAACCGGAATTCTGCTGGAACCAAATGAAGGAGTGAGTAAATCAAACGGGTAGCAATTTTACTGTTGGTTTTTGCGGTTTGCGCCGTGATCGTATTCTTTTCGGTAAACCTGTTCTACGGGTTGCTGGGCGGGTTGTGGACACCGGCGGGTTGATGAGTCCTGAGACCCAGCTGGCGTAATTTGATTACAACGTGGCACACAATCGCAGAGGGTTAGTCAAAAAAATAATGCTAAGGCGTAACTTATGATTGTCCACCTGCTGCCGATTTTGATGTTCGTTGTGTTGATGTTGCTGGTGTTTACGAGTTATCCAATTGGCTTTGTTCTCGGCGGAATCTCAATAATTTTTGGTGTGATCGGATGGATGTCGGGCGTATTTTCGCTTATCGAGTTTTTTAATTTTGCCCCACGGGTCTGGTTTATTGCCGACAACTTCCAGATCATTGCAGTGCCGTTATTTGTTTTTATGGGCGTGATGCTGGAGCGTTCCGAGATCGCCAAAGATCTGCTGGAGGCGCTCCAACTGATTCTACGACGAGTTCCCGGTGGCATGGCAATGTCTGTAACAGTGATGGCCACGATTTTTGCGGCAATCACTGGCATCATTGGCGCGGCTGTGGTCGTGATGACGCTGATCGCTTTGCCCCCGATGTTAAAGGCGGGGTACAAGCCAACACTGGCGTTAGGCACTATCGCCGCCTCATCTACACTGGGTATATTGATTCCACCGAGCATCCTGCTGGTGTTCTTGTCAGAACTGTTGCCTATGTCTATAGGCTCGTTGTTTGCAGCGTCTCTTTACCCCGGATTATTGCTTTCGCTGCTCTATCTGGCCTATATCGGTATTTTCACACTACTAGTTCCCAGTGCAGCGCCAAAACTGGCTACCACTGAGGATCCTTTGTCTGGTACGGAGATCATTCAGATTTT
>PCBE01000086.1 GCA_002731295.1 Acidiferrobacteraceae bacterium | reverse complement strand
GCTAAAACGTTGCATAGCAAAGGCGTTAGTTTTCTCGTAGTAGAGGCTAATAATCGTATTGGTGGACGTGTGCATACGAATAATAAAATCTTTGGTGTGCCGTTTGATACTCATGCACACTGGATGAGGGCCTCGCCCACGAATCCGTTGATCGCTCACGCGAGAAGCAATGGCTTTGTTGTCTATCGAGACCACGGTAGTCAACAGTATTTTGTCGGTAATCGTAAAGCCACCAAGGGGGAAATGACCAATCTTTGGAAAACCGATGCTTTATTCAATGAAAGAATCCGGGGCTCTGCCCTGAGTGATGCAACGGGGCCCGAAGATAACGCCCGGACTGCTCTTGGCGAGGACTTTTTCTCACGACCTTGGGGGTATACGGTTGCATCAGAGTATGGCGTCTGGGACATGGCGCAGGACTCTAAAGACTGGTCACCGAAAAGCTGGTGGAACAGTCTGGACGCAGACAATTGGTTTTGCAGCGAAGGCTATGGCTCGGTTGTAGCCGACTATGGCCGGGGCATACCGGTCAGCCTGGGGACAGCAGTCAGAGAGATTGACTGGAGCGGTGATCATGTCGAGGTAATGACCTCAGCTGGAAAAATCAAGGCACGTGCTGCGATTCTCACCGTATCGGTAGGCGTGCTCGCGGCTGAACGCATAAAATTTACCCCCGCCTTGCCGGTTGAGAAACAAGAAGCAATCGATGATATCGATATGGCGGTCATGAACTACATCGGGCTGCTGTTCAGTGAAGATATTTTTGGCTTTGGCTCAGATGCTTATGTCTATCAGCAACAAATTGATGAAACCGGTGTGGGATACCTCACCAATATCAACCATTCGAATCTTACTTACGGTTATGTAGGGGGCAGCCAGGCAAAAGCCTTGGAACGGGAGTCCATGGAGACGGCCATTGCTTATGGCCTGGACGGTATCAAAAGTATGCTGGGCAATGACATAGAAAAGAGATTTGTAAAAGGTTTTGCCACGGCCTGTGGAAAGATACCTTTGTTCGACGGCGCATACTCCGCCGTCAGGCCGGGCAGGTCTGCAGCTCGTGCAGTCCTCGGCAGGCCCCTGGCTGAAAAACTCTTCTTTTCAGGCGAGGCAACCCATAGAACACAGGCCAGTACCGTTAATGGTGGGCTCGACAGCGGCCGCGATTCAGCAAACCAGGCCGCGGCATACATCAAGGCAAATAGTTAAGATCAATTTACGCGCATATGGCCTGATAGAGTTCTCCATTTTCACGAAAAAGGTAACAACAAAACTCCGTATTGGTGATCTTATTTTTGACGACGATGATCACGTGTTTTAAAGATGACAGATCGGAAAAGATGAGAGCGACAGACAACTATCTGAAGACGTTACTGTCCTATTACGAAGAGGAAATTGAAGGAGAGGCTTATTTCTATGGGCTCGTCGAGCATTTTGAAGAACAGGAAAAGCTGACGGTACTCGCCAGGGTAGAGCGCCGTGCGGCTGAGTCGGTTGTACCCCTGCTTGAAAAATATGAGTTGGTTCCCAGGGATGAATCGGAACTCAAAATACGGGGGGAGGGTTATGTCGGGCGACATGCATCGTTCGACTGGTTCGAGTTTATGACGTACATGGTGAACCGCTACCCTGGCTATCTTGAAGATTTCACTGCGCTTGAGAGAATGGCCCCGGAAGAAGATCTGTGTGCTCTGAATGATTTGACGGATCATGAAGTGGCCGCGATTGCATTTGCAAAACGGGAGCTGGCGGGCGATCCGGATAGCCTGGCACCCCTGTACGATTATCTTGATCCACGCAGGTAAAGAAATTTTGTGCCATTCTGGGCCGTCGACGAATTAAGTCGATACAGGGAGACTCAGGCTAGCTTGAAGGGTGCGCTGTGCGATGCTGGCATAGAACCAGACTTCAACGGGTAGAGCCGCCACGAGGTGGCGCTTGTCGAAATCCGCAGCTAGGATTGTTGGAGACTTAGAACCATTAAGAGGGAGAGATCCATGCGATTTGGGATCAAGACGGCACCTCAGCATACAAGTTGGGGGGATATGTTGGATGTCTGGCGGGCGGCCTGGTGGAACGGTGAGTGGCATCCCAGGTCATAACGCTGCACAGACANTCCTCAGCCACATCAAGTAGTCACGTTGAAAAGTCGGTTGATGGGTATTAGATTCTCCCGACCTTCGTATCATCAAACTAATCTTNAAATGAGCAGTCAAATTGCATTAATCATTTAAACGGATTAGTCAAAAACCCATGCTANAAAATTTCAATCCGATGCGCGGGCACAACAGGTCATAGTTAGCAGCAAAATTAAGCATTCAGTCAATTCATAGTTGCTAGCGTGAATGCAACTGTCGATAGAGGTTATCCTCAGCTCAATTCAAAATTCCAAAAGGTCTTCTATATTGTCAATTCCGGCCTGTGCGCAAATATCATCGAGATGCGGGCCGGGTGCGCCTGATACGCCAATTCCGCCGACCAGAGAACCCGCTGCTTCTATGAACATGCCACCCCCGATTACGATGACACCGGGCAGGTTGCGAATCCCTGCTTGGGGTGTTCCTTCGGCAGTAACTGACACCATGTCAGTCGTGTTTGTCCTGAAGCCAGCCGCTGTTCGGGCTTTCCCAATGGCTGTATCCACTGTACGTGGCGAGGCAAGCTGATCGCGCAATACCACCTGGATACCGCCGAACCGGTCTACGACAGCAACGGCCACCTGATAGCCCGATGCCCTGCAGTTCTCTAGTGCCGCTTGAGCCGCCTGCAGTGCAGCCTCTGGCTTGAGAACTTCAAAGGCAACGGTTCCTTCGGCAGCTTGTGCCGATGTGAAAGTCAATAAACTGAGCCCGATTGCAACAATTCTAAGGATAGAGTGTTTCAATTTGTGTTTGCCTGGTTCGCAAAAAGATTTTACTGTCGCGAAAGGTTTTGGAAGCCGGGGATAAAGTGGAGGTACTTCTATGGGGGTACCTGAGTCTGGCATTGCCGCGCCCAGGGGTGCCTGGGTGTCAGTCGTGACGTTGAAGCTTGGCATCATTATCTCCTCTGTCATATATATTTTCCCGCATTTTGGCGTTGAGGGATTACCGCTAATTCGGGTGTTTACCGGGATATATCCTGATTGTGCAGGCGAATTCAGTAGCTCGAGTGGCTAAAGTTGTTCACTCGTATATTGTTGATGTTGGTATAGATAAGGTAACGAGTTGGTTTATTGTAAGTGGACTACATTTGTTGTTAGAAGCGGTCTATCTTGAATGGTTTCATGTCCATCGACGGCACAACGCCTCGGATGATTTCATCGATGACTTTTCCAGTTTGTGATGCACCGACGAGGCCCTGATGACCATGCCCGAAGGCGAAATATACACCGCGATGATCTGGAGACGGGCCAATGACAGGCAGGCTGTCCGGTAGACAGGGTCGGTGACCCATCCACTGTGTGTATTTCTCAGTGCGCAGCCCTGGAAACAGTATCTGGCTGATCTCAACCATCTTACGGGCGCGCTCATAGTTGGGTAGTGCATCGAGCCCTGCTAGCTCAACGGTACCAGCGATTCTAAGCCCCATAGTCATTGGTGTGACTGCGAACTTGTAATCAACCGGAAAGCACATACGCTGAATAGCTACTTGAGGATCTTCTAACGTCGCGTGATAACCCCTGTGTGATTCAAGAGGAATGCGCCAACCGAGCTTCGCACACAAAGTCTTTGACCAGATGCCAGCAGCAATCACAACCCTTCGAGTATTGAGTGCACCACCGGACGTCAACAACCCGCTGATTCCATTGGCATCAAAAACAAAATCCAGTACTTCGGTTTTTACCAGCCGACCACCTTTGTTGAGAAACATTTTGACCAGCGCCTGCGCCATACCCAGTGGATCCTTACAGTGGCCATTCTCCGGAATCAGGTAACCCGCCTCAAATATTGGTGCAAGAGCAGGTTCAACTTCCTGTATGTCGAGAGCATTTAAATATTCAACAGATGACCCGCTTGCCGCGCGAAGTTCATGGGTGAGGGCGTCCTTTTCCATGCCCTGGCGAGTGCGGTAAATGAATAGTTGTCCAGTCCGGTGAAAAAGATGCGCAACACCTGCATCGTCGAGAAGAGGTTGGTAGGCTGAAAATGTGGGGCTGTTGAGTGCTAGCAGAGCTTTTGATATCTGCCGAACTCGAGAGGTGCGGCTTTGAAAGGCAAAGCGAGTAAGCCAGGGCAGTGCTTTGGGAAGATAATGCCCCTTAATGAACAGCGGGCCAGTATCATCCAACAGCCAGCCAGGAATCTGTTTCCACATGCCGGGCATTCCCAGTGGAGCGACATTCCCTGGGCTGATGCCGCCCGCGTTCCCGAAAGAGGTCTGCATGGCTGGTTCGCCGCGGTCAACGAGGGTCACATCAAAGCCAGATCGCTGTAGGTAACAAGCGCAGCAGATGCCAACGATTCCCGCACCAATCATGGTTATTCCGTTGTCAGTAATTTGGGGCATGGGCCACCTTCGTTATTTCCGACCAAATGGCCAAGAACCATCCGATAGATCACGGCTAATCTGAGGGGTATTCAAAATATCCCAAACTGATTTGCATCCAGTGTCTGAAGAGCCTGTAACGGCTCTCGCGTGAACGTGATCGAAGGTTACCCAAACGGACTGGTTGTGACTGGTGTTGGTCATGCTGTGACGTCGGCTACCCGCCCCCGTCTATAATTTCTTATACTTTCTACAAACACCTAGGTAGTGTCGCTTTAAGACTCGGTATGGTCAAAGGGAGGGAATAAATGAAGCTACTCAATTCGATGGGGCCTAATCCACGCATGGTGCGCATGTTCATGATCGAAAAGGGGATAGAGTTGGAAACCCTGGAACACGATATTCTGGGCGCAGAGAACCGACAATCTCCGTATACCGACAAGAATCCAGGTGGACAAATGCCCGCCCTGGAACTCGATGACGGCTCGGTTCTGGCAGAGACGGTAGTGATTTGCGAGTACTTGGAGGAATTGCATCCCACGCCTGCCTTGATAGGTACCACTGCCCAGGAGCGGGCGGAAACGCGCATGTGGACCCGTCGAGTGGAACAGAAAATTACGGAAAACATGTACAACGGATTCCGGTATTCTGAGGGGTTGGAGCGGTTCAAAGACCGGATGCGCTGCCTGCCNGAGGCGGNGGATGGCTTAAAAGCAATCGCCCAGGACGGTCTTGCCTGGTTGGATGTGCTGATGGAAGGCAGGGAATACGTGTGCGGCGANCGCCTCACGATTGCCGACNTCGTGCTCTACTGCTGCACAGACTTCGTTGCCGGNGTTGGTCAGAGTGTAGATCCTGGCCTGGGGANTATCAGCGCGTGGTTCGCCCGGATGGATGCGCGTCCAAGTGCTAAGGCTAGTCTGCACCCGGTTGCGGTGAAGGCTGGAAGAAAGGGCTGAGGGTAACACCAAACATTGCCTTCCCCTACCGAACAATGAAAGCTGAACCTGACCAATACACCAGCCTGATGGCGGTCGTCCGTAACCGCATGACCAACCGGGCCTTTAAACCCGATTGCACCATACCGACCCAGCATTACGAGATGATTCTTGAAGCAGCACGCCACGCCCCTTCAGGCGCAAACGCCCAGCCCTGGCATTACATCGTGATCACCGAACCGGAAACCAAGAGTCTGCTGGCAGACCGTTTCAAGGCCGAACAGAAGGCCCGGGCACGGGTAAAGATGAAGTTCCCAACACCCAACTATGAAGGCATCCGTTCAGCACCAGGGGTAATCATCGTGGTCGCTGATTTCCGTTTCATAAAAGCTTTTCCGGTGCTCAACGATGGCTCGGACACCGACCGGATGTACAAACAGAACGCCGAACGGATTCTGCTGCAGAGTGTTGCGGCTTCAGTCATGTCAGCGCATCTTGCAGCTTCCGCCCTGGGCTACGCCGTATGGTGGATAACCGCCATTGGTCAGAAGGCCATCCAGCAGGAACTCAAACCGCTACTTGCTGTTCCCGACGAACTGGACATCATCGATATCATGTGTTTCGGGCCACCGCTTAAAGCTTCCTACAAGCGTTGGAAAAAGGATCTCAACCAGATACTCCACTGGGATCGGTTCGACCCGGCGCTGTTTCCGACCGATGACGACATCGATACCTGGATCCGTGAGCACCGGCATCATGTTATGTACCGCGACGAATCACGGATCGACTGACTGTTTCTGCAGAGAGCTTTAAAGTGCTAATTGATTGGTTATGGTTTGGATCTAATACAGCGATATGAAAATATCTGATGACGACAACAACAAAGACCGTGTGCTGTCGGTTGATCCGGTAGCCTTCATCCGCGAAGTCGAGAAGATTTGGCAGGCCCGTGATGGTGCTATGGCGGCGGCGGGTTATACAGAAGACGCCGTGGTCTACTATGGTCAGGGGCAATCACATGCGGGTGAGCGCCTGCGGAATTGGCCGAGTCGCTGGTTCGAGTATGCGCGTGACCTATCGATCACCAAGACCTACCGCGGTCATCACGGTAACTGCATCGCCGGTACCTGGGAAAGCCGTTACACCCACCCAGAGACCGGCAAGTGTATTCTCGAACGCGGTGCAGAGTTGTTTTACCTTCGCGGAGAAAAAGTCTACGAGCATCACATGTGGCAACACAGCTGGCCTGAGGATGAAGTCCCGAAAGATGCCGGGTTTTCCACCGACTGATTAAGCTGGCTTTGGTCTGGATGGTGCTGAAAAGGCAGAGAGGGTTACGGTTTTAGGGGGGGTTAGAAGTAACAATCCCAAGTTTTCTACCAACAAAGGAAAGTACATCATGCCCAGAAAACCCAAGCGCGACTTTGTTGATCAGAAAGGTCTCAAAGATGCGGATGTGACCGCCCTCCAGCAGTTTTCGCCCCCCCACGAGATGCCGTTTAACATTACCAAGCTGGGTCACGTTGTTCTGATGGTAAAAGATGTTCAACGCTCCACCGATTTCTATACGAAAGTACTGGGCTTTCGGATATCAGATGTCTATCCGGAAAGCATGATGCCCGGAAAGATGGTGTTTTTGCGATTTAATCACGATCACCACGGTGTCGCGTTAGTGGGTGGTTCGACACGGGAGGTCGCTAATTGTGAACTTCACCATATGGCTTTCCAGGTCGAGACGCTCGACGAGGTATTTCATGCACGTGCACATCTTGAAAAACACAATGCCCCTATCGAATTTACCGGTCGACGGCGCTCGGGATGCCAGGTGGCAGTGGAATTTCGTGATCCTGACGGCCATGTTCTCGAAATCTACTGGGACATTGATCAGGTTGGCCCCGAAGAAGACGCTCGTCCGGCAGACCAGTGGCGGCCGGCTGTTTCTCTGGAAGATGCCATCGACAACGCACCGCCTGGGCAGGATGTCACCTTGGCGGATACATCGCTTCGGCGTTAACGGTGGTGCAATAAATTGAGGGTAGGCACGGCTTGGTGGTCGCTGACTACTATAGATTCGTACCGAAAAGGAGACAGGGATGAAGGAAATCGAGTTCGCCTCGAAGCTGGTCCAGGAGTACCTAACCGGGAAAGAAATCGGTGTGTTGGCCACGTCCAACCCGGACGGCAGTCCACTCGCTATGCCCATGTGGTTTATCCATGACAGCGATGGGCTTGCCCTGGTGAGTCAAGCGGATGACATGAAGGTCAGGAACATGCGTCGAGATCCGCGCGTCGGTTTTGTCGTTGAGACGGGAAGTGGCGGCAGTATCGCGTGCATCATCGTGCAGGGGAGCGCGGCGTTTCTTTCCAACGAATCCGACCGTAGTCGGGTTGGCGCTCGGTTCATCGATAAGTACGGTGTCCACATGGAGAAACGCTGGAATGGACGTTCGGTACCCGAATCGCGAGCACTTTTTCTGATCCAGCCCCACCGAGTCAAGCTGTGGGGTACGCTCGCAACATCCGACTGACTAATCTACCGTTTATCCGGATTGTGAGCAGTGTTGTGGCGATGTTCTCTGGTGGCACGGGGTCAGGTTGGCGTCGGCATATCCTCCGGGTCGATCCCTGGAACAAAAGTGATACCTGCCTGCTGTTTCCAGTCGTGTGGATAAGCGGCATAGAAAATCACACATTTCTCCTGCTTTCTTGGATACCCTCTTGAATTATCGAACCGTACTTGCCGTCTTGCGGCAACTTGAACTACCCTGTTAACTCGATCGATTGCTGGAGNGCAATAGACTGTCGACGCTATTCAGTGACTGGCGCAGATGGTGAGATAAAGGACCGACCATGCCGGTGATTGGGTTTGACTTGGTGCGAAGTGAGCCGTATTTGGCCGGCGTGGCATTCGGAGAGACTGGTGCCTACCAGCGTATCGACGCTGTCGCGCGCTATGCTGTTAACCCCAGTCACCCCGCCAACTTCGGCATTACGGACCTGCATCTTGCTCAGACCAATGAAAATGGCCAGGTCTGTTTCGATGGGGACGTGACCCTGCTGCTGCCTGTGAACAAGGCCAAGGCTAACGGGGCATTGCTGCTTGAAGCACCGAATCGTGGTCACCCACTCGCACTGCGTTCTTTTAATCGAGCNCCTTTTGATCAGATACCCTCAGATGTNATCGAGCCTGGAGATGGTTTTCTGATGCGCCATGGCTGGTCTATCGCTTTTGTTGGCTGGCAATGGGATGTTCCCAGATGTTCACATCGTCTGGGACTCCGAGCCCCCATGGTTCTACCTTCCAGGCTNGATGTACCCAGCGAGATGCAGCTTCGAATCCAACCCGACGTGCCGGCTGACGTGTTTGAACTGACTGACCAGCATGTGGGGGCGGTCGGCAATCACACCCCAATCCCCCCGTTCCAGTCAGGCGATCCGTCAGCCCGCTTGATGGTTCGGGACCACCTCTGGGACGAGCCCGAGCCTATCGAAAGATCCCGATGGTGTTTCCTGGCAGCTGACGACAGCAGTCCGGCAACTCGGGTCAACTTGGAGGGTGGATTTGAGGCCGGCCGCATCTATGACCTGTTCTACANGCCCGGCCAGTGCCCTGTAGTTGGCTCGGGCTTGCTGGCATTTCGCGACTTTGGCTCGTTCGCCCGGTATGATGCCAATTCACCGACTCATGGTGTAGTGACACACACGATTGCGCACGGTGTGTCACAGTGCGGTCGGTTCCTGCGTACGTTGATGCACCTTGGTTTGAATATCGATGAGGCGGATCGNCAGGTTTTTGATGGCNTGTTGCCTCACGTCGCGGGGGCGCGATGCGGTGAGTTCAACCATCGTTACGGACAACCATCAGTACAGCCCACTCCTGGCTTCGGACATTTGTTCCCGTTTGCAGACGAACCGCAGACCGATCAACAGACTGGTCAGANTGCTGGGTTACTGGATAATCTGCGCGAACGCAAGGTCCTGCCTAAGATTATGTACACCGATACATCGTCCGAATATTGGCGGGGCGATGCNTCTTTGACACACCTAAGNGTCGTGTCTGGCCAGGATGTCGAGCCCCCTGACGAGGTGCGACGTTACCTGTTTTCAAGCACACAGCACGGACCGGGTGACTTGCCCTTTNCNAACCAGAGCATGTTCGGGAGCTATGGGNCGAATTGGTTTAATGTCATTGATTACCGGCCGCTGTTCCGGGCTCTGCTCACCCATCTCAAGTCCTGGGTCATGACCGGTGTGGCGCCTCCCGCTAGCGCCTTCCCCCGACTNCACGACCAAACCGGTACAGACCGTGCCGAGGTTCTGCGGTCACTCCGATCCATTCCAATTGGACAGCCGGACCAGGCGCGGCTGCCGGTGNTGTTTCCACTCGATCTGGGGCCGCGTTCGGCCCATGGCATTGGGGATTTCCCCGCTCAACGCGTGGGTGAGCCTTATCCTTGTCTCGTCTCTGCAGTCGATAGTGAGGGCAACGAGATCGGCGGGATTNCAATGCCCGATGTGACTGTCCCGATTGCGACGCATACTGGGTTCAATCCAAGGCGCTCCGATTCAGGTGGCGCGGGCCAGATTCTCGAGTACCTGGGCTCCAGCATCCCGTTTCCATTCGCAGTGTCGTCTCGCAAAGACCCCCGGAAAGCGGTGTGCGAACGCTACCNAGGACGTGAAGCCTATCTGAATAGCCTCACAGAGGCCGCCCGGAAATTGGNCTCGCAAAAGTATCTTTTAGAGGAAGATNTCGAGACCTGTGTCGATATTGCGGCAGANCGTTTTGACGCAGTCGCTCAAACAGAAGACGCAGAAATAGACTCTCTCAAGCGCTTAACCGTCGAGGGAAACTGATGCCGCCGCACCGTCGGATAGCGGCTGTTCTAGATCACCTGGGTATCACGCGCGCCCANTTTGCNGCTGGGCTNGCCAGTGAAATCTTGCCGCTGATGGATANANCANAGCANCGAGTNGCCAGTCTTACCCTGGTCAATCCAAATCGGTTGGAAAGCNGNNGCGNTGGCCGNNTTGGGGAANCGGCTNACTNTCATNACCGGCAGTGACGGCCTGCCATCGAAGGTNGTCCGGCAGGGTGCACCATNGCTGCCNGATGCCCGACTGCTGCGTTTCGATGACTACCATACCACNNCNTGGACCGATGTGGTNCAGGAAAACACAGATGCNGTAGTCGACGCGCTGGTNNGNCGNGANGGCGACGGNGGAGTCACGATNCTGCCAGCTCAAGGTGAAGNAGTCNNAGAGNTAGAAGNGGTCTCGTTNNATGCTTACGGGTCTGGTNANGCGTTGGTGTTACTCCCTTTGCTCCTTTCCCCCACACAGTGGCGATCCGCTATCGACACCCTCGCCAGGACGTTTCGGGTGATCGTTCTCGGCGGTGCTCACCTGGGTATGGTTGCGATGCTTGAGTCCCGCGGNTCCGAGCNCGGCTATCAGCGGGCCGTGGGGGCCGTGTTTGACGANCTAAATCTGGANTCAGGGCAGAGTATCCTGGAAATTGGCTGTGGAACCGGGGTGCTGACGCGCTGGATCGCCCGCCGGACTCAGCGACACAATCCGATAACTGCCACCGATCTGAATCAGTACTTTCTCGCTGAAGCTCGTGTGCTGGCGGATCGGGAAGGGCTCGGCGAGCTGGTTTTCCAGAAGGCAGATGCGGAGCGGCTGCCGTTTGCTGACGGCGAGTTCGACATTGCGTTTGCCTCCACGGTGATGGAGGAGTGTGATGCCGACCGCATGCTCAAGGAGATGGTTCGGGTAGTTAATCCCGGTGGTCGGGTCGGTGTTGTCGTTCGGGCCATCGATATGGGCAATGTGTGCACGATTCCAGTGGATGCGTCTATTTTGGAACGGGTGCTGACGCCTTATCAATCGGTCACCGAGTACGGGTGCGCGGATGCCAGTCTGTACCGTCGATTCCTGTCCAATGGGCTAGAGGATCTACGTTTCTTTCCCCACTACCTGACCCTGCGAGACCCCTATGGTGCTGCGTGGGCGTATCGAGAGTCTTATTTCCTCGCCCAGTTCAACGAGAGTGAGACGCGGGCCTGGACAGCGGCTAAATCGGCCGCGATCGACGATGGTAGCTT
>PCBE01000085.1 GCA_002731295.1 Acidiferrobacteraceae bacterium | reverse complement strand
GTTTCAACCAGGGCACTGATGCCATCGAGTTCGGCAACATTGCCGGGCAGAGAAATGCACTTTCCGCCAAAGGTCTTCATCAGCCGCTCGGCGGCAGCATCACAAGCCTCCACTTTGCGCGAACTGATATAGACCCTGGCACCACTTGCCAGAAACCCGCCAGCAATCATCTCCCCGATTCCGCGCGACCCGCCGGTCACGAGCGCCGTCTTGCCTTTAATTGAAAACAAATCCTGCATACACTTCTCCTTAAATTGCTCCAGGCGAATCCGGTCCGCACAACTAGAGCATCTGTTCGGTTGTTTCCCGGGTCATATGCTTCAGCCAGCGCATGAAGTCGGTACCCCCGGTGCCGCGGGGATTATCCATACGCGAGGCAATATAGTTTGCAGCCAGGCCAAGATGAAGACGCCGAAACTCAACTACTTTCTCAATGCAGCTATTGTAGAGCGTCCGTACCGAGTTCTGACTCACAGTACTGCTGACACAATCTCGCACGACCTGGCCGTCCAGCCCGGCGACAAACCGCCGGTGAGGCTCAGGCATGTAGGCCCGTACAGTCTCCAGATAGGTTGTCAGTTCGCTGCGCGCATGACGCAATCCCAGTGATGCACAGATAGCTGGAATCAAAGCACTTTGTGCTCCAGTTTGCCCCAGAAATGTCTGTGGTTTACCACCGAATGCCTGCACACCATCGAATACCACACCATCGGGGTGTGCGAACAGAAATGGACGTAAGGTCTCGTAATACACCTCCGGCCGGCAACCCTCTTCCATACGCCCTGCAAGTTCTATGATCGTCTCAAGTCCGGAGCGGATAATCTCGAGCTGCCTTTCGATCTGATCTATATCGTTAAGTTTTGCTGCCTGCACCAGTCTTGTGCCTGCGACCACTGCCGGAGCACCACGAGCCTCGATCACAATGTGCAGCACCCAAAACCATTCCTCATCAGGAAGAGGCTGAAACATCTGCACCGCTTTAATGTTTTCAACTGCAATTTCACCGGCAGGGTCTAGCCGCCGCCAATTGGCCAGTTGTGTGTTGGTATAACTCAGTGTCGGCGGCCGTTTGACCCGTGCTGAAAGCTGGACGAAAGGAATAGCGAGGGTACGCGGCAGTTGCCGAGTCGGTTCCTCGCCAGGCTGCCACAAATAGCCATTGCTCAAAAAGGCATAAGCCTGGTGCAGGCGCTCCGCAGCGCGTTCATCGAGAATCACATCGCTGCCTGAAAAATTCGGTATAGGCAACGCCAGACATGCTTCACGACAGCGGCCCTCCGCAACCAACTGTGGAAGACAACTGGCTACATCCATAATCTCGCCAACCGCACTGCGCATGGTATTCGAAAGAAACGGTAACGGATCGGTTACTGGTTCAGGAGCAATCAGAAATCCCTGCTTCCCGGTCACCTGCCAACACGAAGCCATCAGCGCACCTGTGCCTCGTGAGAATCAGCATTCGCATCGATATCAGGCAGCACGATACCCATCCGACCGGCCCAGTCGACGATCTCCGCCCATATTTCATCGGCAACAGGAATCCCCAACTGCTCCCGCAATTGTCGACAACGCTGCTCAGGTTCGCCCGGAATCATCACCTCGTCAAATCCTTCTGCCGGCGCCCGCCCTTTCACCCATTCCAGATAATCATCAATTCTGCTGCCATAGTCATCATCGCTCAGCAGGTCGAGATCAACCGCCAGCACCAGCCAGTTCAGTGCCCTTGCCTGACCCAGGACCCCATGAGCGAGCAGTTCGCCAATAAGCCCCAGTCCGTAGCCTTTGGGTCCGGCTGCCGGCAGCAGTACACCCCCCGCATAGTAGTCCCGGGCATCAATACTCGGCCGCCCGTCGCGGTCCATAATGGTCCCCGGGGGCAGAGGCTCTCCTGTTTTAGAGGCCGCGAGCAACTTGCCTTGAGCGCTGGTGGACGTCGCAAAATCTACGACCACCACACCTGTCGGACCACCCGGGAGAGCCAATGTGTAGGGATTGGTCCCCATAATGCCTTCCCGACCACCGTAGGGTGCTACTTTTGGATTGCCCCGGGTATGTCCGCCACCGCCAATAATCACGGCAAAACAGCCCTGACGGGCAATCATTTCAGCGTAGGCACCAATCCGTCCCGTGTGACCACAATTCACCAGAGCACCGGTCGCCATCCCGGCAGTACTCGCTTTATGAGCTGTACATTCCGCAAGTTGCACCATAGCGGGAACACCGTGTCCACCACCAGCATCAATCCGGGTCATTGCCGGATCATCAACGACTAAAAGCGGTGTACCGAGGGGATCGATTGCGCCCGATTCGATAAGCGACATGTATTGAGAAAATCGCACCACACCGTGGGAATCCACACCCATCAGGCTGTTGCCCACCACGTGTTCGGAAACCATGGCTGCGTCATCGTGTGACATGCCTGCTGCTGACAGCAAGCGAACACCCAGAAGCCTCAGCTTATCGGCTGCAATTCGACGCCGGCTGAAATCTTTATCCGGCGGGGTTCCAGCTACAGTGCTCTGATCAATTTTGGTTTTCAATGGTGGTAAAGCTGTGTTGAACTGAAGTGCTCCCAATCGCCTACAAATTTTTCAGTAACCGGCCGAATCCTGGAATAGGTTCATTGATGCCGTTTTGCCTCAGTGCGTGCCAGTACAGGGCTACGTTGATGGCGATCACCGGTTTACCCAGTTCCTGCTCAAGCTCATCGGCCAGAGCAGCAAGCGCAAGATTAGTCCCGACCTGGACGATCGTATCGATATCGTCGCCGTCAAGATCGAGGATAGCCTGGCGTAATGTGGCCCGACTCTGTTCGGCAATATTGAGTGGGCTGGTTGCCTTAAGGCCCGTTACTCTGACTGCAGTAAAACCGCATTGGTTGAAATACTGCCGCACACGCTCATCTGCAACTGGCCAGTAAGGTGTTAATACGCCTATACGCTGTGCGGCCACTGCCTCCAGCGCTACTCGTGCCGCATCAGATCCCAGCGTGATCGAGACACCCGTCTTTTCCGCTAATCGGTTTCTGATTATCTCTGCACCGTCCGCACCATCCCAGAAAGATTCAGCAGAAACCCCCACGATAATGTGATCGGGAGCCACGGACATCAGGTCGTCGACTGCCCGATCCAGGTTGGCATGAATATCGGCGACCAGACGTTCGAAATCGTCATCGCTGGTGATGCGAACATCCCTGAGCGGAAAACGCCCGGTGTGGCAAGTTACTCCAGCAGGGGTCATGCTGTGAAACTCGGGCTCAACAATGGTGTTGGTTGCAGGCACAATTACACCCAACTTCAAACGCCAACCCAACGCGTCGTCATTCCGAACCTTCGAATCGACCATTTTATAATCCCGACCAGTCTCAACAGCAGGCGGTCATTAATGCCCAGACCTCCCATTCTACGCAGGGTTGGGTGATGTTGTTACCTTCAAAACGTGGTCCGCGTTTACACTTACAGATCATCTTACGCGGTAACTTCGGTGACTAAGACTAAACAACAATGGAGGCAGCAATGAATATTTCTTCAAATCCAGCGATGGTTCACAAACCCCTGGGTAAATACTGTCATACGACCCTGGTGCCCGCCAATGCACAATGGCTGGTCCTTTCCGGCCAGGTCGGTATAGACAAAAAAGGCAACCTCGCAAACGGCATTCGCAAACAGACGGAACAGACTCTGCGCAATATTTTGAGTTGTCTACGCGATCAGGGCATGCGCAAATCAGATCTGGTCAAAACCACGGTGTACTTAACCGACTCACGCTTTATTGAGGACTACCGTTTGGCAAGGGCTCGGGTAATCGGCGATGAAACGATCTTTACATCGACACTGGTGATTGTCGACGGACTGGCATCACCTGACATCCTTGTTGAAATCGAAGCTTGGGCTGCAAAAAGCTAACAGACTCGCTCGGTTTAACAACCAGACGTATTGCCGTCGAAACGGCTATTCGTCCATTGAAGAACAACCACAAGTGACGCGTATCTGATGCATCCGACGCCGATAACGATCGGCATCGAAAGGACGACCATGATGCAGAACGCATCGATTGTCCCAGATCAGAAGATCTTGGGTCTCCCAGCGGTGGCTGTAAATACACTCGGGCTGGATAGCGCGATCAAGCAAATCGTCGAGTAGCACACGGGCATCGCTATCCGACCAGCCTTCAACTGAACGCGCATGAGAACCGACATAGTAATTCTTCTTTCCGTTGACCGGATTGGTACGAACCAAACGCTGGGGAACCGGTGGCAACGACTCAGCATGTGACGGCGTCACTGCATCCGGGCTGACCTTACTCCGGGAGAATACATAGTCGTGCGTCACAACCAGATCATCAATGGTGGACCGTATTGACTCGGGCAAACGAGCATAAGCTGCTCTAGCGCTGACGAATTCAAGCTCACCGCCTTGGGGCGTAACCTCATAGGCATAGGAAATCGAAAACTTCGCGGGCGCGGGTCTGAATGACGAGTCGCTGTGCCACATCTGATTCCCGGTCGAAAACACAACGCGTTCGTGACTGGCGGGCATATGGTTGCCGTCCCAATCAATATTTCCGATCCGATAGACGTAGTTGATACGACGGTCACGACCATAAGTCACATGGTCAAACTCGAGCTCACCGAGCCGATTGCCGAATGCCAGTTGCAGATCGTCATCGAGGTTCTGATGCTTAATGAGTACTACCGAGTAGTCCTCAACAGCTCGTTCGATTTCCGCGAATTCCGCATCATCTAGGCCAGCACTGATATCAACGTTCAGAATCTCGATTCCAAAATCGTCGTGCAATGGCCGCAGCTCTATCGTCATAGCCAACCTCTCGATACCAAGATTCGGTGAATTTAAATTGCCTCAGTAGTACTTTAACAAATCAGGCAAGCACGTTCGGGAAACTTTGCTAGCGAGCCGGTCTCCGATCAAGGGTCTATTGAATCGATGTCGGGGGGCTGTCTATCCCGACTCAGCCGAGCGCCTGCCATTTCACGCAGACGGCTTTTCTGAATTTTGATGCCATTGGCACTCTCGGTCACGGGAAATTGATTCAGCAACTGGACTCCGATGGGAACCTTAAAACTCGCCATACCGCTGGCACAGTGGGCCAGCAAAGCATCTTCATGTAGGGGGGCATTTTCCGCAGGGATTACGAATGCGTAGGCTCTTGTACCGGCCTGGGTATCCACCGCCACCACCTGCACTCTTTCAACCGCGGGATGCTGCTCAATATGCTGCTCAATCTCAACCGGATTGACCAGAAACCCGCCCAGTCGGATAGCGTCACCCATCCGGCCCAGAAATACAAAACCACCATCGCTTTCCGTATAGCCCAGATCCCCGCTACGTACAAATCCATCGCTGGTGAAAACTGATTCAGTGGCGGTCGCGTCGTCCAAATAACCGATCATGCGACTGGGGCCCGTCGCCTCGAGCTCACCCACCTGCCCATGGGGCAGTATCTCTTTGCTCTCAGGATCGCGTACACGTACCTGGGAATCTGTCGACGCCGGATAGCCACCGCATCGTCCACGCCGCTCGACAGATGCTAAAGGGTCCTGACGGGCATAAAGTGCCTGGATCTCACTCATGCCATACAGACCAACCAGGTTCATTCCACGATCATGAGCCCTGGCAACAATATCCTGATACAAAGGATTAAAAGCAGCATAACCGCCGGACCGAAACAGTGGAAATGGATAGGGATCGTCTGCAGCTGCAAGCATCCTAGCGAACATTTCATCCGAGCCGTTACAGTGCGTAACCCGATGTGACTGCATAAGCTGAACAGCTTCATGGTCAGAAAACGCAGGCATCAACACCATCGGGCAGCCAGCTGATAAAGCTGCCATCGCGCCGGCATGTCCGAACGTACCACACAGCGGCAATACTTGAAGCAGTACAGCGTCCGGCTCGTTCCAGTCGAAAAACGAAGCCACATCATGCGCGTGGTGGCTGATACTGGCCTGACTGTGCAGAACGAACTTAGGCGCAGCCGTGGTCCCCGAGGTGGTAAAAACAACCACACCGTTTTGCGCAGTGGCTCCGTCACTGGTAAACATCTCCGACCGTGCAAGGTCGGTATAGGGCACGGAGCACTGGCTTAATAGTCGTCCCGGTAACTGAATTTCCTGCTCGCCTTCGCTGTAGGTGATGAGAAATTCAAGCTGTTCCAGATCTGTGCGATCGACCTCTGCCAAGATATCGAGGAATGCAATGTCCTTGAATGACGGCCACAGCACGAGTGCCCGGCAACCCGATCGCCCCACAATGTCGCCGACCTCACTCGAGCGATAACGGGTATTGATTGATACAGTGATTGCCCCAATCCGGGCACAGGCGATATGAAGTGTAAGGTACTGGGCAATATTCGGTAGCCAGAAACCGACCCGATCACCCAAGCCGATACCCAGCTTGAGTAAGCCACCAGCAAGACGCCGCGATTCTGCAGCAAGTTCGGCGTAAGTCCAGACCCCGCCTCTATCGATAACAGCGATTTTCTGGGGGCCTATATCAGCACGGGCATCAATCAGCTGGCTGACGGTATGCATACGATTAGCCGCCTGTATTACTCTTGAACAGCCGGTTCAGCTGCCCAAAATGCGATTCAGTTGGTCGAGACGGCATACACTAGTGTTTGTGGTAATCCGTGATCGCACCAGCCTCACTCACGTAACCAGCCTCGGTATCCGCTTCGATCTGCTCATCAGAGCGTGTTTCAGGATCGCCAAAACCCCCGCCCCCGGGCGTTTCGATGACCAGCGTTTGGTCGGCGGGGATTCGGTGCGTCTTTTTACCAATCAGCCGCTCACCGGAACCCAGATATGCCGCGCCAGCCCTGCCGTCATCCCCACCCATGCGTCCGCGGGCCGGATAGTTCAGACGGTCCCAGGTCGCCGCCGACACCAGAAACGGTTCAGAAAAAACATGCCCCACCTCTATAACCTGAGATAGACCACCACGCTGCGCACCGGCACCGCCTGAATCCGGCAGAAGCTCCTTACGGTGGAAGATCAGAGGAGACTCTGTTTCAGTCACTTCGATCGGAATCGTACCCACACCGGACGGAAACGCCGTTGTGCTCATGCCATCGTACCCGGGTCCTGCGCCAATGCCGCCCAGTCCCACGTTCATCACGTTGAAGCGCGCCCCACCAGTGGCATCCTCCATGCTCGCCATCGCCAGCACCCAGATTGAACCCGCACTCTCGGCCGGTACTCGGTCAGGCAGCGCCTGTGCCAGGCACCCAAAAACAAGGTCCGGCAACATCTGCCCGATCACATGCCGTGCCGTCACGGGTGCAGGGCGCTCAGGCGCCACGCAGGAGCCTGGCTCGGCCTCTACTTCAAAGCACCCCAGTGAACCGGCATTGTTAGGGACATCCGGTGCAATAACACACTTAAGGCCAAACACAGAATAAGCGTCCGTATAACACTTGGGCGAATTGATGCCAAAGCGTGAGGCCGAGGATGACCCGCTATAGTCCAGATGAATTCTTTCCTTATCTACTGTCAAACGAGCCTCGAGTGCGATCGGCTTTTCATAGCCGTCGATTGTCATCTGCGCGCTATAAACGCCATCTGGCACGGAGTGGATCGCCTGGCGCATGGCAGTGACGGACGATTCAATGATGTGTCTAGAAAGATCATCCAGCGAATCGAGTCCGAACTCGTCAAGCATATCTGCGAAACGCGCGACACCCGCATCGTTGCAGGACAACAGCGAACGAATATCACCCATGACCTCGACCGGGTTGCGACTGTTGGCTTGAATAATACCGAGCAGGTCATCATTCAATGTACCTGCTGATCGAATCCGCATATGGGGTATAAGCACCCCTTCCTCGAACATTGAACCGGCATCGGCCGTAAACCCACGCCCACCAACATCGGTGACATGGCAGGTCGAGGCAAAAAAAGCAACGGGATCCTCATCGCGAAAAGCCGGTGTCAGCGTCACGTAGTCAAACAAGTGCCCGGTTCCCATCCAGGGATCGTTGGTTACAAAAACATCTCCCGGCTTCATCGTTTCAACCGGAAAACGCTCGAGAAAATGGCTGACGGCCATCGCCATCGTGTTCACGTGTCCGGGCGTACCCGTGACGGCCTGAGCCAGCATCTGACCTTTAAGGTCGTACACACCAGCAGACAGATCACCCGCTTCCCGCACCACTGACCCGAATGCCGTACGCAGCAGCGCCTGGGCCTGTTCCTCAACCACCGAGATCAGACGGGTCCACATCACCTGTTTATCGATTGACTGACGAGACTGATGCCCCAAGGTTGCTTTCATGACATAGCCCCCATGGCATCGGTGCTTTCTCGATCAACGACAAGTGCAAGCCCTTCGTCTACGCTGCAGGTGTATCCAGACGGTACAAATGTGACCGTTTCATCTTCCTGAACCAGTGCAGGTCCAACCAGCCAGTCACCTGGATTCAACTTGGCCCGCCAGTACAGTCCAGCATCTGCCATCACACCGTCTGCCGGGTCGTAGGTTGACCGGGTTTCGCACGGTTTGAGTAACTGCTTACGGGCAGGTTCATGCACAAACGTCACCGCAGCAGCAGGTGTCATGACTGTGACGGACCAGGAGACACACTCGACTGCAATGTCGGGCATCGTCAGACCATAAACCTGTCGATATAACGACTCAAAGTCGAGCCGGACAAGTTCCAGCATCTGGGCGGTGACTGGACCGTCGGGGAGATTGACAGACAGTTCGTGCCCCTGCCCCAGATAACGCAGGGCGACCTCTCGGGCGTGTTTGAGAGATTCGGTGCTGCTGCCGGCAACAACGATCTGGGTGGCTTCATCAAGCATCTGGTCGAGCAGTTCGATCAGCGGTGAGAGATCCTCGGTTCCGATCAAGATTCTCAGACTTCGGACAACCTGGTAAGACACCGGCGCTTGTAGAAAGCCAATAGCCGAACCCACTCCGGCACCCGGCGGTACGATTACGCGATCCATTCCCAGTTTTTCAGCGAGTCGGGCCGCGTGAAGGGGTGCGGCTCCGCCAAACGCAATCATCGTGTACTCGCCGGATTCTTTGCCCCGCTCGACGGCATGAACGCGAGCCGCATTCGCCATATTTTCTTCCACCATCTCAATCACACCTGCTGCCGGCCAGTACTCATCAAGAGCCAGCGGCTCACCAATAGCCACTGCCAATGCGGTGCGAGCAGCCTGTTCATCGAGCTGCAGCCCGCCACCTGCAAAGCGGCGGCTGTCGAGTCGGCCCAAAACCAGATCTGCGTCCGTCACCGTGGGTTCTTCGCCACCCATCCCGTAAGACACGGGTCCAGGCTTCGACCCGGCGCTGTTAGGACCCACACCGATGCGCCCCAGCGTATCAACTCGAGCGATGGACCCACCGCCTGCACCGATCTCGACCATGTCGATAACGGGAATTCGGACCGGCAACCCACTGCCTTTCATATCGCGGTACTCACGGGCCACTTCAAACGTTGCACTGCGGTCAGGTTGGCCGTTCTGAATCAGACTGATCTTTGCAGTGGTGCCCCCCATATCGAACGACAGTACATTGTCGAGTTTTCGGGCTGAAGCAAGTCGTGCAGACATGAGTGCCCCACCGGCGGGCCCGGATTCAATAAGGCGCACTGGATAACGAACCGCCTGATCCAGCGTTGTCAGTCCGCCACCCGACATCATCAGGTAGAGCGGACTGTGCAGTCCCTCGTGAATCAGAAGATTACTCAATCGATCAAGATAACCGGCCATCAGTGGCTGTACATAGGCATTTGCACAAGTCGTAGAGAAGCGTTCGTATTCGCGCATCTCTGGGCAAACGTCGCTTGAAAGACAAATGCGCACCCCGGGCAGTTCAGCCTGGAGTATTTCTGCCGCCATCTGCTCGTGCCGTCCATACGCATACGCATGAATGAAGCCGACAGCAATCGCTTCCACGCCGGCGCTCTCTAATGACTTGGCGACCTCGCGAACCGCGCCCTGATCAAGCGGCACTTGTACACGTCCATCTGCGGTCATCCGCTCAGGTACCGTATATCGTAAAGAGCGAGGCACCAGCGGCGCTGCCCGGGCAGCATTCAAATCGTAGTGAGCGAATCGCTTTTCATAACCCATCTCGAGAATGTCCCGAAATCCATCGCTGGTTAGAAATGCGGTAATGGCCCCTTTGCGCTCAATGAGAGCATTGGTCGCCAACGTGGTGCCATGAATCATTAGACTCACATCCGAAAGCAACCGTCCGGTCTTATTGAGCACCTGGTGAACCGCGGTCAGCACCCCTTGTTCAGGCGCTTGGGCTGTCGTCAATACTTTGGCGGTGGTCTGACCTTCCGCCGACCAAAGCACAACGTCCGTGAATGTACCGCCGATGTCTACGGCCAAGCGGCAGGCCCCCTCACCCATCACCCAATCTCCTGTGCACCGTACATTGGTGAAAATTACTTACAATATTGCAGATTATATTGCATAATTGCAAGAATAGGGACAAAACTAACCGCAACTGGACAACTAGACCATGGCCATTGACCGCACTCACTGCCAGCAGCTGGACGCCCAAGATCCGCTGTCAGGGTTTAAAGCAAGATTTCAGCCACCGCAAAAACACACAATTTTTCTGGATGCGAATTCGATGGGTGCCATGCCGGCAGCGGTGCCGGATCGGTTGGCATCCTTCTGCACCGACGAATGGGTGGAGCTGCGTCGCCAGGGGTGGAACCACACCGAGTGGCTGGACAGACCGCGCCAGATCGGTGATGCCATCGCCCACTTGATGGGTGCCGGTCAGGGCAACGTCGTTGTCTGTGATAACACCACGGTAAACCTCTACAAAATTCTGACCTATGCCTGGCAATCTCGCAAATCAGGCAGCACGATATTGACCGAAGACGGCAATTTCCCTACCGATCTGTACGTGGCCCAAGGACTTAATCGCAATCATCCCGATCCACCCGAAGTTAAGGTGTGCGCATCAAGAGACGAACTGATCGATTCTTTCAATACTGATACCGCAATCGTCTATTTAAGTCATGCAGATTACCGTTCCGGCGAGTGCTGGAACATGGCGGACATCAATNACCGTGCCCATGCGATTGATGCGCTGACCGTCTGGGACCTATCGCATTCAACCGGAGCCATCCCAGTCGATCTGACTGGCGATGATGCAGACTTTGCTGTGGGGTGCGGCTACAAGTACTTAAGCGCTGGGCCAGGTGGATCGGCCTATTTGTGGGTCAACCCCCGCCATGCAGAGAACGGGTGGCCGACGATCTGTGGCTGGATGGGACATCAAGATGTTTTTGCATTTGCGACCGAGTATGAGCCCTTATCCGGGGCGGGCCGTCACGCCACCGGCACACCGGCGGTCATAGCCAATGAAATCTTCTCTTGTGCGGCCCAGATCTGGCAGGAAGTTGATGAAAAACACCTCTGGGCAAAACACAAAGCTCTGGGCGACTTAACCATGGAACTNCTCGAACAGGAATGTGGTTCACTCGGCGTGACCATCAACACCCCCCGCGAATACANACAGCGTGGCGGTCACATTGGATTCAGTCATCCTGGAGCAGGTCCGGTTTCTGAAGCCCTGCTGGCTGCAGGCGTGGTTGGATCATTCAGGCGACCCAACTCACTGCGTTTTGGACTGGGTCCTTTGTATTTGAGTTATGAGGATATCTGGGAAGCGGTGTCAAGGCTCAGAAAGATTCTTGAATCCGGCGACTGGCAGGATGCCAAATACCAGACTGTTTCAGTATAGGCCGGACGGATGACTGCATTGGGCAATCACATTCCTCACCGACCACTGGGCCAACGTATCGCCGAATTGCGAAAACTACAGGGACTGACTCTGTCCAGGCTGGCTGAAGTTTGTAAACTTTCGGAGGCGACGCTGTCGCGGATTGAAAATGGACGTTCCGCCGTGAGCGCACAACACCTCTTTACCCTTTCGCAATACCTCAAGGTTGATATCGCTGATTTTTTTCGAGACGACGCTGCACCACTGACGCCCGGTATACGGTCCCTGACGTTGAATGGTAACGGTACCCATCAAAAACTNGCTCGCTACGATGCTGAAGTACTGTGCGCTGACCTGTCCNGGAAAGAAATGCACCCGGTGATCAACACAATATGGGCCCGAACACTGGATCAGGCCGGNGGTCTGTCCTCTCACCACGGTGAAGAATTTCTATACGTTCTTGAGGGTGAAGTAATCATTCACAGCGAACTGTACGCGCCAACTGAGTTGAAGCATGGTGACAGTCTTTACTTTGATGGCACNCAGGGGCATGCCTATGTTTGCGGCAGTGACGATCCGGCACGCATTCTAGTTCTGGTAGCGCGTAACCAGCAGGTCGACCGCCCATGAACACGGATACTGCATCTGTTGCCATTGAACGTAATGCCGAGGCCGTGTTCAAGTTCATGTCTGATCCAAACAAAATGGATCTGTGGTCATTCGGCACCTGGCGGATTAGCGTGGATGGCGATGGGCTTGTACANGGCCGTTCCATATTTGACGGATCTACCGCTTGTGTCCGCATTGANTCCAATGCACAGAATCGGCTAATCGATTACTGGGTTGGGGCCAATTCAGAGAACCTCGCTCCGCGNATTTTCGTTCGTATCACACCCGGTGAAGTGACTGGATCATCCACACTGAACTGTATTTTGTCGATGGTTTCATTCAGAACCGAAGCGATGAGTGATGACCGCTGGCACAGGTTGGTGACCGCGCATGCATTTGAGGTTCAATTAATCAAATCGTTGCTGGAAAATGATTTTGATCATCGCGAGATGACATCCAGCGGTACGACGCAAACATCCTGAACAAACGATGTAGAACCAGCCCGAAGAGGTGCCNGTCTGTACTGGGCTAACTGCTTTTGCGTCACGCATCTGCTTTGTGCATAGTTAACCGCCGCGCTTCGAATGTACTCAGCGCGATTACCTGAACCAGTGAGGACCGCAATGCCCCGTATTCCTGAACTGTCCANCGAACAGATGGACCCAATCCAGAAAGGGATCTACGATGACATCATGGCCGGACCCCGAAGTAGCCTTCGAGGCCCATTCCATGCCTGGCTTCACAGCCCCGGACTTGCAGACCCGGCCCAGAAACTCGGTGCATTTTGTCGGTTTTCCAGCTCGCTACCCAAACGCCTGTCGGAACTGGCCATTATTGTGATCGCAAGGTTTTGGTGTGCACAATTTGAGTGGTATGCGCACGCGCCGATGGCCATGGAAGCCGGGATATCCCCTGATACAGTAGAAGCAATTCGAATTAAACAAAAACCGGCACTCTCGCTAGAAGACGAAATCCTAATCTACGATTTCGTCACCGAATTNCTCGAACAACGCACGGTCAGTCAGGTGACATACGACCGGGCNCAGGTGATGCTTGGTGATCGCGGCGTCGTAGATCTCGTTGGCATTGTCGGTTACTACTGCCTGGTGTCAGTAACANTGAATGTGTTTGATATGCCTTTGCCCGATGGAGAACAAAACCCGTTATCACCCTGATAACCAGAATCAGGAGACCACAAACTAATGCGACTGAATAACAAGATTGCGATGGTGGTGGGTGCTGGCCAGACCCCGGGCCCGACTGTCGGCAATGGACGAGCGACCGCGCTACTATTCGCACGCGAGGGGGCCCAGGTACTCGCCGTAGATCGCGACATTGATTCTGCACAGGAAACTGTAGAACTTATACAGCGTGAAGGTGGGCAGGGAGAGGCTGTTGCCGCTGATGTCGTAGACGAGGCCAGCCTTGAAGCAGCAGTCAACCACTGTAAAGAACATCTCGGACGACTCGATATTCTCCACAACAACGTCGGTATCAGTGTGACCGGNGGCGACGCGCCGGTCACCGAGATCTCGACCGAAGCCTTCGACCGTATCATCGCGGTCAATTTGCGCGGCGTTGTCCTTGCCTGCAAACACGCCCTGCCCGTCATGCGCGCCCAAGGCAGTGGTGTAATCATTACAATCTCTTCTATTGCCGCAATCGAGAACTACCCCTGGGTCACCTACAAGGCGAGTAAAGCCGCCCTGGTAACCTTGACGCAACAACTGGCGATCCAAAATGCAGAGTATGGGATTCGAGCCAACGTTATCCTTCCAGGACTGATGGACACGCCGATGGCTGTCGACAACCGAGCACAAGCGTGGGGGCAAACCCGTGAAGAAGTGGTGGCCGCACGAAACGCGCGGGTACCACTGGGCAACAAAATGGGCGACGCCTGGGATGTAGCCCATGCTGCGTTATTTCTGGCCAGTGATGAAGCGCGCTTCATCACTGGGGTGTCGCTGCCCGTTGACGGTGGCATGAGTTGCAGAATCGGTTGAACATATCCGTGATAAGACAGAACCATGTCTGAGAATAAACTTACCATCGACAGCCGCGTATCGCTTGGCGACGGTAACAGCATGCCTCTACTGGGGTTGGGCACGTGGGCGGCACAACCCGGTGGAGAAACCCGAGATGCCGTCGCGTTCGCCCTGGAAACTGGCTACAGGCATATTGATACCGCCAAGATGTACAACAATGAGCAGGATGTGGGCGAGGCTGTGTGCCAAAGCAGCATACCCAGAGCCGACATCTTCGTCACCACCAAATTATGGGATTCCGACCAGGGTTATCAGCCAGCGCACGACGCATTCAACCGCAGCATGGATCAACTCGGGCTTGAGTACGTCGACCTGTATCTCATTCACTGGCCAGTCGAAAATCTGCGCAACGATTCCTGGCATGCCCTTGAAGAAATCAAGGAATCCGGACGAGCCCGGTCAATTGGTGTCAGTAATTTTTCGCATAAACATCTACAGGAACTGTTTTCACATTCAGATACACGACCCGTGGTCAATCAGATCGAACTCAGTCCCTTCCTACAGCAACCAGCGATCGCCTCATTCTGTCGATCGGAGAACATACAGCTTACGGGTTACTGTCCTCTGGCTAAAGGACGGCGTTTAGATGATACCGTTCTCACTGATATTGCTGAACAGCACGGTAAGTCACCCGCACAAGTGATGATCCGGTGGGCCCTACAGAAAAAGCAGGCTGTAATCCCTAAATCAAGTAATCCCGCACGAATCGTACAAAACGCGGATATTTTCGATTTCCAGATCGGCGCGGATGAGATGGTTCGACTGGACGGTTTGGACGATGATTCTCGATTCTGTCCAGATCCGCTGTCCATGCCTTGAAAAATAGTCGAATCACCTTTTCGCAAGCCCTTCACGAACCACAGGAAACAGGTCACAGTCCAGCCGCTGGCCGGCTTTTATATCTGGGTCGTGCAACATCCGCTGCAGATTAGGACGCGGGTTATATCTGACGTCCTCGCCTGCCCAACGAGTAATGTAGGCACGGCGACGGACACGGCTGCTGCTGTTACCTGGTGCACCGTGAACTGTCAGGCCGTGGTGAATCGT
Source organism: Acidiferrobacteraceae bacterium (assembly GCA_002731295.1). Classification (GTDB taxonomy): domain Bacteria; phylum Pseudomonadota; class Gammaproteobacteria; order Arenicellales; family UBA868; genus REDSEA-S09-B13. Next base: position 11,998 of record PCBE01000085.1, on the reverse strand, counting down.
GCAGTCACCCGGTACCATTTCGAAACAAGCNAAATCATNANCGTCGCGNTGGCTGTCGATGTCCGGTACCGGTTCCANTGCTTCATGATAGGTTTCCCCTGGACTGAAGCTGACAGCGGCAAAGCGCTTACCCCATCGGTGTGATCCCTTGACGTATTCGACTGCACCGGTGTCATAGGATACGGGATCCAACGCTACCCATACNGTGGCAATCATGTCGCCGGCAACTGGCCAGTACGGGGCATCCTGGTGCCAGGTCGTGCGGGTACTGGTCCCGGGCTCTTTNGCGAGAATCTGATCAAAGATAAGATTTGTCCGGCTCGAACCCATACAGGCACAAACGACATCGGCCGCAGGTGAGTCAAATATAAACGACCTGAATCCCGCGATATGATGACAGACAAAAGTATCTCCGAAAAAATTTCCAGTACCACCAGGTTCATTAATATCACGAACCATCCTCGATGGCTGGACGATGTTCTGATCCACAAGTTGCTGTAGCTCTGTAACCCAATCGGGGTCTATAAGTTCTCTTACCAGGACCACACCATCACGTCGATAGGTTTGGATTTCTTCTGCAGTGAGAGCACGTTTAANAGCCTTATGCATCACGTTACGNCCCGCATGGTCACCAGTTGTCGATCGTCCGCTTGCGCCCAGTGCGGGGAGCAAGCGGCGGCAGACTCACCAGAAACCGAATAACTGTCTCACGGGTATCTGCCGGATCAATCACATCATCCAACTCGTATCGCCCAGCAAGACCGAGCGCTGTATTGTGTGCCCGTANCTCATCAGCCAGTTCCCGTTCGCGAACCTGCCGGGCTTTCTTGTCGGTGATGGCTTCGAGTTCTTTCTTATGGGTGATCTTAACTGCTCCTTCAAACCCCATCGCCCCGAACTCCGCCGTAGGCCATCCAACCAGTAGCGCCGGTCTCAGCGGCAGCGCTCCCATCATGTACTGGCCTAGGCCATAAGCCTTGCGCAGAATGACNGTCATGAAAGGCGTCGTTGCGTTGATTGCGGCGTTGAGAATTCTTGAGCTGTGCCGAACAAGCGCCGTTGCTTCTACCTCGGGACCGACCATAAGTCCGGGTGTATCACACAGGTAGAGCATCGGAATGTCGTGTGCATCACAAAGCTGAATAAATCGTGCCAGTTTATCCGAGGCCGGGCTATCGATCGCGCCTGCCAGATACATCGGNTGATTCGCCAGCACGCCNACCGGGGTGCCTTGGACTTTAGCCAGCGCTGTCACCNCCGAACGCGCGAACTTAGGTCGCAGTTCAAGCACCGAGTCCTGATCGGCGATACCCTCGATCACCCNGCGTACATCATAGGCACGTCGTGGATTTTCCGGTACCACGGTGCGCAGCGCTGANGTGTCGGGATCTGAACCTGGCTGACCGTCTGCACCTCGAAAATATTCCAGGTAACGCCGAACACAATCGATCGCTTCATGTTCATCAGCAACCAGTACGTCGATAGCCCCGCAAGCCTCGTGCATCTGCGCCGGACCGAGTTCTTCCGGCGTGAGAGTGAGTCCCAGTGCCGCCTCGACCAGGGGTGGTCCGCCCATTCCCAATGCAGCCTTGGGCGTGGCAATCAAAGTATCACACAGTCCGGCGAGGTTGGCGTTACCAGCGAAACACCGCCCTGAAACCACACCAACTGTTGGCACAAGGCCGGACAACCGGGCCATCATTGCGAAGGTCTCTTCGTAATCTCGTGAGTTGATATTGTTTTCGTAAGGACGCCAGCCACCGCCATCGGCCCACAGTATCAGCGGTAGGCGCAGTGATTCTACGACTTGCAGAAAACGGTCCGCTTTCGCATGATTGATGATGGACTGCGTACCGGCATGCACGGTGTAGTCGTAACCCATAAACCCAACCCTGAAACCAGACACCGTTCCCGTGCCGATGACAAGACCATCGGCCGGTCCTTGCAAATTCTTGAATGCCGGTTCTGCCAGCTGACCATATTCCTGAAAACTGCCCGGGTCGATGAGTTGACCAATGTTCTGTCGAATCATCTGGTGGCCGGTCACCGCCCGTTTAGCGATCGCCTCGGGTCGATTCTCGTCCAGTGTTTGTGCTTTTGCCGCAAGCACCTCGGCAAGATCCGCCCGAAGAGCGGTTTTATCCTGGATACCCTTTTTTGAACTCATCGTGTTTCTTCCTTTCTATTCAGCGACAAACATAGATCCGATTCAATCAATCCGGGTCAACCATGAGTAGCACCTGACCTTCAATCACTGAGTCGCCCTCATTGCAATACACCTCGATCACCGTGCCATCTGTTTCGGCAACAATAGGTATCTCCATTTTCATGGACTCGAGTATGATCAAATCGGCACCTAATTTAACCTGCTCACCGGCGGCGACTTCGATCTGATAGACGGTACCTGTGACCACCGATCTAATTTCCCTGGGCATGTTGTACTCCGCTTTAGCTTGAATTGTTATGCGCTGGAAACCCGCCTGCCGGCATCCAGCCTTGGACGAATCGTAACCCCGGTATTGTATCGTTGCTCCGGCCAGCAGTACCGATCATCCGTCTGTACAATAGCAATCGGTCTAGTAGGCAGACCGATCAAACAAATTCATAGCTCCACCCGTACCAATACAACAGACCAGACCAAGAACATGACCGACACCATATTATTAACCCGTGAGCAATCTACGGCCATCGTCACACTAAACCGACCAGAAAAATTGAATGCCTGGGACAGTTCTATGCGCGAGAGCCTCCGCCAAACACTGATCCAGCTCAACCAGGACGAGCAGATCCGGGTGATCATTATCACCGGTTCTGGCGAAAGGGCGTTCTGTGCCGGTCAGGACCTGGAAGAAACCATGCAATTTAAAACCGGTGAGGAAGGCCGAGACTGGTTCATGAGCTGGCGAGATTTCTATGATGCCCTACGCTGCCTCGACAAGGCCTGCATTGCTGCCCTGAACGGGGTTGCTGCAGGCTCGGCGTTCCAGTTCGCCATGCTCACAGATGTCCGGGTTGGTCATTCGGGCTCACGAATGGGGCAGCCAGAGATTAACTCCGGCATTCCAAGCGTGCTCGGACCACTGCTGATGCTTCCCCGCCTGGGTCTGTCACGAACGGTTGAATTGACATTGACTGGGCGCATGATGGACGGCGACGAGTGTCATCGCATTGGCCTGATTCATCACCTTGTCGATTCTGACCAGGTTATGGAGAAATCATTTGAGGTTGCTGCTGAACTGGCTGGTAAACCCCCTATAGCCATGCGCCTTAACCGTCAGCGATTCAGAGAAATGACCCAGGCCGACTTTGATGACGCCTTCGCAAAAGGTGCCGCAATAGAAGCCGAAGGTTTTGCCTCGGGTGAACCTCAGCGTGCTATGCAGGCATTCTTCGAGGCTCGGTCAACGGTTGATTGATCTGGACTACGCCTTGCAAATTATGATCTAACTGCACAGTCTTCAGTGCTGTTTGAGAGCAATTCCTTCTGGATCCGTTCAGTGCCCGTCATTGGAAAACTGTCAACAAACGATAAATATCGCGGCACCTGAAATTCTGGCAGCCGGCGAATACACCAGTCGAAAATATCATCGGCGGATGGTGGCACCCCCAACACTGCGACGAACTGCACAAACAGTTTTATCTCTTCATCTCCAAAATCATCAGGCACCGCAATCGCTGCTGCCTGCTCGACAAATTCCAACTGTTCCACAACCCGCTCGATCTCCCAGGCAGAAATATTCTCCCCTCGACGCCGGATATTGTCTTTAACACGCCCCGAATAAAACAAGTAGCCCTTGTCATCCAGAAAGCCCAGGTCGCCGGTATACAGCCAGCCGTCACGAATGGCTGCCCGAGTGGCTGTCTCATTTCGGAAATAACCGGGTGTGATCAGACCGGTCTCACGGCCCTTTACAATTATCTCGCCCGTCTGTCCCTGCGCCAGCTCGGCGCCGGTTTCATCAACCACACGCACATCAAAATAGGGCACCGGTCTGCCGACAGAACCTTTGTGCCCATCGAGATTAAAGCTGGTTAGGCTCGAGGCTTCTGTCATGCCATAGTTTTCTCGAACTTCAATTGCAAAGCGGGCTTCAAAATCCTGGGCGACGTGCGCCGGTGCTCCCCCACCCCACGCGACCCGGCACCGATGCTGCCTATCGAAAATCGTGGGCGGTTGTCTCAACAAAATCTGCAAGATTCCACCCAAAAAATGAATCTGTGTCGCACGAACCGATGAGACCTGCTCCCAGAAGCGACTCGCACTGAAACGCCCGACCAGAGCCAGCTCGACTCCGACATCGAGCGCTAGTGGCAACAACTGAATCGCACCAATATGATACAGCGGCTCCCAAACCAGAAATATGTCACCCATTTTGGCTGCGGAACTTTGGGCGCTGGCATATGAAGATGCTCTGAGCATCTTATCTGTCACCATCACACCTTTGGGTGGGCCCGTGGTACCGGAGGTGTACATGATGAACAACACGTCTGTCGCACGGATATCCTCTGGATTAAATACTGGACAGTCAGACGTATTGTCTGGACCCTCACATCCCCAATCAAACCCGGTTGACAGCCGCCGGGTCCGAACCGGTATCCCATCGGCACCCGAGATATCGGCAAACAAACCCGAAAAACTCTCCTCAACCACGATCATCCCGGGTTCGGCATGTTCGATCACATAGTCCAGGCTCGCGTGTCGAAGGCGGGTATTCACCGGCACATGTACTGCGCCGACCCAAATCAGCGCAAAAAACAACACCAGGTTATCCAGATGATTGTCCAGCATCACTGCAACCCGATCTCCGCGCGAAATACCCTGGATTGAAAGCCTTGCCGCTGTCTGGCGCACCTGGTCATAAAGACCGCCAACGGTCAATTTCTGATGATCAAAAGACGCATAGACGCGATCACCGAACCGTTCTGCTCGGTCCCGCAACAGACTGAGTGTGGTTTGCGAATCGCTGATTACTGGCACCGCTGTCCTCCCCAACAGATCGCCGAACCGACGGCTGNCTCCTCTGGGCAATTTGACACTACTCCCTCCAGTCAGTGTACTGGATTAGGGGAACAGCATCTGAAGACGTCGGCTAAACTCCCTGTGTGCTGGCCAGTCAACACACCGTGTATGGGCAGACTTAATCAGTCAGCCAGGGGCGCTGTATAACCTCGCCTTGCCTGAACNGCTGCGACTCGGCACCATTGGGAGTTCACATTCATACTTAGAACCTTTCAACCCTGGAGTTAATCATGCGCCGGCCCTTGCGAATTGCCCAGATCGGACACCCCATATTACGTCAACCGACCCGAACACTGACCCGGGAGGAACTGCTGTCGGACCAGATACAAAGCTTCCTAGATGATCTGGTTGAAACCATGCGTGAGGCTAACGGTGCGGGGCTCGCTGCCAACCAGGTTTATCAGTCGCTGAGAATCTGCACTGTAGAAGTACGTAATAACCCCCGCTATCCCTATAGACCCAATATTCCCCTGACCATTCTGGTCAACCCGATACTGACACCGGCCGGCGACGAAACATTCGTCAATTATGAAGGTTGTCTGAGTGTTCCTGATCTCCGAGGACAGGTGCGGCGCCACTGTNAGATTAAGGTTGATGCCTGGGATCGCGAGGGCAATCCGATCTCCACCGTGGTCAAAGGCATGACCGCCGCAACCTACCAGCACGAAGTCGACCACCTGGACGGCAAACTTTTTCTTGACCGTGTTGAGGACGCAACCAGCCTGGTGACCCAGGAAAACTTTCAGCGCTACTGTATGGATAAGGTGGCGGCCGATGTCGAAGCGCTGGTCAAGCGCTACGGCAGTTGATCCGATCGTTTCTCCGGGAGAGCAAAACACTATTCCACGCTATGAATCAAAACATAAAAGACAGTACAAAGTTTCCAGTTCATGGACTGGATCGTGAAGGCCCAAGGATCCCCTATACCGGCAGCCTGCTGGACCGGGCTGATCGTAACCGCGAAGATGCCCACTGGCTTGAATCACATCGACATCATCCCGACACACGCTACCTGCCATTCTGGGANCTGGGNGTTGCTATGTGCCGAAACCCGGACCCCGAACTTTACTGGTGTAGGGGCCGGGACCTCAGTGACGGGCCGGCCATAGATGACACTGCTGTTTTCCTGGGCATAGGTGACGATGGTGTCGCCTGCTTTGCGACCCTCATCGATGAAGCCACACAGCGGAAACTGGAAGTACAAAACGTCGGCTTCGTCGACGCGCGCTCAGCNGCCGCACAACTTGAAGATGGGCGAGCAGCCATCGTAGCTCAAGCCCGCTCACTTCTGAACTGGCATAGTCAAAATCCGTTCTGTACCCGATGCGGCTCACNCACAAGCCCGCAAATGGCCGGTTCACAACGCGCGTGCACGGATACTGACTGTGGCGTCGTAATTTTCCCCCGTATTGACCCGGTGGTCATTATGCTGGTGGTCTCCGCTGATGGTGAACACTGCTTGCTGGGCCGAAATCCCGGTTATCCCGGCCGGCTCGTATCAGCGCTTGCAGGATATATGGAACCCGGAGAAAGCATCGAAGAGGCAGTCAGACGTGAACTCCTCGAGGAAGCCGGCGTGAGCGTGNAAGCTGTACGTTATTTCACCAGTCAGCCCTGGCCTTTTCCGGCNACCTTGATGATCGGCTGTTTTGCAATGGCAGAAGACCTCGAGCTGGATGTCAACCTGCAAGAACTGGAATGGGCACAGTGGTTCAGCAAAAAAGAGGTGAAGGCACTGTTTGCGGACCAGGATCAGGAGTTCTCAGCACCGCGTTCGATTGCGATTGCACATCACCTGATTAAACACTGGCTAAAACACAGTTAGTGCTATCTGCTCAGGACAGGACTGCTGATCCCTCAGCTGCAGCCATCTCATTATTGTTTGGCCTANACTAGACTTCCAATTTAATAGGATCACATTGCGTAGCCNGGAGTAACCAATGAAAGTAGAAACAGGCATACCCATGGACAACTGGCACGAGGCCGGGCCAGCTGCNGCGGCGGCTGAAGCCGGAGGCTTCGATGGTGTATTAAGTTTTGAGATTGCGAACGACCCGTTTATTCCTCTCGCATTTGCCGCNGTCGCAACGAAAAGAATTCAGCTNGGCACGTCTATCGCTGTATGCTTTCCAAGAAGCCCGATGATCATGGCTACCAGTGCATGGGATCTTCACTTGCAGTCCCAGGGAAGGTTTACCCTGGGTCTTGGCACGCAGGTTAAGGGTCATAACGTGAGGCGATTCAGCGTACCATGGTCGCCCCCACAGCCCCGATTACGCGAATATGTACAATCCCTCCGAACCATATGGCGATGCTGGGAAACCGGTGAAAAACTTGATTTCCAGGGAGAGCATTATGCGTTCTCCCTGATGACTCCCGAGTTTTCCCCACCGAAATCGGAGCTGGGGCCCATCCCAATCAGNATCGCGGCGGTAGGTCCGGCACTGCTGCGACTTGCCGGAGAAGTCTGTGACGGTGTACGGCTGCATGTTTTCGCGACACGGAAATACGTCGAAGAAATGGCGCTTCCAGAGATCCAGTCTGGACTTAAAAAGGCCGGACGTGATCGNTCCAATTTCGAAGTCTGGGGCGGCGGCTTCATTGTCACCGGCAAAGATGANGCCGCATTGGTCCAAGAGCGGGAAGCTGTCCGCTACCGGATCGCGTTCTACGGTTCTACCCGCAGCTACCATCCGATACTGGCACTACACGGGTGGGAAGACCTCGGCCTCAAACTCCACGAGATGTCAAAGAAGGGGCAATGGAAACAGATGGCGGCCGAGGTGCCCGACGAGGTGCTCGAAGAATTTGCAGTCATTGCCACCTACGACAACCTGGTTTCAAAACTCACTGAACGCTTTGGCGGACAGACCGACTGTATGACGTTACCGATGCCAGAAGGAATCCCGGATACCGAGGCCCGGGAACTGATCCAGGACATCAAAAAGATCAACAGTCCATTCATTTCTTTCCCGAAGTCGTGGTAAGGCGCAATCGGATAGCTTTAGAATAGAATCTGCTGACTAGACTTTTCAGCAAAAAATCCCTCTCCATGTACGAAGACAATCTTACGAACTGGGATCACAGTGACGCGGAAACCGCACTGACGCTTCCATCGAGGTACTACTATGACGAAGCGTTGTTCAGACTAGAAGCGAAAACCATCCACTACCGTACATGGCACTGTGTCTGTCATCGATCCGAAATAGAATCGCCCGGTGACTTCGTAAAGTTTGATCTGTTGGACCAAAGTATTCTTGTGGTGAAAGGAGAGTCCGGTAACGTTTATGCTTACCACAATGTGTGTCAGCATCGTGGAACCCAGTTAATTAAAGAGCGACGAGGCAAGATCAAGCACTCGATCATCTGCCCTTATCATGCCTGGGCTTACCAACTTGACGGTCGGCTCCGGAAAGCAGCTCGGACAGACCACCTAAAAGATTTTGACCCGGCAAGGATCTCATTAAAGTCCGTTCCGATAGAAGAGGTTGCCAGCTTTTGCTATGTCAACATGGATACCGACACGAGCCCGCTCGCCGATGATGTAATTGGAGCCGAATCGGAAATGCGACGATTCCTGCCCGATCTAGACGATGTCGTACTCGTCAACGAAACTGACTATGTGGTTAATGCAAACTGGAAGGTTATTGTCGACAACGCGATAGAGGGTTACCACTTCCAGTTGTCTGGACCTATTCACAAACAACTGGCATCGCTAATCGATTTTTCGGGGTATACGCTTGAAGCTCATGGCAAGTGGTGGGATTTCAAAGGTCCGCCAGCTTCAGTAGACACTGCATTTGGTCACTCGGTTGCCGGTGAAACATATCAGACCAACTGGTTTTACAACATCCAGCTCTGGCCAATGACAACGATATACGCATTCCCTTACGCGGACGTCATTGGAACATTCAACCAGATTCCACTGGGGCCTGAAAAAACACTGCTCCGGTTCGGGCACTATCAGCCAAAGTCACGGTCACAGAGCGCACTCAGTAAAGCGGTTGTAGACTGGTTTAACAATAAACTGGGACCCGAGGATATCGATCTCAATGTAGCTGTTCAGCAAGGTCTTCGTTCGTTCGGGTTTGACCAGGGCCGTTATGTGATCGACGCTGAACGTGGCCCAAACAGTGAACATCTACTGCATCATTTCCACCAACTTGTTTATCACGCGATGCATGGTTGATTGTCGTGAAATTTAGAAGTCGCCCGTTGGGATTCCTTAACAAAGACCAAATAGGCTACTCACAGCAGCCACAACTCAGTAGCGTACTGTAACAAAAACAGTCTAGTAGAACTTCTCCGGTAACCACACAGCCACCTGTGGATAGATCAGGAGCAGCGCAATCATTACAAGCATTGCGATAACGAATGGTGCTGCGCCGATACTCACGTCATTGAATTTACCACCTCGTGTGCGGATTCCATGTACGACGTAAAGATTTACACCTATTGGCGGTGTAATCAGAGCTGTTTCCATCAATACGGTGATCATAATCCCAAACCATATTGGATCGAAGCCCATGTGCATCACAATTGGAAAGACAACCGGGACAGTCGTCAACAGCATGGACAGTGTTTCCATAAACATCCCCAGCAGCAGATAAAACACGATGATGATCAGCATCGTTTCCATCGGTGTGAGGCCAAGAGCCTCTATTCCCTGCAGGATGGCCTGTGTCACACCCATAAATCCAAGGACAAAATTAAGGAATACAGCTGCAAGAATGATCAGCATAATCATCGCCGTTGTGCGCATAGTGCCTTCAAATGCATCACGGAGCATCTTGAAGTTAAGCGAACGATTGACTGCTGCGATAACCAGAGCGAACACTACCCCGATGGAAGCCGCTTCGGTGGGGGTTGCCAAACCCATATAAATCGAACCCACTACCGCACAGAACAAGAGAATAGGCGGCAACAGATCCGGTAGTGTACGGATCCGCTCAGCCCAGGTTGTTTTTACCGGTGAGCCACCCCAACTCGGTCTGAACAGACAAGTCACAACAATCACAGCCATAAACAGTATGGATAGAATAATGCCTGGAATAATGCCGGCAAGGTAGAGTTCGGGTACCGAAGAATCTGTCAGCAGACCGTAAATAATCAGGTTTATCGACGGTGGTATCAAAATTCCAATGGTGCCACCGGCTGCTAAAGAACCAAGAAATAAGCTTTCGTTGTAATTACGTTTCTCGATTTCTGGATAAGCCACAGTGCCTACAGTGGCAGCGGTTGCAACAGAGGAGCCCGAAGAAGCTGCAAATATTGCCGAACAACCAATGTTGGCGTGCATCAGGCCGCCCGGCAGCCAAGACAACCACTGAATAACCGCGTTGTACATACGTTGTGCTATTCCGGCCCGTAACATGATTTCGCCGAGCAGAATAAACATTGGAATAGCGACCAGTATAAATTCCTTGCTCTGGTGCCAGATAAAATCTCCAAGCATGAGCGACCGTCGCCCGTTCATAAAGATTTCATCCAGAGACAGACTCAAAATTCCGAGTACTGCAGCTACGGGAACAGCAGATACGACCAGTGCCAACAGCGCAAGAATAATCAGACCGCCCACCTCAGTGCTCCCGCCTGTCCGGTGCGGAATCGGCGATCACTACGCCGGTTCCTCGTGTCTCGTCCTGCAACTCCTGGGCAACATCCCGAACACCAATAGTAAGGGCAACCGTAGTCAAGTCATTACGTACAAATGCAACAAGCGCGTAGATAATCAAAAAAACGAGTGTAACAAAGAAGAATACCAACCCACCGAGCCAGAATATTTGAGGAATCCACAACGGAGTCGCCAGCGTTGTCTGTGCAGTGGCGTTGTATTCGATGGTCTCCGTAAAAACAAATATCGCTTTGAAGGTCAGTAGATAGATATAAAACGTCAACAGTCCAATACCAATAAAATCCAAAATCGCTTTTGCTCGCGGTGACAACACGTTATAGAGCGCGTCAATCCGAACATTGGCGCGATGTAGGAGGCAGTAGGAGTAGGCCCAGGTTGTACTCGCGGCAAAAACATAACCAGATATCTCGTCGGAACCGCTCATGGTGACAGAGAAAAGCTTTCGCGCTATCACATCCAGCGTCACCATGATTGCTGAGAGCATCAAAGCGAACCCGCCACACCAGACAGCAAACTGGGAGACTGATTTGAAGCCAGAATGTAGGCGACTAAACATAGGATGGGCTATTGCGTAAAGGGTGTCACGCCGACCGGCGTGACACCCCTACAGAATTAACAAATAACTGTCTAACCTTTTTAAATCAAGGCTTTGCGGTCATCCCAACGATTGCGCCCACTGTGGCGTTCCACTCGTCCGCACACGTCTGACCACACCGCTGAGCCCAGCGTTTGAGGACGAAGTTTTCACTGATATCCTTGAGCATAGCCTGGTCTTCGGCAGATGGTGTAATAGGCACCATCCCGCCGGGTTCACCCTTATCACAGGGACCGCTGGCGTTGCAGTCCATGCCTTTTTGGTCCAGTGATTGTGTAAATGCCCAAGTAGCATTCTCCATCTTAGTCGCTTCCGCTTGAATCAACGCCTGGGTCTCGGCATTGAGGCTGTTCCACGTATCCATGTTCATGGCTGTAAACGTGGCCGCATAGCCAAGGCGAACGCGAATATTGTGGGTCACTACCTGCCACCACTTAGCATTGTAAGCAGGCATAGTCCCCGTTATCCCACAGTCTGCAACACCTTTTTGAAGAGCAGGCACAACTTCTGCAAATGCAATAGTTACAGCACTGGCGTCGAGACCTTCGATGAAGTCACCCAACGTTCTGCTATAGGTACGGATTTTCTTACCAGCTAAGTCTTTCAGACTAATGCTGGTGATACTTCGGTCTTTCATATTGCACCACAACTGCTGGCTGGGAAAGGAGTAAAGGTTGAGTAGTTTTGCGTTGTACTTATCTGCAATCTCCCGCGCGATAACAGACCTGTAAGCATTCACTGTCTCTCG
>PCBE01000084.1 GCA_002731295.1 Acidiferrobacteraceae bacterium | reverse complement strand
GGTGGGCCGTGCAGGGATCGAACTGATCTGTAAGAGATTGAAATAGTGTATGTAATCTTGTGACCGCCGTATAGTTACCGTTGAAGTTGCCGTCAAAAGTGCTGGATTTGGTTGGACGCCTATCGTTACATTCTGGTCACACTACCCTAATCTCTAGAGACCAATACCAGATTCAAAACCCCGACTTTGTGTATATCCAACCTGGAAGCAATCTGCCCATGACGACATACCGGCCTAAATACATCACTTTCGACTGCTACGGCACTCTCACCTGGTTTCAAATGGGCAATATGACTCGAGAACTCTACGCCGAGCATGTCCCGGCAGAACGCATGCAGGCTTTCATTAAAGATTTCGAGGCTTATCGATTCGACGAGGTGCTCGGTGCCTGGCAACCCTACGAATCGGTTATCAAAAATGCTGTCGAACGCACCTGCCGGAAATGGAAAATCGTCTACGACGACAACGTGGCGCAGGGATTCTATGATGCTGTGCCGTCCTGGGGGCCGCACCCCAATGTCGCGGAACCGCTGGTAAGAGTCGCGGAACACTATCGGCTGGTAATTCTTTCCAATGCCTCGGACAACCAAATTCAGTCAAACGTCGACAAGCTTGGGGCGCCTTTTCACGCGGTGTACACGGCCGAGCAGGCGCAGGCATATAAACCACGCTTTCAGGCTTTTGAATACATGCTCGACCAACTCGGCTGTGGCCCGGAGGACTTGCTACACGTTTCGGCAAGTCTGCGCTACGATCTGATGCCCGCCTGGGGCCTTGGCATAGAGAACAAGGTCTATGTGAATCGTGGTTACGAGCCGTCGACGCCCTATTTCGGTTACAGCGAGATCAGCGACATCGGCGGACTGCCGGGTCTGGTCGGGCTTTAAACGATTGATAGCGCCGAAATACGAACCATACTGGCTCGACACGGCGCCACCTTTCCGTGCAGCCGAGGTGGAACCGATCGGTGGGCGTTTCGACGTCGCCGTCCCGGGCGGAGGCTTCACCGGGCTTTCGGCCGCGCTCGCCTCGGCGGGTATCAAGTCGATCACCCGCATCGAAGACTGTAACGCTCCGGCAGCAATCGTCCATGCGACCTATGCCGGTTATCGCTACGCTCAGGCGCTCGATACGCTGCCAGAGAATCGCCTGTTTCGGCATGGGTTACCCAGCCTCTAGAAAGACCCACGTATGCTGATGCGTTATAGGCATTTAAGAGCAGAGGATTTAGTGGGGAGGCTGGGGTAGATGTGTTTCACCCTACTATTCTAGACCCTAACAACGGTGAGAAAATATTAATAGTAGTGAGGTTTCTAGATTACACACTACTACTCATAAATTAAGAAGGGGATTGTAATGATCTCCTTTTTTCATGCTACAACAAATAATTTTCATTGATTAATTATCTTTTTGTTTACATCGTACAATCGGGAAAAATAATACACGAAAAGGAGACAATGCCGAACGTTATCTTTGTTATGGTTATTCCTGGCAGTTGCCCAGGACAGACCGGGTGTTTATTCTTCCTCTCCTAAAAAGCTATCCTAAAAAAACTAATCACGGAGTTCGATATGGATCAGTTGGTAAGTCTCGATCACACGGCTGGTCCGGAAAGTGCCACCCTTTATAAAAGTGCCTGCCGTATGTGTCATGGTGGTTGCGGTGTGATCGTTCATGTGGATGAGGGAAGAATTACCAAGATAGAGGGTGATCCCGACAATCCGATGAACAAGGGCAAGCTGTGCGCGATGGGAGCGGCAAGCCTAGACCAAATATATAATCCTCGGCGACTCAAGTATCCGATGCGCCGGCTGGGAAAACGGGGTGAAGGGAGGTGGCAGCGCATCTCCTGGGATGAGGCCTATGATGAGATGGTGGCCAAAATCCGGAAGGCCACCGATAGGGATGGCGCAGAATCGATTTGGGTGGGCACGGGCACAGGCCGTCATCATTTTCCCTATGTTTCACGGTTTGCCAACGCCATCGGTACGCCTAACTGGGGTGAGCCGGGTACCGCACAGTGTTTCCGCCCGCGTGTCCATGGCAGCATCATTACCATGGGACAGTTACCCATATGTACTTATACCAATGATATTTTTCCGGATCTGATCCTGTTCTGGGGCCACAATCCCATCTATTCGGGTCCCGACGGTGAATTAGGTTTTGGCGTGAGGGAAGCTCTCGCCCGCAAACCAAAAATCATTGTCGTCGATCCGCGGAAAACCACACTCGCCAGGCGTGCTGATGTATGGTTGCAGCTGCGGCCGGGCACCGACGATGCGCTGGCTCTTGCCATGCTCAACGTGATCGTCGANGAAGGTCTCGAAGACAGGCAATTNGTCGACAAGTGGTGCTATGGTTATGAAGAACTGGCGCAGCGGGTCAAGACCTATACACCGNAATGGGCCGAACCGATCACCTGGTGTTCTGCTGGCGATATCCGTGCGGCAGCCCGGCTTTATGNCCAGATAAAGCCTTCTATGCTGGAATGGGGCTGCGCCATCGAGCACACGCCCGCCTGCTTTCAGACCGTCCGCGCACTCCTGTGTCTGCCGTCTATCACCGGCAACATTGACCAACCGGGAAGTTGGTCATTCGGCATGTTGCCCCTGGCACCGTTTCCCCAGCTATTCGACAAAATGCCTGCCGTGCAACAGAAAAAACGCTTGGGCTTCGATGATTTTAAGGTCCTGAGCGGCGAACTGGCACAACTGCCCTCGGCCCACGTTCCTACAATATTCAAAGCTATCCGCAGCGGAGTGCCTTACCCCGTCCGCAGCGGGTTCATCTTCGGCAACAATGCTCTTGCCACCTATGGCGACGCCAAGACGGTCTATGAGACCCTGATGGCACTCGATTATCTGGTTGTAGCGGAACTTTATATGACACCAACGGCCGAGCTTGCTGACCTGATCTTGCCGGTCGCCACCTGGGCCGAGGTCGACGCCCTGCCGGCGGTACCGTTCTACGGTCAGAACGTTATCCTGGCGCAGCAGAAAACCATCCAATATGCGGAATGCGTCCAGGATGAAGAAATTATGGCGGAACTGTGCCGCCGCCTGGGCACCGAGTTTGGACAGGAACCCCCGCAGCAAGTTTATGACGACATGCTCCGGGCCAAGTTGGATTTCGGCTGGCAGGAACTCAAGAAAATGGGTTTTTATCAGCCCGNGTTTAAATGGCACAAGTATGAGGAGAACGGCTTCCAGACACCGACCGGGAAAATCGAGCTTTATTCTACCCGCCTTAAGGAGATGGGCTACGACCCACTGCCTTCGTTTGAGGAGCCGCCGGAAAGCCCCTGCAGCACGCCCGAGTTGGCCGCAGAGTTTCCGCTGATCCTCATCACTGGCGCCCGCATCCCCCTGTTTTTCCAGTCAGAGTACCGACAAATATCGGGGCTGCGCAAAGGACAGCCGGAACCGGAGTGTGAACTGCATCCCGATACGGCAACCGCTCTCGGTGTCCATACCGGCGATTGGGTCTCCGTTGAAACCAAACGGGGCAAGTGTCGGCAAAGGGTCAAGATTTTTTCGGGCATCGATCCCAGGGTGGTTCACACCCAACACGGTTGGTGGTTTCCCGAGGAAGAAGATTCTCCCGACCATGGCATCTGGCGNTCCAATGCGAATGCGCTGACCAGTATGGCTCCGCCCTATTGCACGGCCATGGGCACCTACCAGTTGCGCGCGCTTTTA
The DNA here is from genome assembly GCA_002731295.1 of Acidiferrobacteraceae bacterium. Classification (GTDB taxonomy): domain Bacteria; phylum Pseudomonadota; class Gammaproteobacteria; order Arenicellales; family UBA868; genus REDSEA-S09-B13. Next base: position 9,120 of record PCBE01000084.1, on the reverse strand, counting down.
TGCAAAGTGGTCAAGCTGGAGGACTCCGAAGAGCCCTGGTCCCCGCCGCTGGCAAAGACATTCAACAGCAACATTGCCGAAGTGCANGAGTGGGCCAGGTAGACCTTAAAAAGTTAGTTTGTGGTCGGGAGTAATCGCAATAGGATTAATGGCCGCCTTTTCTGGATAATATCGAACAACATAAGACAAGAANNTGGTGGAGGCGGCGGGAATCGAACCCGCGTCCGTCAATCCGCCACGCACCGGCGACTACATGCTTAGTCTGTCTTTGATTTGACCGTACGCACCCCGACAGACAGGGTTACGGCCGGCGAGCCCGCTTAAGTTTAGCGTGGCGGGTCACGAGCACCCCATCACGCGAGCCCATGTAATTTGACCCCTCGGATCCCAGCCCATGGGCGAGCCGGGGGAGAGGCTAGCAGGGATTAAGCTGCTAGGGCGTAGTTGTCGTCGTTGGCAACTAAAAGTTTGCAGTTGGATTTACGAGGNGAACTGCACCTCGGCATGCTCCGATGGCTTTGTGATCCACGTCGAAACCAGGTCGCCCCCAGTTTTCGCCGACTGGTTCTCAGCCAGAACCTTATTTTACCACCGAACGGTTGGGTTCAACGGGTCTCTTTTAGAAGTCGATGCTGCTGCCGGTTCCACTCCCGCTCGCGAATTGTGGCCCGTTTGTCATGCTGTTTCTTGCCTTTCGCCANGGCGATCTTCAGCTTTGCTCGGCCGCGTTTCCAGTAAAGCGACAGCGGTATCAGTGTGTAGCCGCGTCGCTCAACCGCACCGCGCAGGCGGCCGATCTCTTTGGCATGTAAAAGCAGCTTGCGGGTCCGGGTAGGGTCCGCAGTGACATGGGTTGAAACACTTTTCAAAGGTGAAAAATGTGCCCCGAACAGGAATACCTCACCTTGTCGCAGGATTACATAGCTTTCCTGCAGCTGAGCCTGGCCTTCACGNAGGCTTTTGACTTCCCAGCCTTCGAGTGCAATGCCGGCTTCATATTCTTCTTCTATGAAATAGTCATGCCTGGCCCGCTTGTTACGGGCGATAGCATTGTCTTTTTCTTTGGCTTTAGGCATGAGACAGCAGTTTCACGTTATAGCGGCGATCGAGCACAACAGTATAATCGGGGCCCATATTTCATCCGGGCTTGATGCTAAACGTGCATAAGGTCAACCGTTCCCTCATTTTGCCTTACAGCAGCGCCGAAATGTACGATCTGGCGAATAATGTGGAGGCTTACGACGAATTTCTGCCTTGGTGTAGNTGCTCAGCTGTGCTTGAACGTGATGAGGCCTGCGCCATTGCCCGTATCGATGTTTCCTACAAAGGCATGAAATCGTCGTTCACGACACGAAATGAACTGACTCCAAACCAGCAGATTCATATGACCTTGATTGAAGGCCCATTCAGTGCGCTGGAGGGGAAATGGTTGTTCGACTCGCTCGATGAAGTGGCGTGCCGGGTAAGCTTGGCAGTCGAATTTGCCTTCAGCAGCCGACTGATCGAGAAGACAATGGCGCCAGTGTTCACTCACATATGTGGCGATCTGATCGATGCGTTTGCTGGACGGGCCGAGCAGGTGTACGGTGAGCGTAGATTTGCTTGAGGTTGAAGTGGTTTATGCCCGACCTGAGCAGCAGGTGCTGATTCAGGTGAGCGTACCCGCTGGCAGTACCGCTCGTGACGCCATTGTATGTTCGAATATCCTTAGTGACGTACCCGGGTTCGATCTTAAAACACTGGCTGTGGGAATTTTTGCTCGACGAGTGACGCTCGATTACATCCTTAAAGCTGGAGATCGTGTCGAGATTTATCGGCCGCTGACGATGTCTCCCGTCGAAGCCCGTCGCTGGCGTGCAAAACTCAAAACACCTCAGTTGGACTGAGTCTTATCCAGAGGCCACAGCCTACGCCAGGCACGCTTGAGAAAACCAGGCTTAGCGGGTGTTGTTGGTACCTGGACAGAACTTTCACTTGAGCTGCTGGTCAGTGGTTCGGATTCAAAACCTTGTTCAATCTTTGTCAGCTGTTCGTTGTCGAAGAAGACCGTTAGACGTTGCTGTTCGACCTGACGCGTTTCGCCGGAGCGGAAACTGTAGAAATAATCCCACCGCTCTGTGTGAAATGGATCTTCCACCAGGGGGGCACCGAGAAGATATCGAACTTCCGCCTTTTTCATCCCGGGCTTGAGTTGCTCAATCTGTTCGGGGGTGACAATGTTGCCTTGTTGTATGTCGATACGATAGGTTCGCACGCAGCCGAGGAGCATAAGGGTCACAACGGATAAAAGAATAACGAGACGGAAATTCATACTGTTCTGGCTCAGGCTCTAAAACGGTGATGATAATCGGGTCGAGACCCGATAGCACCCTATGATCTCACGAGCAGAGATTGTACCGCCAGCGAGCTCTTCCTTATTCTCAATCGAGCTTACTTCAGTGCAGTGATGATTCGGTTACCCGTTGCAGCATTTCTTCGGCATGGGCAAGGGTTTGCTGGGTGATCTCAATACCGCCGAGCATACGTGCGATTTCGTCTGTTCGCAGTGCTGGATCCAGTGGACAAATCTCAACCTCAGCATCATCGGTCTTGGTGACGTGAAGGTGCCCATGGCCCTGCACGGCCACTTGCGGCAGATGAGTAATGCACAAAATCTGTCGTTGTGAACCCAGCAGACGGAGTTTGCTGCCGACGATCTCGGCAATCCGCCCACCGATGCCGATATCGACTTCATCATAAATGCAGCTGGGTACAGAGTCGATCTGAGCTGTGACCACTTGAATGGCGAGACTGATCCGGGACAACTCACCGCCGGATGCAACCTGGTCCAGAGGCGCAAAGGGCATCTCAGGAATGGTCCTAACCGCGAAGTTCACATTTTCTGCACCGTAGCGTGTGCGACTTGTTGTTTCTATAGGGCTGAGATCAACGGAAAATTTGGCCTGCTCCAGGCCCAGGTCGGCTAACTGTCGAGTTACGGCATCCGCGAGTTTTTCGGCCGATTGCGCACGCCTCTGACTGATACGACTGGCGAGGGTGTCATAGTTGGTTATCAGCGCCGAGATCTGCTGCTCGACTTCTAATATTCGCTGTTCCTCCGTGGTGATCGATTCGAGTTCCCCTGACAATCGTTCGAGCAGGTCGCGTAACTGTTCTGGCCGTACCTTGTATTTTCTTGCCGCGTCGTGAAGTAGGGTCAGCCGGCTGTCAAGGCGCTGGAATTCCTCGGGGTCAAGTTCATAGTCAACATGACAGCGGCGAATGTCGTTTACGGCATCGCTCAAAAGCGTGGTGATGTCCTGTAACTGGGATGCACTGTTAGCCAGGCGGGTGTCAAACTTGCTGAGTTCTGCTAAACGATCCGATACACGCCCAAGGAGCACCAGTACTGTGTCGTCTTCTCCCTCCTCAAGTTCATGCAGAGCCTGCCACGTGCCTTCAGCCAATTCCCGGGTGTGTGACAGTCGTGAATGTGCACTGTCCAGTGATGCAAGTTCATCCGGTTCGGGTGCAAGAGCAGTCAGTTCATCCACCTGATGACGTAGATAGTCTTCTCGGTGCGCTGAGTCATCTGCTTTGGCGCGCAGTTCTTCAAGGTGAGTTGTAGCGGTGCTTAGCTGGTCGAAACAAATTTCCAGAGCGTGAACTTCATCGAGGGTGCTGGCAAACGCATCCAGTGTTTTGCGTTGAACTGTTTTTTTGAGCAGTTGGTGGTATTCGTGCTGTCCGTGAACATCCACCAGCAGTTGACCGAGCTCTCGCAATGAACTGATCGGAACTGGACGACCCTGGATAAAACCCCGGGATGATTTCTTGTGGGATACGATTCGTCGCAGTGTGCACTCAGAATCATCAATATCAATCTCTTGACCCTCGAGCCATAGCTGCGCGGCGGGATTGTTACTGAGGTCAAAGCCGGCCTGTACTTCGCATTGCTCTGAGCCCGGTCGGATGATGTCTCCGGAAGTGCGATCACCGAGCAGAATGGTGAGCGCATCAACAATGATCGACTTCCCTGCGCCAGTCTCTCCAGTTATAACGGTGAGGCCACCGTCAAATGAGATTTCAACGTGTCTGACAATAAGAAAATCTCGAACGTCGATCCAGGTGATCATTACGCTGAATGCTGCTGATTATCCCCAGCCAAGCTTGGAACGAAGCGTGGTGAAATGATTATGGCTGTTGATCCGGACCATACGGGTCACAGTTTCCGCACGGCTGATTCGAATAATCTCGTTGCCCGAGACCGCGAGCTGCTTGAGGCCATCGATAAAGACATTGCCATCTGCACCGGCCAGATCAAGTATCTCCAGCTCAATGATGCTGCTGTCGTCAAGCACCATCGGCCGGTGTCCGAGGGTGTGTGGGCAGATCGGTGCAAAAACGATTGCCGGCAGCAACGGATGCAGTATCGGACCGCCGGCTGAAAGTGCATAGGCCGTTGAGCCTGTCGGGGTAGAAATAATCACACCATCGCCCCGGGTTCGCCCAAGAGGTTCAGAGTTGACGTGGGTATCGAACTCGATCATGCGACCGGTGTTGCCCTTACTTAAGGTGACATCATTCAGTGCAACACTTTCGTTCAGGTTGTCTCTACCATTTGAAATCTGAACCTGCAGCATGATTCGCTCCTCTACGGTGAACTCACCGCGGAGAAGTTCGTCCATGCCCTCGTGCATTCGGTCCGCAGAGAGGTCTGTCAGAAACCCAAGTCGCCCCAGATTAATACCGATCATCGGTAGAGCATATGATGCCAGACCGCGTGCGACGTGGAGCATGGTGCCGTCGCCTCCAACGACAACCGCAAGGTCTATCGTCTCACCCACCGGCAGACCGGAATCTTCGATCCGTGTGCCGGTGATATTGTCTGCAGTCGTGTCTCCGATGTAGACCGAAATATCGCGATTTTCCAGGTGTTTCCGCACAGCATCCAGCGCGCTGCTGACATCGGGGTCCTTATAGCGGCCGAATAGTCCTACGGACGAAATTTGCATACCAGATGACCTTTTTTCCGTGAATGGGTGGATCGAAGAATTGTCATGGGCTGAGCCATTTGTTTGAGGTAATTGCGTATGGAACTGGCAATGGTATGATTCGTGCGCAGGCCCATAAATCAGGCTGATTGATCTGATTTTACCTCCAAGTTCATTTGCTGCCTAAACTCGACGATTTAAGATGACAGCCGCAACAGAAATTCAACTCAGCGACAGGGCTGAAACTCTGCTGCGAGAGCTCGTTAGACGCTATATCAGCGATGGAGAGCCAGTCGGTTCGAGAACCCTTTCACGTGAGTCCGGGCTTGAACTCAGTGCCGCGACAATCCGCAATGTCATGGCGGATCTTGAGGATCTTGGACTGATCCGATCGCCGCATACTTCGTCTGGACGAGTGCCGACACAGTTGGGTTACCGGGTTTTTGTCGATACTATGCTCAAAGTTAAGCCACTGGATGCGGCTTCGGTCAACGAAATCAACTCCGGACTCGCGTCTGCTCGCGACCCTGACGAGTTGATGTCGATGGCATCGGAACTACTCTCCCAGATCACTCAGTTTGCCGGTGTGGTTCTGCTGCCCGGTGGTGAGCACGCGAATCTGCGCCAGATTGAGTTTCTACCGCTGGCTGACGATAGAATTCTGGCGATCCTCGTTACCGAGGACGGCCGCGTTCAGAATCGCGTACTTTTTGTCGACCGAAAATATACGCCCGTAGAACTCGTCGAAGCAGCGAACTTCTTTAACGACCGCTTTTCTGGTCGCGCACTCAATGAGGTGCGCAGACGACTGGTTCAGGACATGGAACATGACAGTATCTCGATGAATCGAATAATGCGCACTGCGGTCAATATGGCCAAGGAACTGTTCGGCGATGAGACCGCGTCGGACAGCGTAGTGGTCAGCGGTGAAACCAATCTTATGAGCGTGCCGGACTTCGACCAAGTTGAAAAACTCCGGGAAATCTTCGATGCGTTCAAAGCGAAGCAGGATCTTCTCCAGTTGCTCGATAAGAGTATGAACGCACGAGGAATATCTATTTTTATTGGAGAAGAATCAGGGTACAACGCGTTGACGGATTGTAGTGTTGTCACGGCACCTTATGAATCAGATGGCCGCTGCATTGGTGTGTTGGGTGTGGTTGGCCCCACGCGTATGTCTTATGAGGATGTGATTCCCGTCGTTGATATCACGGCCCGATTTCTGGGCACTGCCCTTAAGTCTCTTCACTAGCGGTCGATCCGAGCCGGCCCAAGGGCAACGCATGCATGGCATGCCCTTGAAAAATTAGAATATTGCCCCAGTTTTATGCACAGAACCGATATTGTTTCCAGGAGCTAACACGCAAGACCCAATTCACCATGACTAGAACCGGCAAAGACAATTCCCAGAAGAACGATGAAATAGCTTCCAGTGAGGTCGTTGATGAACTGGAATTGAATAAACCTCAGGCTGACGGAACCGAGGATGGCGCCGACGTCAGCGCCGTCTCCAGCGGTGGGGTTCAAGCGACACCCGAGCCTGCTGCAGAGGCTGACGCCCAGAGTACGCCAGCGGAGGAGAGCCCCGAATTGGCTGCAGAAGGCTCTGCAGAGTCTGCGGCCCAAATTACTGCGCTGCTTGATCAGGTTGCCGAATATCAAGACAGTTATCTGCGGGCTAAGGCGGAAGTAGACAACATCCGCAAGCGGGCTGAGACCGAGGTCGCCAATGCGCGTAAATTCGCCCTGGAGGGGTTTATACGGGAACTTCTGACTGTGAAAGACAGTCTAGAAATGGCCTTGACTGCTGATCAGCCGTCGGGTTCGGAGGTGGGTAATCGCGGTGTCAGCGAGGGGCTGGAACTGATTCTGAGGCAACTGGAGAGTGTTTTTTCGAATTTTTCGGTTCAAATGATTGAACCCGAGGTGGGCGACAAGTTGGACCCGGACCAACACCAGGCTATGAGCGTGGAAGAGTCACAGGACATTCCGCCCAATTGTGTGAGCAAAGTTATTCAGAAAGGCTACTCGCTCAACAACCGACTTTTACGACCTGCGATGGTGCTGGTGGCAAAATTACCCGGAGAAACTGCAGGAAAAGGTTGAAAAAATGACCAGCCACCCCCATTTTTGGAACATAGATCCAAGATCGTCAAGAAGAACTTTTAGGGAAATAGCATGACAAATATTATCGGAATTGATCTGGGCACAACCAACTCCTGTGTCGCAGTTATGGAAAGCGGCACGGCCAAGGTTATCGAAAACAGTGAAGGCGACCGAACCACGCCATCTGTTGTGGCTTTTGCGGAGGACGGTGAAGTGCTGGTCGGACAGTCTGCCAAGAGACAGGCCGTTACCAACCCCCACAATACGGTTTTCGCTGTAAAGCGCCTGGTCGGACGGAAATTCGACGATCAACTGGTACAACGGGATATCGACTTGATGCCTTATTCGATCGTCAAGGCTGATAATGGCGATGCGTGGGTAGGAGTTGCTGAAAAAAGACTGGCGCCGCCGGAGATCTCCGCCCGCATACTGCAGAAAATGAAGCAGACTGCCGAGGATTATCTTGGTAGCGAAGTCACGGAAGCAGTCATAACAGTACCGGCCTATTTTAATGATTCACAGCGTCAGGCGACGAAGGATGCCGGCAAAATTGCTGGTCTTGAAGTCAAGCGAATCATCAACGAGCCGACCGCCGCTGCATTGGCTTATGGAATGGAAAAGCAGCAGGGAGACCGTAAGATTGCGGTGTACGATCTGGGCGGTGGGACATTTGATATATCCATTATCGAGATTGCAGATGTCGACGGTGAGCACCAGTTCGAGGTCCTGGCAACCAACGGCGACACTTTTCTCGGTGGGGAAGATTTTGATCGCCGATTGATTGATTATCTCGCTGACGAGTTCAAGAAAGACAACGGCATGGATCTGCGTGGCGACCCACTTGCAATGCAGCGCCTCAAAGAGGGAGCCGAGAAAGCCAAGATTGAGTTGTCTTCAAGTACTCAGACCGAAGTTAACCTCCCCTATATCACGGCAGATCAAAGTGGACCCAAGCACCTGAATATGAAGCTCAGTCGGGCGAAGCTTGAGGCGATGGTAGAAGAGCTGATCCTTCGCACTATCGAACCTTGTAAAACTGCTTTAAAGGATGCCGGTCTTAGCGCTTCAGACATCGATGAAATTATTCTTGTCGGTGGTCAGATTCGAATGCCAAAAGTTCAGGAAGCAGTTAAGGATTTCTTTGGACGCGAACCCCGACGGGATGTGAATCCCGACGAGGCCGTTGCGGTGGGTGCCGCTATTCAAGGCGGCGTACTGGGCGGTGAGGTCAAGGATGTACTGTTACTGGATGTCACACCGTTGTCCTTGGGAATCGAAACCCTCGGTGGGGTGATGACAAAGCTGATCGACAAAAACACCACCATACCCACCAAGGCAAACCAGGTGTTTTCGACCGCAGATGACAACCAAACAGCAGTAACGGTCCATGTTCTGCAGGGTGAACGGGAAATAGCCCAGCACAACAAGTCACTCGGTCGCTTCGATCTGACGAATATCCCACAGGCACCTCGCGGTATGCCACAGATTGAAGTCACCTTTGACATTGACGCCAATGGCATTCTCAATGTTTCAGCCAAAGACAAGGCGACCGGTAAGGAAAACAAAATCGTCATCAAGGCAGGTTCTGGTCTATCTGATGAAGAAGTTGAACGCATGGTCCAGGATGCAGAAGCACATGCCGAAGAAGATCGACAGGCTCGTGAGCAGGTAGATGCACGCAATCACGCGGAGGCGATGGTTCACACGGTTCGCAAGACACTTACTGAAGCCGGTGATAAGGTCGAAGCAAGTGACAAGGAAAATATCGAATCAGCGATCAAGTCACTTGAAGAGGTACTAGCGGGTGATGACGTCGAGCAGATCAAAGAGAAAACAACAGCTCTGATGGAAGCCAGTCACAAGTTGGCAGAGCAGATGTATCAGGAGCAGGGAGCTCAAGATCCCACGGCCGGTCCGGACGGTCCCGATGGCGGTGAGGGGTCCTCAGGTCCTGGTGGAGACGATGTCGTCGACGCCGAATTCGAAGAGGTAAAGGATAAAGATAAAAACTGATCACTTTGTCAGGCGCCGTGAAAACGGC
>PCBE01000083.1 GCA_002731295.1 Acidiferrobacteraceae bacterium | reverse complement strand
CGTTACACAACTTTTGGACGGAATCTAGCTGGCCGATTCGTGTATCAGTGGAGCTGGTCAGCTTGAGTACTTCGGGAGCACGGACACTGAATCCATAGCGGACAATTCGGTGGAGATTATGAAAACTGGCACGTCGGTTGTGCGGTGAATTCCAGCCTTCCATCTCACCTGGCTGAGCGACTAAGTCCTGGTTGGCGTAGACGGGCAATGGATTCTCCTGTGTAGACGGGGCTATTAGACAGATCGTGTTCTAACTCAATTGTTGAGTGCAGCCATCAATTGTGAGATGCTGGCTTTGAGTTAAAGCACTATTTCCCGTTTCGATTCGCTACGAGTGAAAGATTGCTTATAGCGTTAATTATCTACTGAGTATAGGGCAAGACAAAATGGATTCCGTGACATGAACCCAATGATTAATGTCGATGGTCTCATCACGCCGATGGCTGATGCGGTGATCCCGGTCATGGATCGCGGTTTTCTGTATGGGGACTCGGTGTATGAGGTTTTCCGGACTTACAAGGGCGTGCCGGTGTTCATGGACGATCACTTTGTGCGGCTTGAGAACTCGGCAGCTCTGATCAGTATGACTATTTCACAGAGCCGGGAAGAACTTATCCAGGAGATCAGACGAACTGTTAAGGCGAGTGGCGCGAACTCCAAAGAGGATATTTACGTTCGCTACCAAATTACCCGCGGCATCGGCCCGGTTGATCTGTACCCGGATCCGGGCCTTGAGACACGTTATGTGATCATCGTCAGCACACTGCCTTCGCGCAAGCCTGAATATTATTCCCGCGGTATGGATATGGCTGTGCCTTCGGTTCGGCGCAATCCGGAGAATGCACTGGATCCGAACATAAAAGGCGGGAACTATCTGAACAATATTCTGGCAATTACCCAGGCCCGGCAACTGGGTGCCGACGATTGCATCATTCTCAATAGAGAAGGCTTCGTGACGGAAGCCGCGAACAGTAACGTGTGGTTTGTTATTAATGGACAGTTGACTACACCCGCAACAGGAAATCTTAAAGGGTTGACCAAAAAGCACATACACCGCGCGTTGAAAGCGGCGGGGATTTCGAGTCAGGAGACCGATATACACGTCAATGAACTCTACGATGCGACCGAATGTTTCGTGACCAGCGCCACCCGGGATGTGATGCCGTGTGTGTCACTGCGCCTTGAAGGTGGAGAAGTTCTACAATTTCCAGAAGGGGGTGGGGAAATCACACGACAGGTTCAGGCGGTATTCCTTGCTTATCTAGATACCTATGCTGCAGCGCATGCAACTGACGCGTTGGTCTGAATCAGGAAATGATCGAAGGCTGGAGTAGGCAGTGAGCAGAACCCGGGTCTTGCTTTTGTTTGGCGGGCGTTCCGCAGAGCACGAGGTGTCGGTTGTATCTGCGCGATCGGTCTATGCCGCGATCGATCGCGAGCGCTACGATGTTGTGCTTACAGGTATCGACCAGCAGGGTCGGTGGTACTTTGGCGGTAAGAACAGCGAATCATTGCTGTCGACGACAACAGTCGTGCCTGATAAACAAGTGCCGGCCAGATTGTCGACTGCGGGCACTTCTCTGGTGTCAGAAGACGGCGATGATTTGCCCGATTCGGAGTTCGACGTGGTTTTCCCCCTGTTGCATGGACCTTACGGGGAAGACGGCACCGTTCAGGGTTTGCTCGAATTGGCTGGACTGGCCTATGTGGGCGCGGGTGTAGCCGCCTCGGCAGTGGGTATGGACAAGGCGCTTGCACGGGCGATATTTGCAGCCAGTGGCCTGCCTCAGACCCAGTATTCGGTGATTGCGCGTTCCGACTGGCGCCGAGCCCAGGTACCGGTTCTGGAGCGTCTTGAGGGAGAGCACGATTACCCCCTGTTTGTAAAACCCGCAAATCTAGGGTCCAGCGTGGGCATCTCGAAAGTTCATGATCGCCAGGAACTGCAGGCGGGCTTGGAACTGGCGTCACAATACGACACCAAGCTGATTGTTGAAAGATCGGTTGAAAACGCGCGAGAACTTGAATGCGCCGTTTTAGGAAACGAATACCTCAAGGCTTCTGGTATCGGGGAAATCATCCCGGGGGCTGAATTTTACGATTACACCACTAAGTATATTGATGACCAGTCCGAGTTGGTGATCCCTGCGGTATTGGAAAAGTCAGAGTCTGAGGCGATCCAGGAACTGGCTATGCGGACGTTTAAAGCCATAGACTGTAGCGGACTCGCGCGCGTTGATTTTTTTATGCGTCCAGATGGCAGTGTATTAGTCAACGAGATTAATACTATGCCAGGCTTTACGCCCATCAGCATGTATCCAAAACTGTGGGCCGCAGCAGGTGTTGCTTACGGCGATTTGATAGATCGGCTGATCCAGTTTGGGTTGGAGCGACACCTTGACCGCAAGGACCTGCAGAGCACGCTCAGTTGAGTGCCTGTTTGCAGTGAATACGCATCTCCACCGATGAGTCTAACGGCCGGCCAGATGCTCAACCGAGTCACATCCTTGCGCTGACCCAAGCATAAGGATCGCCAAGACGGCCCCCACCATCGAGATAGTTGTCGATGATCTCGATCATTCGATTTTGATCAAATGATGCGTCGTGTCCGCCGTGAACAGTCGTGATAGGGATGCTTCTCAGCCGTTCAAGGCTTTCTTTATAGGCGTCACGGTTCGAGTGATACAGCGTATCAAAAAGATCACCGTTATAGATGACATCCCCGCTGAATAGAATCTGGTTTTTTTCATCCAGCAGCGCAATCGAATCGGGAGAATGGCCTGGCAGGTGGAGAATACGCAGCACGCGGTTACCCAGATCGATGTAATCGCCATCATCAAGATAGCCCGTCAGCGGTGCGGGTGTGATCTGAAAGGATGAAACTTCAAACTGATCATGGGGCAGGGCCTTGAATGTTTCCGCCCGGATGAATGCATCGATCTGCATTTCAGGCGGCATCGGATCCTGATACACGTCACTGCAGGCATGATGACCCAGACGCCTGTCGAACTCATGACAGGATCCTATGTGATCAAAATGACAGTGTGACATCACTGCGATCACGGGCCGCGAACTCAGACGAGCGATCTCAGGCTTTAGTGGCCGCAAACCAAGCCCGGAATCAATCAAAAGATCTTGATGCTTGCCCTGAATGTGCCAGATATTGCATCGCAGCCAATCCGCGACGTAGCGTTCCCGAATCAGTGAGATACCGTCACCAAGCGATATGAGTTCATACCAGTCGTCACCGGCGATTGTTATCGTCTGATTCATAGTTTTGCTGTTACTTTCCACAAACGGGCATCGACGGTATCAGATATCGGGCTTTGAGTGTTGTTTGTGGGTAATACGTGGTTTCAGCGCAGCCTGTCCAAAGGTTAATATCAGTTTATAAGACTCTATATTGGAGATGCTATGAAATACCTGCATACAATGGTGCGGATAAGCAGTGTTGATGATTCGCTTGACTTTTACTGCAACAAGCTAGGGCTGATCGAACTGCGGCGTCATGATGATGACAAAGGGCGGTATACCAATATCTTTTTAGCGGCACCCGGCAATGAGGATGCAATGGTCGAGCTTACTCATAATTGGGATCCTGAGGAGTATGCTGGTGGTCGAAATTTTGGCCATCTTGCTTATGGCACCGAGAACATCTACACGTTGTGCCAGCACCTGATGGATAACGGTGTCACAATCAACAGGCCACCCAGAGACGGACGCATGGCATTTGTTCGTTCTCCCGACAATGTCTCAATCGAACTGCTGCAACAGGGTGACGCTTTGACGCCAGCCGAGCCGTGGCTGTCAATGCCCAATACCGGTTCATGGTGAGTTCTGAGCGGTAGTGCAGGCCCCAGGCGAACCACTGCAGATTGATACTGTCTCGTTACCCGGCAACGGGATGGTAGGGATGTGTTGTTGCCCGGGACGGCTCGAGTTCAGTTCCATTGGTGTGCGCCTGCGTGATCTGGATCGGGATTTCGACAAAATCATGGATTGGAAACCGCTGGCAGTGATTTCCTTGATCGAACAACACGAATTTTCGGCATTGGGAGTGGCCCACCTACCACAACGATTCGAAGTTGCACCATTTGGCTGGTATCACTGTCCAATTACTGATCTTGGAGCGCCGGGTACCCGCTTTGAAGCTCAGTTCGCGCATATCGAGCCCGAGTTGTTGGTGCAACTCGATCGCGGTGAAAAGATTCTTCTGCATTGTGCTGCTGGACTGGGTCGAGCCGGGACCATAGCCGGGCGCTTGCTGATCGGCGCCGGTAAATCGCCTGAGGACGCCATTGGCNAAATCCGCAGAGCCAGGCCAGGTGCGATTGAGAGTAAAAGTCAGGAGGANTACCTGCGTTCGCTGACTCCTGGCTNGTTTCAAGNCTGATCTGGTAGTTTGCTGCGACGATTTGCGTGCTTATCAGGNCGGAACAAGGCCACCTACTGACGACAGTAATACATCGGCATGTGANTCAAGCTCGNCCGTCTTGTCAGCACCTCCGGTAATANCGACTGTCAGCGCTACGCCAGCCTGTCTCGCCATTTCCAGATCACTCACGGTATCTCCGACCATTACAGTTCGGTCGATGCCGACAACCAGCTGTTGGCTGATGTAGTGCAGAACCTGTGGGTCTGGTTTTGAAGGGGTACCGGGATCATCCGCGCACAGTATCAGGTCGACAGTTTGAGTCAGATTCAGTTCACGCAGAGCGGCCTCTGTGGGCGCTCGATCATCACTTGTTGCGATGGCAACCTGAACCCCGGATGATTTAAGTCGGGCAATAGCTGTGCGGACATCTCCCAGGGGATTGATTTCTGTCGGTTGTGGCAGGGCAGACATCACCGGGCCGAAGTGCTCGTATGCCAGGTATTTTGCGTGCTCCCAGGACATCTGGTGCTGGAAAAGGATCGTGGCTACGACGATCTCTAGCTCACTGATGGGTGCAGTTGCGAGTGGCCCTTGCGACACGACCTGAGCAGTTTGTGGATCGTAGCCGAGTGCCGTAGTTAACTTATTGGTCAGGGACTGGTCCCATCCCAGGGATGCGCAGGTCGCGTTTATGGCGCGTTCTACCCTTGGTCCCCACAGGGTATGAAAATCAATCAGGGTGCCATCTTTATCGAATACGACGAGATCTGCGTTAACGCTTGTATTTAGGGCCTTGAGTTCCGGCATTTTTCTGGTCTGCGGCGTGATGGTTTAGGATAAAGGGTACGATATGCTGGTTAAGCTGACATCAGTCACCCCTTGCCGTGTTGTGGTGGTGACTATAGACGAGAGAGACATTTGTGCGTGATGCTGATTATGTAATTATTGGCGCAGGATCCGCTGGCTGCGTTCTGGCTGCAAGATTAAGCGAAGATCCTGGCTGTAACGTGCTGCTGATGGAAGCAGGGGGAAGCGACCGCAGCATATACATCCAGATGCCAGCGGCGCTGTCGATTCCGATGAATCTGCCGCGCTTCAACTGGGGATACGCTTCGCAGGCCGAGCCTTATCTGGACGACCGAGTGATCGATTGTCCGCGGGGCCGTGTGCTTGGCGGATCGTCATCAATTAACGGGATGGTCTATGTTCGGGGTCATCCCCTGGATTTCGATCGCTGGGAAGAACTGGGCGCGGATGGGTGGAACTATGCGGCCTGCCTGCCTTATTTTAAGAAGGCGGAAAGCTGGATTGACGGAGAAAATGACTATCGCGGGGGCCATGGACCGCTCTCGGTTTGTGCCGGGAACAAAATGTCCGGGAACTCGCTCTATGAAGCCTTTATACAGGCCGGAGGTGAAGCGGGCTACCCCCTGACTGACGACTACAACGGGCGTCAGCAAGAGGGATTTGGTGCCATGCATATGACTGTTCGCAATGGCGTCCGTGCATCGGCTGCCAGTGCGTATCTACGACCCGTAATGAATCGACCCAATCTCCGATATGTCGGTGGTACGCTGGTGCACCGTGTGCTGTTTGAAGAATCCAGAGCCGTGGCTGTCGAATACGAAAAGGACGGGCGGATCTTTCAGGTTCAGGCTCGGGCCGAGGTTCTGATGGCGACCGGATCTATCGGGTCGCCGAGTCTGTTGCAGCGATCGGGTATTGGTTCGGCCCACCACCTTGAATCTTTGGGGATCGAAGTGCAATGCGACAGCCCTGGCGTAGGCGAGAATCTGCAGGATCACCTGGAAGTGTATTTCCAGTTCCGGTGTAAGCAGCCGATTACCCTGAATCGTTACCTCAATCCGCTGGCCAAAGGTTTAATCGGTGCCCGCTGGCTGTTTACAAGGACGGGGCTTGGCGCCACGAATCATTTCG
Source organism: Acidiferrobacteraceae bacterium (assembly GCA_002731295.1). GTDB lineage: Bacteria > Pseudomonadota > Gammaproteobacteria > Arenicellales > UBA868 > REDSEA-S09-B13. The sequence goes on along the minus strand of PCBE01000083.1, from coordinate 30,029 downwards.
AGTCCTGTGGTTTTATTCGTTCACGTGCGGGCATTCAATGGCCCGACATTCAGTACCATTTTCTACCGGGTGCGATGCGGTATGACGGGCGCGCTGCTTTTCCGGGGCACGGGTTTCAAGTCCATGTGGGGCCAAACAAACCTCAAAGTCGAGGATCCGTGAAAATTGTTTCCCAATCACCCAAGGATAGCCCCAAGATTCTATTCAACTATCTTGGGGCGCAGCAGGATCGGCAAGACTGGCGGGCCTGTATACACCTGACCCGAGAGATTTTTGAACAACCCGCCATGGAACCGTTCAGAGGCGTAGAAATACAGCCTGGCTCAAGCGTCACCAGCGATTCGGATATAGATGCCTGGGTTCGACAGAATGTAGAAAGCGCCTATCATCCATCCTGCACGTGCCGCATGGGCGCGGTTGATGATGCGACCGCTGTGCTGGACAGTGCGTGCAGAGTGAAGGGGGTAGAGTCTCTTCGCGTTGTAGACTCATCTGTATTCCCCGAAATTACGAATGGTAACCTCAATGCGCCAACCATCATGCTGGCAGAGCGGGTGGCAGATATGATACTTGGCAGTTCACTGTTACCCCCACTTCATAACTCGGTCTGGATAGATGAGCACTGGCAGCAGCGACAGCGCATAAGTGAGCCCGTTCGTGAACTCGACACCGATGTTCCAATATGAGGTCGGAAGATTCAGAAATTCTGTCAGTGGTTGATGATCAGGACCAGGTCATCGGGCAGCGCAGGCGTGACGATGTTCACCGATTGGGTCTGTTGCATCGTGCTACCCATGTTCTGGTGTTCAGGCAGGACGGACAAATATTCCTACAAAAGCGCGGCCGGCATAAACAGGAAAGCCCGGGTCTTTGGGATTCGTCAGTTGCCGGTCATGTCGATGCGGGTGAGACCTATGATGCCTGTTGTGTACGCGAGATCCAGGAGGAGATCGGAATTGAACTGGAAGAAATACCAAAGCGGTTGTTTAAACTTGTTGCCAGCCCCCAAACAGGAATGGAATTCTGCTGGGTATATCGACTGGTGACAGACCTTAAGTTAGTGCTTGACTACACAGAAATGGAAACAGGCCAATGGTTTACACAAACGCAGGTCGATCAATGGCTGAATGACTCAACCGAGGATTTCTCAGACTCGTTTCGTTTGATCTGGCGGCGATTCAGTCAATGTAAGAAAGTTGATGTTGTTGAGTGCGTCTGAATGTCTGGGGTCTAGAGGACTGCATCGTCATAGGCTGCGCGTACTTCCTCAGCGATAATCGCGATACCACGCTCGACGGTCTGTTGGTCCTGGGCATACGATAGCCGAATACATTCATGGCGATGTTTCCAAGGTTCTGTGAGTCCCGGGAAGAAATGCTCGCCTGGAATGACCAGCACGTTGCGCGCCTTGAGTCGCTGATACAACATTTCACTGGTGATCGGCAGATCCTTAAGCCAAAGCCACAGGAATATTGCGCCTTCGGGGGTGTGTACCCGAAAGGGATAACCCGCCAGTTCGGACTCAAGCCAGTTGATCGCAATTTCAGCTCGGGACTGATAGAAAGGTTGTATGAACTGATTCGAGATCTCCAGAATCGACCCATCACGGACCATGTTGGTAGTCAGTCCAGGGCCAAAGCTTCCCGGGGTCAAATTCAAAATTGCATTGGCCGATGTGATTGACTGAATGATGTCTTCCTGAGCGATTACGATGCCTGTTCGTACGCCAGCAAGCCCCAGTTTTGACAAACTGAGACACAGGATAATGTTGCTGTCCCAAAACGGCGTAGCATCGGTAAAGATGATATTGGGGAAAGGCGTACCGTAGGCCCCGTCGATTATCAATGGCAGGTCTCTTTCTGTGGCTAAGACATCCAGTTGCTCGATTTCGGCATCGGTCAATACATTGCCGGTGGGGTTTGTCGGTCGGGACACACACAATGCACTGGTGTGTGAATGAAGTTGCAGGTGTTCAAAGTCGACGTGATATTTGAACTGATGATCACCGCTGAGAGTAATAGACGGTTTGCAGGTATCAAAAATACATTTACCAAGGCCCATTTCCGTGTAACCGATATACTCCGGTATGAGTGGCAGTAATATTCGTTGTTCTCCGCCGTCCCGATTTGTCCCGGCGAACATATTGAACAACACAAAGAATGATGTCTGGCTGCCGTTAGTCAGGGCCACATTATTTTCGCTCATACCCCAGTTGAACTGTGAATTCAACAACGCTGTAATCGCACTTAAGAATTCTGCATTCCCCTGCGGCCCATCGTAGTCTCCAACGATGCGATCGAAACGGGGTGCATCATCAAGCAGACTGCCCATCGCTTCACGAAAAGTCTGCTGAACTTCAGGTATTCGGGCAGGATTGCCTCCACCAAGTAGTAGTACCTCACCGTTCCCCGCGAGGGCCTCACCGGCATCTTCCATAAGCTGCAGAATGCCCGAACCGGTGGCCAGGAATTCACCAAACGTGGAGGTCTTCAACAGATCTTCGTCCGCAGACTATTGGTCTTGGGTCGAAGAATCTGACTCAGCGCTGGGATGGGCAGAGTGCTGAGCCAGCATACGATTGTGGCGCAGTTCGAGCAGTGTATCGGTAAGTATCTGTGCAGTTTCATTGAGAACAATATCGCCAGGGAACTCTCCGTCACTGGCGTTTTCGCCCTCACCGAGGTCCCAGGCCTTACGCAGGGCAGCGGTTAATGAATCGCGAACTGACTGTCGTTGCGTACGCTCTATCTGACGTTTTGATTCAAGCAAGGATACTTCTCCCAGGGCCGCGATCTCGTTATCAAGAGTCTGATTGGACAACAGAAATTCAAACCCTGGATCGTCTGCAACGCGCGTTTGGTGGAGAGATCGTATGTTAGGTAATACAGCGCTCAGATCTGCTTGGTCGAAGGGACTGTAACGGGTTGGAGTTACCTGTTGCCAGGGTAAGGCGTTTTCCAAGCCTCGCTCACCGCGTTCGGCATCATCTCGTGCTGTTGGCAGCAGGATATCGGGAACAATGCCTCTGTGTTGTGTGCTGTCGCCGTTGATTCTAAAGAATTGCGCTATCGTAAATTTGAGTTGACCAAGCTTCTCGTCCTTGTTTCGAGCGTACCGGTCAAGGTCGACCAGGTTCTGGACGGTACCTTTTCCATAAGTGGGTTCGCCGATCACGATGCCTCGTCCATAATCCTGGATTGCGCCTGCAAAGATTTCCGAAGCAGACGCGCTGTTACCATCTACGAGTACAGCGAGAGTCCCTCGGTAGACGATTGTAGGGTCGGAGTCATGTTTTACCCGGACATGACCTTTCGCGTCTTTAACTTGTACGATCGGGCCTTTCTCGATAAAAAGGCCCGTCAGAGTTGTTGCTTCAGTCAGTGCACCGCCACCGTTACCCCGCAGATCTATGATCAGGCCGTCGGTGTTTTCTGCCTGTAGTTCCTTGACCAGTCTGGCTACATCTCGGGTTGTGCTGCGATAATCAGTCTTGCCACTGGAACGGCCGTCGAAGTCAACATAAAAGGTCGGTAGATCAATGACACCCATTCGATATACATGATCGCCACGTTCTATGGAGATAACCGATTTCTGTGCTGCTTGCTCCTCAAGCCTAATAGTATCGCGCACGATGCTGATGATTCGTCCACTGGCGTCGGGTCCTTCCTGTAGAGGGAGAATTCTTAACCGCACGACGGTATTTTTGGGGCCCCGAATCAGATCAACCACATCGTCCAGTCGCCACCCGATTACATCGACGAGTGGCCGCTCCTCATTCTGACCGACGCCGATAATTCTATCGCCCGCGTTCAGTAACTGGCTGAGTTCGGCCGGCCCGCCTGCCACGACCCGCCGCACCACGGTATATTCATTTTCTGTTTGAAGAACAGCCCCGATACCCTCCAGCGATAAGCTCATCCTGATCTTGAAATTTTCAGTCGATCGGGGAGAAAAGTAGCTGGTGTGTGGTTCCACTGAAGCGATGTACGCGTTTATGAATGTCTCAAAGACATCGGTGGATGTAATCTGTTTGGTACGCCGACTCAGTTGGCGATAACGATTGCCAAGTGTTTTTAATATGTCATCGTGAGGCTGGCCGGCTAGCTTGAGAGACAGATAATCGTTTTTGACTCGTCGTCGCCAGATGTCATCCAGTTGTGCTTGGTCAGTCGGCCATGGTGATGTGCTCCGGTTGAACCGAAAGCTCTCCGGTATATTCAGGTCAAAACCTTCGCTCAGGATGCGCATTGAATATTCAGCCCTGTCGATTGCTCGTTTTCGGTACAGATCAAACAGCTCAAAAATAGGATCCAGTTCCTGTTTTCGAAGATAGTCATCCACGCGAAAGCGCATTTGTTCGAAGCGTTCGAGGTCGGATGCCAGAAAATAACTTCGGTTGGTATCCAGGGTTTCAATGTAGCGATCGAGTATCTGGCTCGAAAGATCATCATTGAGCTGCGCTGTGCGATAGTGATAGCGCTGTATAAAGTAGTTAATCAGCTCTACCGCCCGCTGATGGCCAGGCAGGACTCTAAGTGGTGCAATCTCGGCATAGGTCGAAACACAGGACAGTGCCAGGGTGAACGCGAGAAAATACGACCAGCACCAGCGGCGAGTCCGCTCGATATGGACCTTGGTAGTCTGGTTAGATCGGCAATCAGTGGACTTAATCATGGGTATACGGTCGTAGTCGACTGCCGTTGAATGATCGTCTGCTCGAGGGGCGTGCGACCAACTATAGCAGTTGTTGCAGAGAGTGATCGACTGTACCGCTGATCCGGGTATCCAGTAGGATTACCCCTGGTTCTTCTGCTGTTTTTGAATATGTTCGGGATACAGATTCAGCAGTGCTGTCTCGGAGGCCTCGCACACCCCCCGTTCAGTAATAATACCGGACACGTAGCCCCGCGGTGTGACATCGAATGCCGGGTTGGCTGTTTGGCTGCCCTCTGGTGTGAGTCGAACTCTGGTCGGTTGGTTCTTTTCATCAACTCCGGTGATGTGGGTGACTTCAATACCTGCCCGTTCTTCTATGGGTATTTCTGAAATACCATCGCTTATAGCCCAGTCAATGGTCGATGATGGGATCGCGGCAAAAAATGGCACGTCGTTGGCTTTAGCAGCCAGTGCCTTGAGGTAGGTGCCTATCTTGTTGCATACATCGCCAGAGCGTGTTGTTCGGTCGGATCCGACAATACAGGCGTCGACCTGGCCGTGTTGCATCAGGTGACCGCCTGCGTTGTCCACTACTACAGTGTGTGGTATATCATGCGCTTTTAGTTCCCACGCAGTCAGTGATGCTCCTTGATTTCGCGGACGGGTCTCGTCGACCCATACATGGATATTCATGCCGGCGTCGTGCGCCTTGAAGATGGGTGACAACGCAGTACCCCAGTCGACGGTTGCCAGCCAGCCGGCATTGCAGTGAGTCAGAATGTTAAAGGGCTCGTTGCTTTGACCAAGATGGCAGCGTTCTGTGAGGAGTCTCAGTCCGTGTGTGCCGATCTGACTGTTAATGCCGACGTCTTCATCACAAATATTCTGAGCTTCGAGCCGTGCGGCCTCCACCCGATCGGTGATGGGTTCGCTAAGCAGTTGTGGCAGCATCCGCTCTAAAGCCCAGCCCAAATTCGTAGCAGTGGGACGTGCTGCGAGTAGTCGGCTAGCAGATTCTTTGAGATATTCGTCAGAGGGATCTTCCTGGGCTGCCAGGAAAAGGCCACAAGCGGCTGTAGCGCCGATCAGTGGAGCGCCGCGAACGACCATAGTTGCGATGGCATCGATCGTCTGAGTCGTCGATCTGAGTTGACGAACCCGAAACTCAAACGGTAAAAGCGTTTGATCGATGACAAAGACGGACCGCTCCCCGTCTTCCAGCCAGATCGAGCGGTAGTGTTGGCCATCAACCTTCATGGCTGGTCCTGTGGATCATCGATGGTTCCAGTCGGGTTTTCGCTTTTCGATAAAAGCAGTCATGCCTTCATTTTTGTCATCGGTCGCAAACAATGACTGGAAGATGGTTCGTTCGAATCGGACACCCTCGGTAAGCGTCGTTTCGTAGGCCCGGTTAACAGCTGTTTTAGCCATCATGACCGAAGGCTTGGAAAGTGCTGCAATTTTCTTGGCGGTTTTCATTGCATCCTCCAGCAGGTCATCGGCGGGTACTATCCGGCTGACCAAGCCAGACCGCTCTGCTTCATCGGCATTCATCATTCTTCCAGTCAGACACATCTCCATGGCTTTGGACTTACCAACAAAACGGGTCAGTCTTTGAGTGCCGCCGGCTCCAGGTATTACGCCGAGTTTGATCTCGGGCTGTCCAAATTGAGCACTGTCTGCCGCAATGATGAAGTCGCACATCATTGCGAGTTCACAGCCGCCGCCCAGGGCATAGCCTGCCACAGCGGCAATAACAGGTTTTCGGCAGGTGCTTATCCGTTCCCAGTTTCGGCCGATGAAGTTGCCCATATAGACATCCATATAGCCACTGTCCTTCATGCGTTTTATGTCTGCACCAGCTGCAAATGCTTTGTCGTTGCCCGTCACTACCAGTGCGCCGATCGAATCGTCAGCCTCGAACTTGTCTACGGCATCACCAAGTTCATCCATCAAGTCATCGGAGAGTGCGTTGAGGACGTCCGGTCTGTTGAGGATTATCAGGCCGACGTGGTCGTGGGTTTCGACAAGAATGTTCTGGTAATTCATGGTTGCTCCAGCAAATTGCATTGAGATTGGACGTATGTCGTGACTGACTCGCTGTAGGTGCAAAAAACACTTATCATAACGGTGTTTTATCCTGTGAGATGAAGAATTGTGCTGTTCGATCTGACAGGTATTTTCAAGTTATTGTGATGTTTGGCGGTAGGGATTGGGTTCGACAGTTATCGCCCCACCGATCTTGTTACATCACATATTTACCAGGGTAACCGATAATGAGTGGCAACTACGAATCAGTATATCAGAGCGCGTTACAGGACCCGGAGGGATACTGGGCGAGGGCGGCTGAAGATATTCACTGGTATAAGAAGTGGGATCGTGTCCTGGACGACACAGACGCACCGTACTATCGATGGTATACCGGTGGCGAGGTTAACACCTGTTATAACGCGGTGGATCTGCATGTGGAACATGGCCGCGGTGACCAGGCTGCAATTATCTACGATAGCCCCATCACCGGCACCGGTCGGACTTTAACGTACGCGGAACTGCTCGAAGAGACAGCTCTTTTTGCCGGCGTACTTGCGGGAAATGATATCGGCCGCGGCGATCGAGTAATCATCTACATGCCCATGGTGCCCGAGGCGCTGATCGCCATGTTGGCCTGTGCCCGCATCGGCGCAATACATTCAGTAGTGTTCGGGGGATTTGCATCAAATGAGCTGGCTGTCCGAATTGATGACTGTACTCCCAAAGCAATCGTGTCAGCTTCCTGTGGTATCGAGCCGGGCCGGGTGGTCGAATACAAACCGTTGCTCGACGGTGCAATCGGGATGGCGAGCCATAAACCTGCACAATGCATAGTCCTTCAACGGCCGGAGTGTGAGGCCGACCTAGTTGCCGGGAGGGATCAGGACTGGCATGACGCGATGTCCGTAGCTACGCCGGTGGATTGTGTGCCGGTAGCCGCAACTGATCCCTTATATATTCTTTATACCTCGGGTACGACAGGCCAGCCAAAGGGTGTTGTCCGCGACAACGGCGGACATATTGTTGCACTGAAATGGACCATGAAAAACATCTATGGCACAGGTCCGGGCGATGTTTACTGGGCAGCCTCGGATGTCGGTTGGGTGGTTGGCCATTCGTATATCGTGTATGCCCCGCTGTTCAACGGCAGTACCACAGTCCTGTACGAGGGTAAGCCGGTGGGCACACCGGACCCAGGTGCATTCTGGCGGGTTATTTCTGAGCACGGGGTAAAAGTATTGTTTACAGCACCGACGGCATTTCGGGCCATCAAAAAAGAAGATCCAAATGGTGAGTATCTGAAAAAGTATGACTTGAGTCAGTTCGAGTGTTTGTACCTGGCTGGTGAAAGAACGGATCCCGATACATTGCACTGGGCCGAAGATAAACTGAACGTGCCAGTGATCGACCACTGGTGGCAGACGGAGACCGGTTGGTCTATTGCGGCGAACTGCCGGGGTATCGAGATGCTGGCGATTAAAGAAGGTTCACCTTCTAAGCCCGTGCCTGGCTGGGATCTGGACGTACTCGGGGACGATGGGGGCCCTGTGACACCGGGTGACATCGGCACACTGGTGGTAAAGCTGCCTCTTCCACCCGGATCATTTCCGACACTCTGGAATGCCCGCGAGCGGTTCTTTGATGCTTATCTCAGTCAGTTCGACGGTTACTACAATACCTCTGACGCGGGAATGATTGATGACGAAGGTTATGTCTACGTGATGTCACGGACCGACGACATTATCAATGTCGCGGGCCACCGGTTGTCGACGGGTGCAATTGAAGAGGTGCTGGCTGATCATGCTGATGTGGCCGAATGTGCGGTAACCGGCGTCCAGGATGCCCTGAAAGGGCAGGCGCCACTGGGTTTTCTCGTGCTCAATGCCGGTTGTGACAGGCCGAGCGAGGAAATTACCGCTGAGGTTGTGCAGATGGTTCGAGATCGGATTGGCCCCGTCGCAGCGTTCAAGCAGGCAGTCGTGGTCAGGCGGCTTCCAAAGACGAGGTCCGGTAAGATTCTTCGCGGTGTGATGAGAAAGATCGCAGATGGTGAAGATTGGCAGATGCCTGCAACCATTGATGATCCCGAGGTGCTGGACGAGATAACAGAGGCGCTGAGTAGCATCGGTTACCCTGCCCCCTGAGAAATATTGCGGTGAAAGACTTCGATATTCGAACTTTGGATGACTGGCGCGATCTTGCCTCGCAGGAGTTAACGTCAGCTACAGCCGAGTCGCTCTGTCGGCTGACTCCGGAAGGGATCACTGTCAAGCCGTTGTACACGGCTGCTGATCTTGATGATATGGCCCAGCGGGATTCCCTGCCAGGGTTTCCCCCCTATCGTCGAGGACCACGAGCCACGATGTACCCGGGTAGAGCGTGGACGGTCCGTCAATACGCCGGCTACTCGACGGCTGAAGAGTCAAATGCGTTTTACCGGCGTAACCTGGCCGCGGGACAGACCGGCTTGTCCGTGGCATTTGATCTGGCAACACACCGGGGTTATGACTCAGATCATCCAGAGGTGGCTGGGGACGTAGGCCAGGCGGGGGTAGCAATTGACTCCGTAGAGGATATGAAGATTCTATTTGATCAGATCCCGCTGGGAGAAATATCGGTATCGATGACGATGAACGGCGCGGTACTGCCCGTTCTGGCCATGTACGCTGTCGCAGCTCAGGAGCAAGGTTGTGACCTTGCCACGCTCTCTGGAACGATACAGAACGATATTCTGAAAGAGTTCATGGTTCGCAATACTTACATTTACCCACCCAGGCCATCGATGCGGATCGTGGCAGACATCATCGCCTTTACTACGCAAAATATGCCGCGATTTAACCCGGTTTCCATTTCGGGATACCACATGCAAGAGGCGGGGGGAACTTGTGTTCAGGAATTGGCATACACAATGGCCGATGGCATCGAGTATGCACGCGCTGCGATAGCGAGTGGCCTTAAGATTGATGATTTTGCGCCGCGGTTGTCTTTCTTTTTCTGCATCGGGATGAACTTTTTTATGGAGGTCGCCAAATTGCGTGCGGCCAGGCAGTTATGGTCGGAGTTAGTCAGCGAACAATTTTCTCCAAAGGATCCCCGTTCACTGATGCTTCGCATGCATTGTCAGACTTCGGGCGTGAGCCTGACTAGCCAGGATCCATACAACAACATCATACGCACCACGGTTGAAGCACTGGCTGGTGTGTTGGGGGGCACGCAGTCGCTGCATACGAATAGTTTTGACGAGGCGCTGGCATTGCCTACAGATTTTGCGGCACGTATAGCACGCAATACACAGCTTGTTCTGCGCGAAGAGACTGGCGTCACGGACGTAGTCGATCCGCTTGGTGGCTCTTATTATGTTGAGAGTTTGACCAGTTCCCTGGTGTATGAGGCTCGCAAGCTGATCGATGAGGTCGAGGGGCTTGGTGGTATGACTGAGGCCGTCAGTGCTGGCCTGCCCAAACTGAGAATCTTAGAAGCTGCGGCACGTCGGCAGGCAAGAATAGATCAGGGTGAGGAAGTTATTGTTGGGGTAAACCGATATCAGCCTGATGAGGAAGAGCAAGTCGAGATTCTCAGTGTAGACAACATAGCGGTTCGTGACGCACAGTTACGACGTCTGGAAAGCGTTCGCTTGGCCCGTGATGAAGTGCGCTGCCAAGAAACGCTACAGATACTCGAACATGCAGCAGGCAAAGAACAGCAAAACAATAATCTTCTGGCCTGTGCAATGGACGCTGCCAGGGCCCGAGCGACGGTGGGTGAGATTTCTACCGCCCTGGAGAAAGTATTTGGCCGACATCGCGCAGAGACAATCACCATTTCGGGAGTTTATGGTGCGGTTGTGAAAAACGACAAGAGCTTCAGTAGTGCCCAGGCGGCAGTTCGGTCATTTGCTGATCGTGTCGGTAGACAGCCTCGGTTACTGGTGGCAAAACTGGGCCAGGATGGACATGATCGTGGAGCTAGCGTAATCGCTACGGCGTTTGCGGACCTTGGTTTCGACGTTGATATCGGTCCATTGTTTCAAACGCCTGCTGATGCAGTACGCCAGGCGGTTGAAAATGATGTCCATATCATCGGTGTATCCTCGCAGGCGGCTGCACATCGCACGTTGATGCCTGAGGTTATGGTAGAACTTGAGCGTCAGGGTGCATCCGATATTATTGTGGTTCTGGGTGGTGTGATTCCACCGCAGGATCATGCGGAGATGTACAAGTTGGGTGTGTCGGCTATCTACGGCCCCGGTGCCCATATCCCAGCCGCAGCTCAGGACATTGTGGAGCTACTGGGACAGCGTCAGCGCTAGGGGGAGGACGGGTCATGCACGAAATAATTGAAGAACTCGAACGCCGGCGCGAAGCCGCCAAACTGGGTGGCGGCCAGGAACGGATCGATGCGCAACACGCAAAGGGAAAGCTTACTGCACGTGAGCGTGTTGATGTACTCCTGGATCAAGGCAGTTTTGAAGAATGGGATATTTTCGTTGAGCACCGCTCAACTGATTTTGATATGGCCGACAAGGTTGTGCCGGGCGACGGCGTCGTTACCGGATATGGAACTATCAATGGTCGAATGGTCTTTGTGTTTAGTCAGGATTTCACAGTGCTTGGTGGTTCTTTGTCAGAAGCACATGCGGGAAAGATCTGCAAGATCATGGATCACGCGATGAAGGTTGGTGTGCCGGTCATTGGCCTTAACGATTCCGGCGGCGCTCGTATCCAAGAGGGTATCGATTCGCTCGCGGGGTATGCTGAAGTGTTTCAGCGCAATGTGCTGGCCTCGGGCGTAATTCCTCAAATCTCGATGATCATGGGGCCTTGTGCGGGCGGCGCCGTTTATTCGCCGGCAATGACAGACTTTATTTTCATGGTGAAGGATACCTCGTATATGTATGTCACCGGTCCAGAGGTGGTCAAAACCGTTACGCACGAGACAGTTACCCATGAGGAACTTGGCGGGGCAAACACGCACTCCACCCGGTCGGGAGTTGCAGATGGCGCCTTTGAAAATGATGTCGAGGCGCTATTGTCATTAAGGCGCTTTGTAGATTTTCTGCCCTTGAGTAACCGCAGTGAGTGCCCTAGGCGTAATGTCGGTGACCCCGCTGATCGTATCGAGGCCTCACTGGATACTCTGGTGCCGAGTAATCCAAACCAACCTTATGACATGAAAGAGTTGATCGACAAAGTTGTCGATGCGGGCGATTTCTTTGAATTGCAACCCGACTATGCAGGCAATATCGTCATTGGTTTCGGTAGAGTCGATGGTTCGACGGTAGGTGTCGTGGCAAATCAACCAATGGTGCTGGCTGGGTGTTTGGATATCCAATCCTCGGTCAAGGCGGCACGATTTGTACGTTTCTGTGACGCCTTTGGCATCCCGATCGTGACATTTGTGGATGTGCCGGGTTTTCTTCCGGGCACAGCTCAGGAATATGGTGGCATCATCCGTCACGGCGCGAAACTGCTATACGCATACGCTGAGTGCACCGTTCCTAAGATCACGGTTATAACGCGTAAGGCCTACGGCGGCGCTTATGATGTGATGGCATCTAAACATCTGCGCGGGGATGTTAATCTGGCCTGGCCCAGCGCTGAGATAGCAGTTATGGGGTCTAAGGGGGCAGTCGAAATAATCTTTCGCCAGGAAATTGGTGATCCGGATAAGATTACCGCCCGTACTGAGGAATATCAGCAGACATTTGCAAATCCCTTTGTTGCAGGACACAGAGGATTTATAGACGATGTGATCCTACCGAGGGATACCCGGCGCCGAGTTTCACGATCACTGGATATGTTGCGCGGTAAACAGTTATCTAATCCCTGGCGCAAGCACGGCAATATTCCACTCTAATGGGATTGGTATGACAGGCCCAGTGATCGGTATATGTATAGCGGGCGAGTTAGANGAATCTGCGAATAATTTGCTTTGCGATGTTCTTACGAGTGGGTCAATTCACAATGACGATCTAAAAGTTGAGCAATACCACCATGGCTAACCTNATTTTCTACGAAGACGCATCTGAAGAGGTGCGAACCGTCTATGACGATATTAAGCGTACACGCAAGATTGACCAAGTAAGTAATTTCTGGATGGCTATTGCGAATCATCCGCCAACGCTCAGGCGAACGTGGGAGAGTCTCAAGGAGATTATGGTCGATGGTGCGCTGGATATCAGATTCAAAGAGATGATCTACCTCGCAATCAGTATCAATAATGGGTGCGAATATTGTCGGGTCAGTCACGGAGTCTCAGCCCGTAAAGCCGGTATGACTGAAGAAATGTTCGGAGAATTGATGGCCGTTGTAGCCATGGCCAGCGAAACCAACAAACTTGCCGAAGGATATGGTGTGCCTGTGGATGATGCGCTTGCCTAACCAAATTAGTCAGTTGTGTTGTCACTGTGTCCTGCGATGAGTGATCAGGACAACTTGTCTGCGCTTTATGGGGAGGACCTCAGCAAGTTCGTCGTCTATGGCGATCTTAATTGTCCGTTTTGTTTTGCATTACACGAGCGGTTCAGCGCCTGGGATCTACTGACCCGTGTAGAGTGGCGATTGATCATACACGCGCCGGAACTGTCCGAAGCAGCATTCAGTTTGGAAGATGAAAGCCTNCTGGCNAANGAAGTNTTCGCGATACACCACCGAGCGCCGGATGTATCGGTTTCGNTGCCCAAGCGTCGGCCGGGCAGTAGNCTTGCNACNCGGCTCGTNATGGCCATCAGCCAGTATGCAANTGACAAAGCTCCCGANNTNCGGNTGGCGNTATANAGGGCNNTGTGGCAGNACGGNCTNGATCTTAGCCAACCGGATGTACTGGAAACNAGCTTACGCGAAGCGGGATTGGAGAAGTTCCTTGATGCCGATTCGAAAGCTGAAACGANCAACGGTAATCCCATGGAGCGTTGGGAGTTNTGGAAACTACTGGGCCCNGAACCCAAAGAACTAANACTTTGGCAGAATCGGTGGGAGACAGACGAATCCTTTGATCGNCGNATTCCGCTGATCGAGAACACGCAAACCAATGCGNTGCTGNTGGGGTTGCCCTCTGAGGAGGCGTTGTATCAATTNTTNCTGAGCCGNCGGGCGCATTTNGTCAATGATGATGTGTGNGTGTTTCAGCCGCGNCCGGTNGTTATGGTATTNGGNTGGATGGAACANCTNTGGTCNNTGGTCCAGATTGCGCGTGAATCGTGCGAAATCCTTCATTTTTCGGATCTTGAAGCCTGTCAACAGATGGTGGTGGAGAATGAAGATCTCGATTTTCTGTTCATAGAGCACGAGTTTGTTGACGACGATGTATTGAAAAGNCTGACGNNGCTTGCGAGGTCTCGAGGCTTGTCTTGGGTGTTGGCATCAAAAACTGCANCCGAAGAAGTCGAACTGCGTGCCTTGAATCATGGCGCCGAACAGTATATGTCGCTGGATAGCAGTTCGTCTTTGCATAAGGCCAGAATCGACAAGCTGGTCAGCGACCGCAGACGATTTGTGTCCATGGAGAGAGATGCCAGAGTCGACGGGATGACCCAAATTGCGAACAGAAGAGAATTTCAGTTTCGCTTGGAACAGGANTGGCAACGAGTCCTTGACCGTCAGCAAGGNTCGATATCCCTGCTGCTGATTGATCTGGATCATTTCAAACCATACAACGATAACTACGGACACCTGGCGGGTGATGCTTGCCTGAAAAGGGCAGCGTCGGTGTTCAAGAGCAGTCTTAAGCGCTCCAGTGATTTAGTGGCCAGATACGGGGGTGAAGAATTCGCTGTGTTAGTGCTCGACGTCTCGCAGGATCAAGCGATGCAAATTGCTGAGCGGTTGCGAAGTGCGCTACAGGAAGATGCCATTGAACACCAGGCCTCNCCGGTAAATGATTTTGTTACCGCGAGCATTGGCGTGGCTAGAATAGAGTATGGTGNTCAAAGTTCAGTGAGTGATCTGATCAAGTTGGCAGACGATGGTCTATATGCCGCAAAAGGGAGTGGTCGCAATCAAGTCCAGGCACCGCCGATGTAAAACTGGTGATTCTTGAATTTTGATTGGAAAGAATAGGACATTTTGGTTGTCACCCCTACGTAGGTCCTAGAGGGACCGGCGATTCGTAATTTTGATGTTNGCTATCTATCTCACTGTAAATAAACAACAAATAGTTAGACTCTCAGCGGTAAGGTCGATCTAAAAGTAGGATTGGAGGGTATATTTTGTCCTAAATATCACTGAAAAGGATTAAATTGACACATTNGAGCGNTAGCGCTATTTTCNCCATGCCGTAAGCCCCTGCAGGGTCTTTNGTATCGATCTAATGCCTCATNNAAACCNNCTTAAACAGNTANCTGNCNGGNCCNGNCGTTCGATCNNTGTCGGGTTNCTNTTNTGTGGNNTGGTNGNTGNCNCNNTGGCCTATATTTTTCAAGNTCTNGAAAAGNTNGAGAANGANTCTGCTCNTGCTTCCGAGTGGAATGCCGAACGGGTGTTTGCCGAATTTCAANNGTTNATGAGTNTTATGGAACAGCANGAGCGNNTCGAGGGACTACTGCCGCAAAATGAAAAGTACATGAGAAAGNTCGANCTCATGCGNCCNCTTGGGATGGAATTGAAAACACNATTTACCATCCTGTTGAATGAGGCAAAAAAGGCNGCCGATTTCAATAATGTATACCATGCCTACGTATTTAAGGAGATGCCTGAGTATCCTAACGTCCATCAGAATCTCTTTAATGAATTGCGTGCCCTTCAGCCAACAATATTTGGCTTAACAGAGCCGAGNAGTCGATTGTTTGTCCGCGGCAGCGTCTATCGCGATTTGAATATTCGTTTGAAGCCGTTTGAACGAAAACTGAATTTAGTAGCGGCAGTTGCTAGTCAGCGGCAAATAGATCAGGAGAGGGAACGTACAGAGCGAATACTGANACTGTCACGATATGTTCTGATCGTTACGATCTTGTTGCTATTAGGTGGTGTCGGTTTTTTGGTCGTATTCGTAAGCCGACGTCGAGCTAGGCGAATAGCACGGGAACAAGAAGAGAAAATTAGTGACCTAGAATCAATATTGGCCCTTAAAAGCTTAGACTTTATTGGCCAAGGAATATCTGTAATTGACCGAGAGCTGAAGTTGGTCACCAGTAATGCGAAGTTTTGTGAATTGCTTGAGTTTCCACTGAGATTTGGAAAACCTGGCACCTCGATGGAAGAAATGTTTCGTTTTAACGCGAACCGTGGTGAGTATGGTGAGGGGGACCCTGAGGAACAGGTACGCCAGCGCTTGGAACTNGCACGGAAATTTGAACCACATACATTCGATAGAACACGCCCTGATGGCCTGGTGATTAATGTTATGGGCACGCCAATTTCAGAAGGTGTAGGTGGCTTNGTCACAATTTACACAGACGTTACTGAAAAACGACGTACTGAGCAGGACAAACGAGAAGAATGGATTAAATCTCTCCTGGAGCAGGAAGAACGTATCGAGGAACTCGAAAATCAGATGGGGCTTGAAACTCTCGCGCATGTAGGCGTGGGTATTTCAATTATTGATGCCGATTTTAAGATTGTTCACAACAATTCGGATGTTAATGAGATGTATGGGTTCCCCGATTCGCTAACCCAGTCGGGCCAACCGTTCAAATTGATTTTGCTCAAGTTAGCAGAATGGGGTGTTTATGGTGACGGTGATCCTGAAAAAATAGTCTCTGACCTACTGAAATCCTTTTCAGGGTCATGGTCGGAGTGGCGGGATGATATTGAGTTACCGAGTGGGAAAGTTATCGATGTAAGAACGCATAAGCTTTCTGGCGGTGGGTTCGCATATATCCATGCCGACGTTACCGAGGAGAGGCAGGCACAGCGACTTTTAGAAACTACTGACAGGGTAACCGGACTGCCAACTTTCGAATACCTTGAACAGCAACTCGCGGAGATCTTGGAAGACGCGAGAAAACGCAGCACTGAATTCTATGGTATACGCATAAAAGTCGACCGCTTTCAGGCAATCAACGAGATTTATAGCATAGAGACCGGGGACCGGCTGCTCCGGCAAATAGGTGTTCGTTTAAAAGACGCTATTCCAGAAGGCGCGATGCTCACTCGAGGCCAGGGCAACGAGTTTTTCCTCGCTGAGGCTTGCAAGCAATCGCAGGCTGCAGCTGAGTCGTCACTGCAAATTCTCCAGGACGTCATGAAGGACTCTTTCCCGCTTGAATTGGACCAAGGTGAGTTCGTAGAGGGGATGTCCTTTACCGCGAGTGCTGGTGTTGTGTTGTATCCTAAGGATGGATCTGAACTTAGTGAGCTACTNACGAAGTCTCATTTGGCGCTGCAATATGCGGCGCAAGAGGGTAACTCGTATCGATATTTTGACTGGCGCGCCGCGCGCCGCAAAGTAAATCGAGATGTTATCCAACTAGAAGCTGGTTTGAGGGAAGCCCTAGAAAAGGATCAGTTTGAGCTGCATTACCAACCACAGGTCGATCTTGAGACAGGCCGTTTAACCGGTACCGAGGCGTTAATTCGGTGGCGACGTCCGGGTAGTGGTGATGGATCGGATTCGCGTCTGGTTTCTCCAGATGACTTCATCCCAGTTGCAGAAGACACTGGGTTAATTATTCCGATCGGGCATTGGGTGCTTAAGGAGGCGTGTCGCCAGGCTAAGCTCTGGCAGGAGGCGGGATATCCGCCAGTGACGATGTCGGTGAATATCTCCGTAGTGGAGTTTCGACAGCAGGATCTGGTTAAACGTATTCAAGCTGTTCTCGATGAGACTGGACTGGCTGCCGAGTGGTTGGAGCTCGAAGTCACTGAATCAATTGTCGCCGATGACATCGAGCGGATCACGAAGGTGCTTAATGAGCTCAAGGNTCTTGGAATCCGGGTCGCGATTGACGACTTCGGTACTGGGTATTCGAGTCTTTCCTATTTGACCCGACTGCCGTTCGATAAGTTGAAAATCGACCAGTCATTCGTGCGTAACACTGACCGGCAGAATTGGGCGATTGTTCGCGCTGTGGTGCAGTTAGCACGCAGCCTCGAGCTCAAGATCGTCGCAGAAGGCATAGAAACGATGGAAAATATGCACCAACTTCGTGACATAGGTTGTCATATCGGGCAAGGCTATTATTTCAGCCGGCCTGTGCCCCAAGTTGAGTTCGTTAAATACCTCGAGGAAGCCCACAAACAGCACCTGGACACCGCTCCGGCGGAAAGCAGAAAGGTATTTCGAGTCGGATTGCCCACTGATTATGGACTATCGTACCTGAACACCAGGCTGGCAGAGTTTCGTCAAGTCCACACCGATGTCCCAGTCAGGATTCGATGTGATCTCAGCGCGCAACTTATAGAAAGTCTGCTACTCGGGGAGCTTGATACTGTGGTAGCTATCGCCCATGAGGCTAGCGAAGAACAACTTACAGCGACATGGGATGTAAAGCCGATCTGGGTGGCTTCATCGGAATTGACTCTAGATGATGGCGAGGCCGTACCGTTGATCGTGCATCCGGAAGGCTGTGAATATCGTAAGCGCATGGTTGAAGGCCTTAATGCGGCAGGGCGTGCCTGGTACGTTTCTTATCAGAGTCCAGATTTGGCCAGTCTTCAAGAAGCCGTNGTAAACGGAATGGGTGTGAGTGCGCTGACGCGACTTACGCTCGATGAGAGAATGACGATTCTGGACGTTGACCAAGGTTTTCCAGCTCTTGGAANTATAAAAATTGGACTCTACACAGCTGATGAAAGCCAGCCGGGGGATGANGCAGATCTCATCAATGACTGGCTTTCGGAATCACTGGCAAGACATCGATATTGATGCTGCTTTTGTAATCTACCGGCAGTCCGTCGAACGCACCTNCTCGTATTTACTAGAATACATCCCGAATGATGAGACGAGTGGGTCTGGAAGATTTGTTCTAGGCATCCTGTTGTCGAGGACGTTTTCGTCGCTCCATTGGCTCAGCACTCGGCGGNAGTTGTTTTGCTTCATCAGGAAGGTTGTCATGGATTGAAGCCATAATCACCCAACTGCGGATGGGTTCTCGATANTAACGCGGGAGTGCAGCCCAGGCTTTAGCCAGTGCGAGTGCTTCTTCCGGTAGATCAGGACCGGTATAGGCGGCAGTACCGGCATAGCGGGGACCATTTCCATTCGCGAGCCATTCTATGTTGACGCGCAACCAGTCTGCGATTAGCTCAAGGCGATATCGTCGTGGAAAAGCAGATCCTTCCAGATATTTACGGGCGGTCGTGAGGCTTTTGGCACCGGCCTCGCGGCGAAGCGGTTCGATTTCAACTGGAAAGCGTGACCAGCTGCCAGCACGAGCCGAGTAGCCAGATTCGATCATGGCATCGATGAGTCTCTCAGAGAAGCCCTGGTAGGGACTATTATTCATGACAATCTCCAGTCGATTGGGTGTGGGANTGTGCGTTGCTGAGTCAGTCGATAATTCTATCACCTAAAGAGATAAAATAGCTTACAGTTAGTGATAAATAGGTAAGTTAGAGTTCACGACCTAGAATATCCCTCTCGAAATCGGTCAGACTCTCAATTGAGCGTCTCTACAGCCAGGTCTTAACTGGATAAACAAGATGAGTCAGGTTACCCGCGGTGTAACGGAAACCCAGGATGCACGGCAGCTACGCCGTCGCTTGCGCTTGGGCGAGGTTCTGGTGAGTGAGGGCCTCACCAGTGAGGCTGAGATTCATGTTGCGCTGAGTCAGCAAAAACAACAGAAAGGCAAACGCCTCGGTGAAGTACTGGTTGAACTGGGTATGGTTGACGAGAGCGCCATCGCCAGAGTCCTGGCTAACCGACTGGGGTTGCCATTCATTGATCTAGACAGTACCGACATCGAGTCTGACGCGCTTGCAGAGATTCCGGCCAGAGTGATCCGCGAACAGCAGGTATTTCCGATCAGGGCAGACATTGAAACTCTTACAGTGGCAATGGGAGACCCACTGTCGACTGAGGCAATAGANGCCGTTCGNTTTACCTGTAAGAAACGAGTGGTCGAGGTGGTTGCAACACCNACTCAATTGAAAACGTATATCGCCGACCGNCTATCTACCCAAGAAAGNAGCGAGGATTTTGAGACCTACTTGCNCTCGCTNGGCNGCAGTGGCNCTGACGGTGATGCTGAAGANGATGATGACGTCATCAAGCTGGTAAACCGATTTATCNTCGATGCGGTCCGCGACCGTGCATCAGACATACATATCGAACCGTATGGTGAAAAGCAGGATCTCACGNTCCGGTTTCGGGTAGATGGACAACTNCGAAATTANCGTCGTATCCCATCGGAGTATCGGGAGCGTATCGTGGCCAGGATGAAGATCATGGCGAGACTTAACATCGCAGAGCGNCGCTTGCCACAGGACGGCAAGATCCGATTTAAACTTGGAGAACGCGAGATTGAACTGCGTATGGTTACNGTGCCGACAGCCGGGGAAGANGAGGATGTGGTACTGCGTATCCTGGCGGGGTCTGGAGCTTTGCCGTTGAGTGAGATGGGNCTCAGTCCAGAAAACCTACAANCGGTAGAAGCGTTGGTGCGACGTCCTTATGGANTGATGCTGGCNGTAGGCCCGACAGGTTCAGGTAAAACGACGACACTTCATTCTATGNTGGCNCAAATCAACGANGTTAAGAAAAAGATATGGACCGTAGAAGATCCGGTAGAAATTACCCAACCTGGCTTGCGGCAGTTGCAGGTACAACCGCAGATTGGGTTGACGTTTGCGTCGGCTATGCGCTCGTTTCTGCGAGCAGACCCAGATGTCATTATGGTCGGCGAAATGCGAGATGAAGAAACAGCGCATATGGGGATCGAAGCCTCCCTGACGGGTCATATGGTGCTCTCTACATTACACACCAACACGGCACCCGAAACGGTGACCCGGCTGATCGATATGGGTATGGAGCCATTTTCTTTCTCTGATGCCTTGTTGGGCATTCTTTCGCAGCGATTGGCTCGGCAATTGTGCGGAAAATGCAAAGTACAGTATGACGCAACACCCGATGAGACCGATGAGTTTAGGCGTTATATCGGGGTAGATGCGGTAGAACGGGCAACGACTGGCGGTTTCTTGAAGTTGTGGCGAGCAGACGGCTGCGTAGAGTGTGAGAAAACCGGCTACCGAGGCCGTCTGGCTTTGCACGAACTGCTGGTGAACAATGATGAGATCCGTGCTGCGATTCAAAGAAAGGCCACAACAGGAGAGATCCGAGACTTAGCACAGCAAGCGGGCATGCAAACGCTGCTTCAGGACGGGGTGGCTAAGTGCTTGCAGGGTCACACTGACCTCAAACAAGTTCTGGCAGTTTGTAGCCGTTAGTGTTTCGTTCTTGTGTTAAAGGTTAGGTTGAATTCGATATAATTTGTTGGAAGTTCAAGTTCAAGTTCAAGTTTGATAGAAATATCCCACCGGGCTTCGCCTAGATTGGTGGTCCAAAAAAGGAGAAAGATGATGTCAAGAATCTTGGTAGTACTGATGCTGGCAATATTTTCAATTGTGGCAATAGCCGACGATATTTCAGTCGAAGACAAAGCAAAGGCCCAACTGACGCTGGCAAAGTGGATGAAGTCGCGATCTGACGATAAAGGTCGGTTTCTTTTTGTCGATCGGCAGACTAATGACCTGATGGGTGGCTACAGTGCTAACGTTCACCCGATGATTGTGCCTTATAAGGATGGTGCCGTTTTTGTGTGTTCGGAGATTGTCACCGATAATGGTGACCGAGTGACGGCGGACTTTCTCACTGTCAAAGTCGGTGATGATTTCAAGATCGTTGAAGTCATTATGAACAATCGGGACAGCGTCAAGAAGATGATGGGTATGTAGTTTGTTTGAGTGTCGTGGCCGGTCGTCAACCGATGATCGGCCATGAAGCCTCTATTCTTATTCTAATGCGCCTTGGAATCTTTCTTAAGTTTGTTCTGTATTTTGTCCTGCTGGCCGTGGGGTTGGGAGCTGGTGGATTGTTGATGTATAAAAACTACCGAGCCGATCACTACGAAGGGGTTGCGTCTGCGCAACTGGCGACTGCTGTCGTGGGCAGCGCGACCATTTTAGATCAGGCGATATCAAGGGGGGAGAAAGAGGCAAGAGAAGCGCTATCGTTATTCTCAATGTTTCCATTTGTATTGTGTGTTGAGATTCAGTCGAGCCAGGAGACTGATTTACGCTGGCCACCGCTTCCTTGTGAGATTGTCAAAGAAGAAAAATATCCCCTTCACTATGGAAACATACTGTCTGGCGGTGGTGGGTTGCTCTTCTATGTCAGCAGTGAATGGATACAGGAGCAGGTTGATCGGGAGTTGTACATCGGCTTTATCGCGTTGGCAGTCTTTCTGTTGTTATTCGTAGTGGGAAGCGGACTGTTGTTCCAACGAGTAGTCGGGCATCCGGTTGGGTACCTTATCCGAAGTCTTCGTAGCATTTCACAAGACCTTACCAAACAGGAGTTGATCCGTAAGCTCACCGAGGATGAAATCGGGGAGCTGACCGATGCGTTGAATGGGTTACTGCAGCGTATCCGGACCTACCAAGCTGAACTGGTTCGGCTGGCAAACACCGATGGGTTGACAGGCATCTTTAATCGACGAACGTTTTTTGAGAAGGGTGAAGAATTAATAGAATCACACCCACAAGGTATCTATTTTTTGCTGATAGATTTGGATTATTTCAAGACCATCAACGACACCTATGGCCATGCTGTGGGTGACGTCGTACTAGAAAAAGTAGGCGGATTATTGCAAGGATCGATGCGGACCAGCGGTACGCGCTTACCAGATATTGTCGGCCGCCTCGGGGGTGAGGAGTTCGGTATATTGATGTCGGCAAACGATATGGATGATGCTGTTTCAGTTGCAGAGAGATTGCGTCAGACGATTGAAAGTACACAGATAGAAATCGGCGATGTGTTGGTTTCGACTACCGGTTCTATCGGCGTGGCCAGAACGGTCGCTGGAGAAAGCCTTGATGATTTGTATCAGCGAGCAGATAAAGCATGCTATCTGGCTAAAGACAATGGTCGCAACCGCGTGGAAGCAGCTGGCTAGATTGTCAGAAAACGTTCGCCATTGGTGTCGTGCATAGCCTTTCGCTATTGCTTTAGATAGGTATCGACAGCGTTGTGTCGGGAAAGACTTTTGGGGATGGTTGATCTGGGTCATGCCAAGGTCATTGGTTAGGCGCTATGTCGGGTGCGAATGACATGGCATCGTCGAGTTGGGTAGGCTTCATTCTTCTTGCTGTCAGCGTTCGACCGAGGTTTTGACACGAATTGTGACTACTAAAGGATCATCAAGTTAAATGGCAAAAATTAAGAATGATCTGTTAACAGGGCAAGCCTTTCTCGACAGTGTTCGTGATGGGCGGGAGGTCTGGTACGCTGGAGAGAGAGTCAAAGATGTTACGGCTCACCCAGCTTTCAGAATCAGTGCCCGAAATATCGCGCGTCTTTACGATTCACTACACGACCCTGCACATCGCCAACAACTAACGAGAACGGATAAATACGGTATTTTGACGCATAAGTTTTTTGCGCCCAGTTACACCGCGGAAGAACTTCTGGAAGCACGGGATGCCATTGCGCTTTGGCAGCGCATGACTTATGGCTGGATGGGGCGCACACCAGACTATAAGGCTGCATTTATGGCCCAATTGGCAGAGGGGTTTAATTTCTATGACCCCTTTGGTGAAAATGCCTTGAACTGGTATCGAAAGTATGCCGCACAGGGTTTGTTTCTAAACCATGTGCTGGTCGACCCGCCGGTAGATCGAAATCGGCCTCACCATGAAGCTACCGACATATTCGTGAATGTCACTCGAGATGATGATCGGGGCATTTATGTCAGTGGTGCTAAGATGGTTGCAACGGGATCGGTGTTGACCCATGCAACGTTCGTGGCACCGAACAGCGGCACGGCGGCGCGCATGCAAGTCGGCAAAGATGAGGCTTTTGCGCTTGTCTTTATTGTCGACATGGAGACCCCGGGTCTTAAGCTTATCGCTCGGCCATCGTACGAGCTAAAAGCGGATAGCCCATTCGAAGCACCTCTTGCGAGTCGTTTTGATGAAAACGATTCTGTACTGGTGTTTCATGAAGCCTTTATTCCTTGGGAAAATGTGCTGGTCTACCGGGATGTTGAAAAGGCCAAGGGGTTTTACACTTCGTCTGGATTTTTCAATCGCTTCAACCTGCAATCCTCGACCCGGTTGGCGGTCAAACTGGAATTTGCTTGTGGCTTACTGATAAAAGGCACAGAGGCTACTGGGACCAATACCTTNCGGGGTGTGCAGACAGAGGTCGGTGAGTTGATTTCAATGACTAATCTCGTCTGGGCATTGACCACGGCAATGGCGATGGACCCCGAGCCGGGCGTCGGTGAATCAGTGGTGCCCAAGNTGCAGACCGCAGCGGCTGCGCGGGTATATATGACTTCCGCCTGGCAGCGTGTGCGGGAGATTTTTGAGAAAGTACTTGCTGGGGCCCCGATTGTGACGGTGTCTTCGGTGGAGGATCTCAGGCAACCTGAATTGGATCCGATCATCGAACGTTACTTCCGAGGAACTGGACTGGNGGCAGCGGANAGAATCAAACTGTTCAAGCTGATCTGGGATGCNCTCTACTCGGAATTCGCGGGTCGGCATGCGCTTTATGAACGCAATTATGCGGGTAATCATGAACAACAAAGACTTGACGCACTGAATTGGTCTGACGAGCGCGGAGATAGTGAACGCTACCGCCAGATGATAGATGCTTGTCTCAGTGATTATGATGAGAATGGTTGGGTCGNCGAGTACCTCCAGAACAGCTAGATTTGGCAACCCTTGTCTCTATTTGTGGCGCATTAAACCCAGTAGCCAGGATGCGGTACTGATTTAGGATAAGTTGGAGAATTCCTCTGTGTCACAACCATCGTTGGAGGCCGCTCGCTTTCTCTGGGATTACGCAACCGCGAGCTACAGTCGACCAGGTGTAGCTGAGTCGTGCCTTTGGTTTCAGAATCACTGCGGCGGTGATGTTCCTATTATTCTGTTTATCAGTTGGTGTTCGATACGGGNGCTACTTGTGGNTNATCAACTGCTGGCACAGGTTGAACAAATGGTCAGTGTCTGNCACCGGGATGTCGTCGCTCCCTTGCGTGGCTTGCGGCGAGAACTCAAAAAGGACTCGAAGGGAATCGTACAAGAAACGGTTTTTGCGTTTCGTGAGAAACTCAAAGCATTGGAGTTAGAGGCCGAACATCTGGAACTGAACGCTCTGGCAACTTTGAGTTATGATGAAACNGCTTCGGCAGTTCCAGTTTCAGATCAGAAAGAGCTAATCGAAAGTGGCTTGGTTCAATATTTCGGAGAACTCAAGTGTGATGTCGATGCACAGATCAAAGAGAAAATCACCACATTTATCGGGTGTCTATTGGCAGAAAAGACTGCCAGCGGGTAGGGTTGTTTTTATCGCCATCCCGTGGGCCTTTCGCAATGTGGCCGGTCCGGTTAATCTGCCTCCTTTGGCTTGATCNATAGGCAAGTGACGATGAATCAAGGACGAATCGTGGCACATGCAGTGAGTCCTCATACTCCGCGTATGGCCAANCCCGACAGGGCACCAGATTTTCTCGCTGGGGTAATGGACGGTGCGAGAGAGATGGGTGAGGCCATCCGTTCACTCGAGCCNGATCTATGGGTTGTGCATTCAGCACACTGGGTAACCACCTTTAACTGGTACGTCACCCATCAGCTTCGGCATGACGGGATGTGTGTTGGAGAAGAGTGTCCTGACCTCATACCGGGCATCGATTATTCCATTCAAGGCCATCCGGAATTTGCTGCAGCGCTGTCTACAGCAATTGANNNGGCTGGATTNCCTGGTGGCCAAAGCCGAACATCAAATCACCGTTTTGATTACGGTTCCTACGTGCCACTCGTTTACCTCGACCCGGAGTTCAGTCTTCCGGTTGTGCTGCTTGGATGCTGTGTGATGGCTGATATCGGGGAGTGTATGGCTGTGGGCGCTGCTGTTGCACAAGCGGCGAAAGNGAGTGGTCGGCGAATTGCGTTTCTGGCGAGCACGGCGTTGTCACACCGACTTGTTCGTGGACCAGACCGCTGGCCATCAGACAACGAGCAAAAGCAGGACCATGCATTCATTGATCTATTGTGTTCGGGTCAGGTCCAACAGGCTCAGCGGCAATTTTCGGATTATNCCCAGGCTGTTACGGCTGAGATGGGAGGGCGCAATCTGGCGACATTCCTGGGAACATTGGATAATGATACGCAGTATCACGGTCGGCAGTACGGTAGTTATGGCCAATCATCGGGCAGTGGCAACGTCAATATTTTGTTGACGGAATCGACTGAGTAGTCGTTCTTTTACATCGTCTTCGGCGTGGGTTTGATTAGTTAGGACGAATTTATGACTCTCGGTAGCGAATAAGCCGGATCAAATTGCTGTCGCGCAACCGTATCAAACATTTCNTTTAAGGCGCCATGTACTCCTCGCGTTGGTTGCGGGCAATCATGTTTAATCTCGTTGTGCAGGGCTGGTAGGGCATGAAATGGCACCATCCGGTACATATGATGTTCGATGTGATAGTTCATGTTCCAGTAAACAAAGCGCAGTAGCGGGTTTACCAACATCGTACGGGTAGTCATCCGATGGTCGCGTGCATTCTGCGCCAGTCCGATATGCTGAGTGGCAAGGATTACGCCGTGTACTGGCGCACCGGCGATCCGGGGGCAAAGAAAGATCAGGACGGGCCACCAGGTCTGTAGCAGAATCGACCAGAGAATAACCAGGGTATATAGCAGCAAGAATGCCCGTGCTTCCCAGCAAGCTCGTCTGAGCGCCATTTTACTGAGGCAATCTCGGTGTTCTTGATCGGGTTGCCCAATAGAAAGTAATACAACCAATTTAACGTAATAGAAGATACTGTTCACATCACACAACTGACCCCAAAGAAAACCCCGCCATGACAGTGGGTTGGCTAGTACCAGTTCTACATCTTTATCCACCATGGCTGTGTGATTGTGATGCCGGATGTGGGTCCAGCGCAGGCCGGTTGGAGTCTGTTGCACTAATACTCCGGCCAGGAACAGCACCGTCTCATTCAGCCAGCGACTGCGAAAGGCAGTACCATGGGAGGTTTCATGCACAATTGTGGTAGCGAAAACCCAGACTCCGCCGTAGGTGAGAAAAGCTGGAATGGACCACAGCGTATCGATGCTCAGGAAAGCGAGATAGCCGGAACAGCCAAGCGCTACGACAAACCCACTCAGGTAAACAAGTCCGATCCGATCATTGGTCTGCACCAGGTGCTTCAACGTTGTGTGATCTACAGGTGTTCTGTACCAGGGTGCACGCCTTTTTCCGGTATTGCCCATAATTGTTGAACGTTCCGAACTAAACTTTAAGGCAGATATTCTGCAGCTCGGTATAGAACTCCAGAGAGTACTCTCCACCTTCACGCCCGATCCCAGATTTTTTGGCACCACCAAACGGGGTCCTGAGGTCGCGCAAAAACCAACAGTTCACCCAGGTAATTCCACAGTCGATCCTTGTCGCAACCTGGTTTGCTTTTTTGACGTCCTGAGTCCACAACGTGGCAGCAAGGCCGTATTCTGTATCGTTGGCAAGGTTGACTACTTCCTCAATGTCGTCAAATGGTCTTATATGACAGCATGGCCCGAAGATCTCTTCTTTGACAATCTGGCTGGTTTCATCGAGTCCGGTCCATAGAGTGGGTTCTATCCAGTAGCCGTGTTGCCACGGTGTCGGCATTTCGGGAGCGCCCCCACCCACGATCACATTGGCGCCGAGTTCTGTCGCGCGGCGGTAGTAGCTAAGAACCTTGTCGCGGTGGACGCTGCTGATTAACGGGCCCATTGACGTTTTCTCAGCAAAGGGGTCACCGCGGACGAGACTGGATGCGCGTTCCGCCAATGCTTCAGTGAAACGATCGAAGATAGGGCGCTCAACGTAGATCCGTTCAGTGCTCAGGCAAACCTGACCACAGTTTGCAAATATAGAGCGGCTCGTTCCCTCTACCGCCTGCTCGAAATCGGCATCAGCAAATATCACGCCGGGATTTTTGCCGCCCAGTTCAAAAGACACATCCTTGATATCGTCTGCTACAGACTTCATTATCGCGGCGCCAGTCTTGGTTTCGCCGGTGAAAGTCACTGCATCAACATCGGGGTGGCGAGCCAAGTGCTCACCCGTCGAGTCGGGTCCGAAACCATGAACGACGTTGTAGACCCCAGGTGGGATTCCGGCCTCATTCATAATCTTGCCCAGCAAAGTAGCTGTTGCAGGGGTTTCTTCAGAGGGTTTCACGACCACGGTGTTGCCGCAGGCGAGTGCAGGCGCGACTTTCCAGGTCATCAACAGAAGCGGTAAGTTCCAGGGGCAAATAACGGCAATAACGCCTTTAGGCTTGCGTACGGTGAGGTTAATGGCTTCACCCCCATCGGGCGTCGGCATACGGAACGTCTCGTCAGACTGGCTTTTGATGACATCGGCAAAGACCCGGAAGTTGGCTGCTCCACGTGGAATATCGATATGTCCGGCCAGTTGTACCGGTTTGCCGGTGTCTGAAATTTCGGCAGCGAGAAATTCATCGCGATGTTTGTCGATCAGGTCGGCAACCTTGTGGAGCAGGCGAGCACGGTTGTCAACATCAATGTTGGTCCAAGGGCCGGCAAGCGCAGACCGCGCTGAATTCACTGCGTGATCGATGTCGTCAGCGTTACCTTCCAGCACGTCGAAGTTCAGTGTCCCGCTTGCCGGATTGATGTTTTCGAAGGTTTGGCGCCCAGTCGGCGACACATATTGCCCATTGATAAAGAAAGGTAGTGGGTTCTGATTCAGAATCGACATGTGAGTTATCCGTGAATTGTCGAGTGCGTTGCCAAGAAAACCGCCCTGGACGATTTCATCAGGCATTCTAGTGGCATCGTTTATAGGGCTCTATTCGTCGAAGATCTTGTTGATCACTTCGGCAGCTAGATTAAACGCTGGCAGTCCTCGAAACAGGAAAGCAAGTCCTGCAACGGCATGGAGTTCTTCTTTGGTAGCCCCAGCGCGTACAGCCCCCCTGGCGTGAAATTCCGATGCAGGTGACACATGCGAGATTAACACCGCAAACAAAATCAGCTGAGCTGTTTTAACATCAAAACAATCCGGATACATTGCCTTTTCGCGAACATTTTCGATTACTTCCAGCAGTTCCGGATCAGTTTCGAGCCCTAAGCGGATGCGATGCTGAATCTTGGGCGGCACAAAGCCAATGAGTTCTTCATAGATTTTGGAATACGGGTCAGAACCAGTCATGGTGTTCTCCAGTGCAGTGGGTATACGGTATTCGGGGCAGCGCGGCAATGCGTTACAGGCTGGCGTGACCCGTTTATACTTTATAGGACTCTACACGCCAATACTACGTAACCGGTTGGTGCCTGATGCGGTCAAGACTGTGGTTCTGTCAGGCAGTGTTGGCCGGTAGACGATGGGCCGGTTTTATTCAATGAGAACACAGCATGTCTTCGAAAACACTGCGTGAAAAAGCGACGCCTCGTGGCACATACCCTCATATTCGTCGAGCCGGGGATTATTTGTTTATATCGGGGATCAGTGCCCGGCGAGCAGATAATTCTATCGCTGGTGCGCAGGTGGACGACCAGGGTACAACGCGACTGGATATTCAGATGCAGACTCGAGCAGTCATTGACAATATAGAGGATATTCTCAAAAGCATGGATTGCACATTGGCTGATATCGTGGATGTGACGACCTTTCTGGTCAATATGAATGATTTTGGAGGCTACAATGAAGTGTACGCGGAGTACTTCAGTGAAAGTCGGCCTGCCCGTACCACCGTGGCAGTCCATCAGTTACCTCACCCACATCTGGTGATTGAGATTAAAGCCACGGCCTACAAGCCTGAATAGGTTATGGACGATTGTGGTTGTGCGACAGGCGCCGGTTCGGCATCTCGGGTGGGCAGATCAGTGGCGATATCATCGATCAGTTCGGGTTGGGCAACACCGGTGCCTTACTCGTTCCAGTATGATTCTCTGTCCAAAATAGACATCGCCTACGTGTCTGTGCGCGATGCGAGCACTATATGTTGTGAATTCGATCAGCTACCTGGCTTTTTACAGGGCTGGTGACTATGGTTTAGTATTCACCAGGTTCTGTTACTGGTCTTGAGGCAATATCGAGTTGAGGCCAGATAGCGCAACTTTCCAAACCAAAAAGGAGGAATGTTATGAAATATAAAAGGGGATTGCTGGTTATCGCTGCGGCGACGGTCATTGGATTGTCATCGGTTGCCGAAGCAAAGAACGTTC
>PCBE01000082.1 GCA_002731295.1 Acidiferrobacteraceae bacterium | reverse complement strand
GGCATCGATAATCTGTGTTGCTCCGCTATCAATGTCGCCCACCTCTGCTATCTGGCCGTTGGTGATGGCGATGCTCCCGTGTCGAGCTGAACTGCCAGTGCCATCGATCAGTGTCCCATTCTTGATTAGCACGTCGTATCCCACTGGATTCTCCTCGTGAATGAATACCCACCCACTGGGCGTAAGTCGTTAACTGCGAGTCGTCAACATCGACCACAGCATCGGGACCGACAGTAAATGTAACCCAGATACCCGGTAACTTGTTTAACTTCTTGTGCATAAAAGGGGTAGCATAAACAGTCTCTGTACCGCTATGCTGAACAGGACTTTTCTGACCGAGGACTTCGTTATGGACTTCACAGGCAAAGTAGCATTGGTGACCGGGGGCGGCAACGGAATTGGCCGTGCGACAGCCCTTGGATTTGCCGAGAGAGGCGCCGCAGTCGTGGTTGTGGATAAGGACAGCGCTGCAGCCGTTGAAACCGTACGGCTTATCAAAGAAAGCAAGAAATCCGCATTTGATGTATGCGCCGATGTGACCCGTACGGGTGATGTGCAGGCCTATGTCGAAGCCACTTTGCACAAACATGGCCGCATCGACTGTTTTTTTAATAATGCGGGAATCGAGGGGCGTGTTGCCCCTACCGCTGAGTATGACGAAGATGTATTCGACAGTGTCATTGCGGTCAATGTGAAGGGGGTGTTTCTTGGTCTTCGGCATGTCTTGCCAGTGATGCTCAAGCAGGGTGCTGGAACCGTTGTAAATATGGCCTCGATTGCAGGGCTGGTTGGTTCTCCTGGTATGCCCGCGTATGTGGCATCTAAGCACGCCGTGATTGGCCTGACAAAAGTTGCCGCCGGAGAGGTATCCGGCGAGGGCGTGCGTGTTAACGCTGTTTGCCCAGGCCCAATCGATACCCGCATGATCCATGAACTTGCGGCNCAGATAAATGTGGACGATCCCAGTGCGGTNCGGATAGGCTACGAATCGAGCATACCGCTTGGGCGTTATGGTAAGGCGACAGAAGTTGCCAATGTGGTGTTGTTTTTGTGTTCTGATCTGTCGNGTAACGTCACCGGCGCACAATATGTTGTTGATGGCGGTCGGATCGCTAGCCCTAAAGGCGTAACGAGNCGCTCGGAATAACAAGTAGATCCCAGGGNNNCCGATGGCTGATTTCATTCGAGTTGATGCGCATGCGCACCTTTATCGGACACCTGAAGAGGGCTATNCCGAAAAAACAGGCTACGAAGTTTGGGAATATGGAGCGCAGGCCGATGTTCATCAGTCNGATTGTGTTGGAACCGCTGATGAGTTGTTACTACAGATGCGCTCTACACAGATCAGCAAAGCAGTCATCGTGAATCTGTTTTCGGCTACGGTCAACCGAAACATAGCGCTGGCGTCGCTTGACGATGGTTTGAGTGAAAGCGAAACAGCAAAACGCACGGCGGATATCGATGACTGGATTCGCCGTGAGGTCATCTCGTTTAACCAATGGAATTGTGATCTTTCCCGNCAGCATCCAGAGTTGGCAGCTTTTGTAGCTGCCGACGTCAATGCCTTGCCTGGATCGCTCTGTGCCGAACACATCAAGGATATGATCGAGAACCATGCAGCTGCGGGGGTTAAGCTTCACGGCGCGTTTCAAGGTTTCGATATGTCAGACGAACGGTTATGGCCGACGTATCAAGTTTGCCAGGATCTTAACGTGCCCATCATTGCGCATTCCGGCCCGGATCGGGAAAGNAAANGATTTGCCGAACCGCGTGCCTTTGCCAAGATGCTGGATTCTTTTCCGCAGCTTTGCATGGTGGTTGCTCACCTGGGTGGTGGCACTTGGACGCAGACATTGGATATTGCGAAGGCTTACCCCAACACATATTTCGATTGCTGCGAAATCATTGAGTGGACCCAGAGCGATAACGGCCCGACTGAAAAGCAACTCGCACAACTNATCCGGGATATCGGGNCTTCCCGAGTTATGATGGGNTCAGATTTTCCCTGGTACGACCTGGATCACTCCATCGACCGTGTGTTCAGTTTGCCGATCCTGTCGATGGAGGAAAAAGAGAGAATCATCGGCGCCAATGCAGTCGATATACTGGGTCTTTGATAGCTTTATCCCGCCGAATTCTGCGCCCGGACCTTTGGCAGCGTATTGACCCTCACCCCAATGCCCCNCCGGCCATGGTCAGAGATTGGGCTGGATGGTTGAATCGGGCGGCAAGCGTTCGCAGGGTGTTGTGAAACTCGTCTCGATTGACCGAGCACTGCTGCAGATGGCGTACGCCAGCAGTGGGATCGAAAGCGGTGCGGCCATGCAGGACCCTTTGGTTATCGAATAGGTGTAGATCGCCCGCTGCCATCAGGTAGGCGAACTTGAGTTCCTCTGAGTTCACAACACCCCAGAACGCCTTGATCGCTTTATAGACCGGTTCCATCAGATCTTCTGGCAGATCCTGTGGGGGAATGGTCCGGTCAGTAAAGCGGATGCCTTCCACATCTCCATCGATATCCAGGGCGATGATTCGCCGGTGGGACTGCATATCTTCTTCGGGTAGCGCTCGACGCTGGAAGAAAACAGGTACGCGGCACAAAATATCAAACGATGCAGGATCACTTTCTTTCAATACTTGAACCGCCTTGAACCCATCAACCAGAATGGTTTCACCACCGTCGTCCAGTGAAGCGGCCAGGCAGTGAAAAAGGGTGATCCCGGGTGCAGCGTGGCGATAGCTTTCGTCAGTGTGTGGGCCGAGATACTTGCCGGTGTTGGATCCAAGCGTGAGGTTGGTGCCTGTTCTTACGTCGAACACCCGACCATAGTTGTTCAGATGAACACTGCCGAAATGTTCTGCCACAGTCGCCACGGTCCCCGGTGCTAGCGGTACGTCCTTGAGTCTGGCAATACCAAAGTCTCGAATAGACAGGGCAATCTGTAGGATGGTTCAGGGTTATTCAGGTCTGAAAACAGGTAACTTGGAATTTCTCCTGTATTGCCGGCATGCCACAACACAGGAGTGGGTTTGCGTTGACGACGGGTCGCACTATCGTAGGCGCTGCCTAGCAATGTTGGTAGATTGTGGGTGGTTTCAATCTGGCCATCTGCCCAGCGGATTTCCAGGGTATCGTTCTTAATTTCGAAACTCTCAACCACCAGAGATTCTGGATCGTCTGGCAGGAGATCGATTTTTACCGCGGTGTCATTGGGCATACCGTCCGGGCAGCGGGCATTGTGCCGCAGCCAGACGTAATGGAAAGTATGGGACAGGCCCGAAGGCCAACGGACAGTCAGTTTTCGCTGTTCAGCATCAATCGATGCGCTGACAGATGTTGAGGACGGGTTCATACAGGTTGGTAGGTCTGAAGGTTTTTTCTGGCGCACTATAAAAAGATTTTGTCAGCTGGACTAACCGGGTGCAAACGCCTCCAGTGTTCTTTCGGCTGCATCCAGGTCATCCGGGGTATGGACCGGCTGGATGCATACATGGGTGGCGCCGGCATCGAAGTGTTCATCCAGTCGTCGCTGGATCTTATCTTCGTTACCCCACACAACCATGGCGTCGATAAATCGATCGCTACCACCGTTGTCGAGATCAGCCTCACTGAATCCCAGGTTGTGCCAGCACTGTCGGTAGTTTGGCAGACCCAGATAGCGTTCGAGTTCACGCCGGGCCAACGCCCGGGCCTCGCTCGGTGATTCCTCCAGGCAGACTTTCTGCTCGACTGCCAGCCATTTGTCCGCACCGAGAATGCTTTTGGCGCTTGCTGTGTGTTCCGGGGTGACGTTATAGGGAATAGCTCCGCGTGTCAGTTCAGTCGACAGAGCCAGCATTCTGGGCCCCAGTGCTGCCAGGACCACGGGCCAGGTCCGGCCGTCGTCCGCTTCTGAATACAGTTTCTCCAGGTAGGTGCGCATGGTGGCCAGCGGTTTGGTATAGGTGTGTCCCCGGACCCGTTCGACCAGGGGTACGTGCGATACGCCGAGACCGAGTACGAACCGGTTGTCAGAGACCGCCGACAGGGTATGCAGGCCCTGTCGTGACGCGTAAGCATCGCGGGCATAGATATTGGCGATAGAACTGCCGATACAGATCGTTTTGGTCTGTGCCAGCAAAAAACTTCCCAGCGCCATGGATTCGAACCCAAGGGCCTCGGAGTACCACAACGTGCCATAGTTCAATGACTCCACTTTTTGAACAAAACGTCGCCATTGCACCGGTGTCAGTTTGTCGGCGGCATACCAGACGCCTAGTTTGCCCAGATTCATGGGTTTCCCTATTCTTAGAGGTCTAAAATGAAGTGTAGCAGTGGCGCGATAACTACACGCAACTATCGGTGGCCTGATGCGCTCAGGTTTGTTTCAACGAACGGTACGTCTCAGTGCCTCACCAGGCAGTGTAGCCCCCATCAATCAGCAGATCCGTGCCGGTCATAAATGTGGAATCTTCACTGGCCAGGAAAACGGCGGCCCGGGCAATCTCGTCAGGCTCACCCAGGCGACCCATTGGATGTTTGGCTCCCCAGATGTGCTGGGCGGTTTCGAGGTCTCCAAAACGCGTGGCTAGCCGACCTGTGGCAACACCGCCTGGAGACAGTGTGTTGACCCGGATCTGGTCGGCAGCATAATCGAGCGCCATACCCTTTGCCAGCTGAGTCAGGGCACCTTTGGTGGCACAGTAAAGGCTTTGCCCGGCGCTGGCGACCCGAGCCATCTGCGATGCGATCAGAATAATCGTGCTGCCGGGGGATTTCTTCAGATGAGGAATGGCGTGCTTGCTGATCAGGAAACAACCCGTAAGGTTCACATCGAGGGCGTGCTGCCAGTCCTGTTCTGAAAGTTCGTGAACCGGTAGGATCGGAGACAACAGGGCGGCCCCCCCGATGACCGTGGTGAGTTGGCCGAAACTCGATACGGTGAATTCCACGGCCTGCTTTGCTGCGTCGGTATTACCGACATCACAGGTAATCGATTCGGCCAGGCCGCCTTTCTCACGGATACCCTGTGCCACGGCAATGGCTCCTTTCTTATTGATGTCAGCAACCATGACTGCTGCACCTTCTTGAGAAAAGCGTTCGACGATGGCACGGCCAATACCATTCGCAGCACCGGTAACCAGTGCCACTTTACCGTCAAGTTTTCCGTGGGTCTCGGTCATTCGGCGTTGTCTGTGTCCGGGTCAGTGTTGAGCAGTTTTGCAAGATCGGAAAATGGCTTGTGCGTTGCTGTGCTGGAGCGCTGTTCGGAATGTGGGTCTGCCGTTTGCGGGTCGACCAGACGCGCATGCTCATTGTCATGGCAGTAAATGCAGAGATTTTCCCAGTTGCTGCCATCGGGCGGATTGTTGTCGTGATTATGATCCTTGTGATGTACGGTCAGTTCATGAAGGTTTTTCTCATTGAACTCGCGCCCGCAGCGGCCACAGACCCATGGATGGATCTTGAGAGACTGCGCGCGATAGCCTTGCTCTCGAGTGTCTCGGGCCCGGATTGCATCGACCACAGCCTTGTCGAGTCTCTGTTCGTGGTTATCCATACAAATTGCTCCGCTAGCGGCTTAGGGGCTGGTTATTCAAAGCGGCAACTGTTCACAAGGTGATCAGTGTACCAGTCCGGTCAGATTCGTAAATCGCATCTTCAATTTCAAGGTTTCGCAGGTATTCACGCCCTGAAATTGGTGTGGGCAGATTGTTAAGGAGACACTGAACGAGGTGAGACTGGCAGGCAAAAACGCTGTCCCCGGCGAAACCACGGTTATCCCAGTGATAAGTGTGTTCTTTTTCAGAATCACCATGCGGTCTGATAAAAAGGCGACCAGCGCCATCGAGTCGCAGTACGGATTCAGATCCTTCAATCAGCATTTCACCCATTGTTAGGCGAGTATCTGGCGAATCATGGTCAACTAACCTGTTGGCATCCCATAGACCGCGGATGCCATTTCCAAACTCAAACAAGACGGTGCCAGCATCCTCTCCGGCAATGGCTGAATTCAGTCGTCGCAGATTGGCATAGACCCTCTTGATGTCTCCAAATAGGTAACGATAGGTGTCAATAAAATGAATTCCGGTCTCATGAACCAGGAAGCGTTCCATTTGTTGAAAATATGGCTGGCGATTCAGGTAAGCCTCAGATCCCTGGCCATCACCAGGTCGTAATCTGAAGGAGACGGTATATAGCTCGCCTAGGCTCTGACTGTCGAGCAGATTACGAATTTCTCGGTACCAAGGTTCAAAACGGAAGTTCTCGTGGACAGCAAAAAATGATTGATTTGCTTCCGCTGACTCAACCATGCGGCGTGCGGTCGGGGTGTCTGGGGCCAGTGGTTTCTGGCAGATAATAGCGGACCCTGAATCAATAGCAGTGTAGACCAGCGCTTCATGGGAGTCCGGGGGTGTGATGATATCGAGGATGTCTGGTTGAATTTCCTGGATCATGGCCTCAACATCAGTAAAATCCGCTGGGATACCATGGCGCTGGGCAGTCGATCGGGCGCGGGATGCGTCAAGATCACAAACGGCCGCGAGTTCAATTTCGCCTATACGCTGCCAGGCATCATAGTGGTACTGGGAAAAATATCCGGCGCCAATGCCGGCGACTTTAAGGGTCATAACACCAGATAATTCTACAGGGGGACGTAGGTCAGGCAAATGGTAGTACTAATCGAGTCAGGCGGGGCATTAACCAGGGTCTCAATGTTACCCGCTACGGTACAAATTCCAATCCTAGGCACACGCTGTTTGAATCAGGATGAGCCTGCCATACATGACAGGATGTATTGCAGCTACTGGGAATCGAATAGCTTAAGTGCCAGGACAAGATAAATGCAGCCATCGAGCCCAAATGAATTCGTCGCAATGCTTGATTGTCAGCGTCATCTGTTCGATATACCCGACGATGTGGCCTATCTGAATTGCGCCTATATCTCCCCACTGCTGAATGCGGTGCGCGATGCCGGCATTGCAGGTACGCAGCGAAAAAGTCATCCCTGGGAAATCTTTCCCCGGGATTTCTTTACCGATGCTGAAGAAGCCCGCGGACTGTTTGCTGAACTTATTGGTGCTACGGCCAATGATGTTGCACTGGGTTCTGCTGCTAGCTACGGTACAGCAACTGCTGCGCGGAATCTGCCGGTTCAACCCGGACAGCGTATTCTCGTGTTACAGGATCAGTTCCCATCCAATGTCTATTCCTGGCACGCACTTGCGAACGAGTCGGATGGGACAATACTGACCCTGCAGCGGCCTCAGGATGACGACTGGACACGGTCAGTTCTTGAGGCGCTGGATGAGCGGGTGGCGATTGCCGCCTTGCCCCACGTTCACTGGACCGACGGCGCCATGCTCGATTTGGTACGAATCGGTGCACGCTGTAGAGAAGTCGGTGCTGCACTGGTTATTGATGGCACCCAGTCAGTTGGGGTATTGCCTTTCGATGTTAACGCCATCCAGCCTGATTTTCTTGCGGTTGCAACTTACAAATGGCTGCTTGGGCCGTACAGTGCGGGCTTCATCTATGTTGCACCCAAGTGGCAGGAGGGCACACCGCTTGAGCACAACTGGATTAACCGGGAAGGCAGTGAAGACTTTTCGAACTTGGTCGATTATCGAGACAGCTATCAGCCCGGCGCGCGACGCTATGATGTCGGCGAGCGGGGCAATATCCATCTGGTGCCGATGGCTAAAACAGGGTTGCGCCAGTTACTCGACTGGGGAGTGGGCAGCATACAGTACACAATACGTGCTCGCACTGATCGGATTTCTGAGCGAGCGGCTGACATGGGCATTGCCGCACTACCACCAGAACTCAGAGCAGGGCATTACTTGGGCTTGCGATTTCCTGGGGGCGTGCCGGAAGGTTTAGCAGACCGTCTTGCCCGGAAAAACGTCTATGTCAGTGTTCGAGGACGAGAAGCGGTTCGGGTGACTCCCCATCTGTGGGTCACGGATGAGGATGAAGACCGCTTCTTTGAGGTTCTGGCATCAGCGTTGGCGCATTGAATCTGCGATAAGTACTATCGTGACAATGTTTCTGCAGTTGGCCACTTATTAGAGGATCTTATAACTATGGCAAAGTCGTATGACATCGAGGGCCGCGAGGTCATCGCAGCGGTTAAGGGGTTGAGAACACAGATTCTCACGATCGGGCCGGATCAGTGTGTGCCCTGGCATCATCACAGTGAAGTGACTGATACTTTTTTCTGCATCGAAGGACCCATGCAGATAGAGACCCGCAATCCGGATGATCAGCAGGTCCTGTCACCCGGGGAGACCACTGCTGTCGGTGCAGGTCAGCCTCACCGGGTGTCGGGGGTTGACGATGGACGGTGCAAGTTTCTTATCATCCAGGGCGTTGGCGAGTACGATTTTGTAGCCGACGACTGAAGCGGCAGCTATACCCCTGACTTCACGCCGGTGGGCTCGGCAATGCCGCTGATCACCAGCTTGGGTTCGGTTCCCACATCAATCAGCTCAGGGCGACTGGCCAGGTACTCCGAGACGCCAGGCAGGCTTTCCACATGTTGTCGCTAAGATAATACTGGAACTCAGTTTAAAAAGAGGTCCTGGGACAGATCTGGAATCTATTCAGTTTGAATGTGCGTCCAGAACATCCAGGACGGGTGCGAAGGCTTCGATGGAAGCACAGGTGGTCGGCTCCAGCGAGATCTGCACATGGGATACGCCGGCCTGATCGTAGCGAATCAGTTCTTTGGCGATGCTCTCCGGCGGGCCGGTTAAAGGTACCAGCGGTTTTGCCGCGAGGCCACTGGGTAGACGGTCCCACCAGTTATCAGCGCTTGAATCTGCCAGCAGCACGGCGACGGTTGATTCGAGGGTCGACATGTCCCGACCCTGCAAGGCACAGGCCTGTTCCAGTTCCGGCAAGGCCTGGATATAACCTGCCACCGTGTTGTGAGTAATGTCGTAGTAGAGATTCCACATATCTGCGTAGCGTGCCGTCAGCACCTGCATGCGCGGTGAGCCGGTGTTGGTGCCAATCAGGATCGGCGGCCCGTTAGCACGTGGACCGCGCGGTTTGAGCTCGCAGTCCCGAGCGGAATGATAGGTACCCGTATAGTCGATCTGGCCATCTCGCAGCAGGCCACAAACAATGTGAATCGCTTCCTCGAAACGGCTGACCTTGTAATCAAATGGAAAACCGAAGGCTTCGTATTCGAGTCTGTGGTAACCCGAGCCCAAGCCCAGAATGAGGCGACCACCGCTGATCTCGTCGACGGTGTCTGCCATCTTGGCGAGCAAGGCGGGATTGCGCCAGCCCATCGCAAGCACCAGTGTACCGAGCTCGACACGCTCGGTGATCGCAGCCAGGGCAGACAGGAATGACCAGGCTTCCCACACACCTCTGGGCTGATCTTCACCGTCGAGCTGGTAGAGTAGGTGATCCACAACCCACAGTGAATCAAACCCCACATTCTCGGCCAGCCTTGCCATATCGCTGACTTCCGACCAGCTGCGAACCCCGGGACCACGCAGGCCCTCGGTCTGCGGGAGCATCAGTCCGACCTTTAATTGACGTGGATGTTTTGTTTCGGTCACGGCGGTATGTCCCCATGTCTCAGGGATAGGTCGTTTAGGGTACAGTGTTTAAGGGTAATCAAACCAGT
>PCBE01000081.1 GCA_002731295.1 Acidiferrobacteraceae bacterium | reverse complement strand
ACACCGATGCCAGCGGTGAAGATCACGGTTAACTCACCTAGCGTATCGTAGCCACGATAACTGGCGAGTACTGCTGTTACCACATTGGGTATTCCGATCTCGTTGGGAGATTGTTCAAGGTAGCGGGGTGCAACATGTTGTTGTATGGGGGCGTCCGGGGCAGCAAAGTGAGGCATGTCAAAAGTGCCATAGATTAGGGCCGCGCCGGTGACAGCTACCACGACCAACGGCAGTAGTGGCCGGTGCGCGGGTGGCTTTTCCTGCCGGCCGACAAGACCGATAGTTGCCAGCATGAGTATGGTGGAAATACCAACGCCCACGGCTGCTTCAGTAAATGCAACATCGACCGCGTCTAATACTACAAACACCGCGGCAGCCAGGAGACTGTAGATCCCGAACATAATCGTCACGGCGAAAAGATCGTGCAGGCGAATCGCCGCTATAGCGGTAATAACCAGCAGCCCCAGTAATACAATGTTGATTAGTTCGATCACTGTTGTTTTTCTGACTCTCCCTGCCACGGACTTCGAATGCCATGGACTGTGGCACGAGCCAGTGCATGGCAGGCTGTCGGATTCAGCAACATCAGGAAAAGCAAAACAATCAAGAGCTTGATCAGAACAATCGTCCATCCAGCCACCAACATAAGGCCCAGGATGATAGCTGCGGCTCCGATTGTGTCGGTGATACCTGCGGCATGCATGCGGGTAAAAACATCCGGCATGCGCAGCAGACCGATGCTGCCCACCAGAATAAACAGTGCGCCGAGGAAAAGCAGCAGTCCGCTCAACATATTGAGAGCCTGGCTCATTGCCAATTTTCTCCTGAATCCGGTCGAGATTGGCCGAGGTCACCGAACTCAGAAACCTTGAGTACAGCAACGGTAACGATAAAGCCTACCAGCGCGTACATCAGGGCGATATCAAGATAAACCTCGGATTCTCCGGTCAAGAATCCCAGCACAGATATCATCAGGACAGTTTTTGTGCTGAAAGTATTTGAAGCAAGAATGCGGTCGTAAACAGCCGGCCCCTTGATGGCTCGAATTAGCGCCAGCCCCATTGCTACCAGCAAAGCTATGGTCACCAGTAGCAGCATTAGCCACTTTCCAGATGCTCGACACGCTTTCCCATTTCTCCACTTTGAAGGTCCGCCGCGGATTCGGCAGTCAGCGCATGTACTTCAATCTCTTTCTCGAGCACATCGAGGGAGATAGTGCCGGGTGTCAAGGTGATTGAATTAGCAAAACTGACGCGACCCGGCACCGTCTGCTGATTTGCGGGCACTCGGATTATGGTTGGTTGAATCGGAAGACTGGGTCGTGTGATTCGCCATGCGACATCAATACAGGCGCGAACGATTTCTTTAGCTAGCCAGGGTATATAGCGAAGTAGCCCGGGTATCAGCCCCAAAGGTTGTCCTTCTGCATCGATAACACCCATACGATGGCTGACCAAGGTTACGGTTGCCGCAGAGAGCAACCCGAGACTGAGCAGAAACGGATCGAAGTGTCCCGACAACGCGATCCACAAGCCGATTGTCAGGAAAAAAAGTATTAAAAGACGTAACAAGTCGGTGATCCAGTAGTCGGTGTCGTGGTCGAGCGGGATGGTGGGTGTCTCGCGCCGATTCAGGTTGTGGCTACCCCTAATGCTCGTCGGCTAGCTCGTGCTTCTCGTAGCCGCTGTGAATCAATATCAACCAATACCCGCTCTACGTAGTCGATATGCCGATCTGATGCAGAGCGCGCATCATCAAGATCACCGTTTATGATCGCGGTCATCAAGTGATAGTGCTGGTCTCGCAGGTGTTCAAAGCGCCCCGGCTGTGTGTAGAGATTCTCCAGGTTGTAGCGGATGCTTTTCCGCAGCAGCGAAAATAGACTGCGCATCACATGTACCAGAACAACATTGTGTGATGCTTCCGCGATGGCGAGGTGAAAGTTTGCATCGGCTTTGGCTTCTAGCGTAGCATCCTGGCGGCTGTGAGAAATAATCAGTCGTTTGTAATAGCTTCGAATCTGTTCGATATCCGACTCGGTTCTCCGACTGGCTGCGTAATAGGCAGACAATGATTCAAGCCCATGGCGTAGTTCAAGCACGTCTGCATGAGAGTCCGGTGAATTACTGATGAGTTCCAGCAGTGGATCTTCAAGTGCGGGATTCAGGGATTTCGTCACGATGGTGCCCCCACCGCGGTGTGCGACAAGCAGACCGCGTGCGGACAGTTTCTGCAGCGCCTCACGCAACGACGGGCGGGAGACGCCCATTTGCTCAGCAAATTTACGTTCGGCGGGTAGGCGCTGACCCGGTTTCAGCGTGCCTTCGAGAATCGACCGCTCAATCTTTCCGACGACGATGTCTGAAACGCGCGTGGTATTCATAAATTTCCTGGTAATTTGGTATGACCAAAGATATGTTGACCATAACACTCTCGACGTTTCAGGTAAACGATAAGCGACTACTCTTGCTATCTTTTCGTTTGTTGGCCGGAACGAAAGCCTTACCCGGCATCAACTACACTATAGGGCGGTGGTGTGCATGGGGGCGATGATACCCCGACCCCTTTAATCTGATGTATCGGAGACCTGCATTTGATTAGCAGTATGACAGCGTTTGTTCAGCACGAATCACAGTCAGAGCAAAGCCGGCTGGTGTGGGAGATTCGTAGCGTAAATCATCGGTATCTGGAAATCTCCATGAGACTGCCTGAGGAACTTCGTAGCGCGGAAATGATGTTCCGTGAGACCATTAAGGCGTCATTGAGCCGGGGCCGGATAGACGCTGTACTCAGATACCAGTCAGCTGAATCTTCAGCCAATAGCCCCGAGCTCAACCTGGACACAATAAACCAGCTGATGGCCTGGTCGAGAACCGTGCAGTCCACAGTGCCTGTTGCGGGTGAACTATCTATAGCAGATATTCTCAAGTGGCCTGGTGTGCTGACACCCGAGCGGATCGATGAGGANCAGCTGAGCGTAACTGCTAAAGATGCTTTAGCGAATGCCTTGTCCGCACTGGNCAGTCAGCGGCAGCGTGAGGGTCGACAGCTGGCTGTGGTGATCAACGCGAAACTTGCGGCTGCTCGGGATATCGTTATCGGTGTGCAAGGCCGCGGGCCCGAACTGGAGCAGTACGCCCGTCAGCGTCTCAACGAACGTGTCAGTGAATTTGCTGAACAGTTGGAGCCCGGACGATTTGAACAGGAGCTGGTACTGTTACTGGCTAAATCCGACATAGCTGAGGAGATCGATCGGCTGCAACTTCACCTGGCCGAGGTTGCAAATATTCTCANTGGGTCNGGTCCCGTGGGTCGAAGACTCGATTTTTTGATGCAGGAACTCAACCGAGAAGCCAATACCCTGGGCTCAAAATCAAATCACCCCGAAACCACAACTGCAGCGGTCGANCTTAAAGTGCTGATCGAGCAGATGCGCGAGCAGATCCAAAACATTGAGTAGGTGCAGTGTGTGACTGGCCGGCAGAAGATACCGCAGCTGTTGATATTTTCAGCACCTTCCGGGGGCGGTAAGACGAGCCTGGCCCAGGCCATTGCGAATGACTGCCCACATGTCGTGGTTTCCATATCCCACACGACCCGTAGTCCGCGTCGAGGAGAAGTAGACGGTGTTGATTATTTCTTTGTCAGTCCAGTTGTTTTCGAACAAATGATCGAACGCGGGGAATTTCTTGAGTACGCGAGGGTGTTTGACCATNACTATGGGACATCCACGGGTAGTGTGGACAGAGCTCTGGCAGCACAACAGACAGTGATTCTGGATATAGATTGGCAGGGGGCCCGAAAAGTTCGAGCGTCAAATTCCGATGCGGTCAGCGTCTTTATCCTGCCGCCTTCCATCGAAGCCCTGCAAGAACGTCTCGCCCGGCGTGGACGCGATGACCGAGATCAAATCGACTATCGCATGCAACGAGCAATCACTGAGATGGGGCATTACATTGAATACGATCATATCGTGATCAACGACAGGTTCGACGATACNGTGACCGAACTCAAACAACTCGTGCTCCATCAGCAGCCACCGACGTCAGCAGCTGGATTAGACCTGGCTGCCCTTGTGAATTCCGCAGAAAACGTTAAACTCAAAACTTCAGATACCCCAGACAGTTAGCGCAGCCTCCTCGACCGGATCGAAGGCAGACCTGGTCAGCCGCGTACTTGTTCGCAGTTCCAGACGGNAANNGACTGCATCCCCTAGTTTGCCGGAGAAACAAAATGGCCAGAATTACCGTCGAGGATTGCCTCGAAAATGTNGAGAACCGATTTCAGCTGGTGCTGGTTGCCGCAAAACGTACCCGGCAACTGGCATTTGGNGCGGACCCCTTGGTACCGGAAGACCGTGATAAGCCAACAGTCATTGCACTNCGCGAGATTGCAGAAGGGTTGGTAACCCCGAANATTCTCGAAGAAGAAGAAATCGATCTCGAGAAAGAACTGTTCGGTGAAAGTGAAGAGATTCAAACCGAAGCTGAGACGGAGACAAAAGATCTGAGTCTGAAAGAAGATACCGCAGCCAACGAGTCCAGTGCGGCAGACAACGATACAGGTGACAGCAATGCCGACNACAGCAGTAACAACGAGGAGGAAAGAACCTCAGTCCAGTAAAGTAGGACGACCGCCCGCATCAACAGGCAAGGTGGTCATCAGTGATCTGATCGAGGTTCTTGAGGAGTATCTAGATCCCAAAGAAGTAAAAGCCGTCTATAAGGCTTATCTGTTCGGTGCGGATGCCCACGATGGTCAGCGCCGCCGCAGNGGCGAGGCCTTTATATCCCATCCCCTGTCTGTTGCGTTGATTCTTGCGGACATGCGGCTTGACAGCCCCAGTATCTCTGCCGCCATCCTTCACGATGTTATAGAAGACACCCCCACTTTACGCGAGCAGCTGGCGGAATCGTTTGGTGAAGATGTCGCGTTATTGGTTGATGGTGTCAGCAAGATCGACCAGATCGAGTTTGAATCTAAGGAACATGCGGAAGCGGAGAACTTCCGTAAGATGCTCCTGGCAATGGCGAAGGATATCCGGGTGATCCTGATTAAGCTGGCTGATCGAA
The DNA here is from genome assembly GCA_002731295.1 of Acidiferrobacteraceae bacterium. Taxonomy (GTDB): domain Bacteria; phylum Pseudomonadota; class Gammaproteobacteria; order Arenicellales; family UBA868; genus REDSEA-S09-B13. The sequence continues at coordinate 9,286 of PCBE01000081.1, read as the reverse complement.
TCCATAATATGCGCACCCTAGATTCTTTGCGTTNAGATCAGCGTNAGCGAATCGCCCAACAAACATTCGATATATATGCACCTATCGCCAACCGACTGGGTATGTATACCTGGACCCAGGAACTGGAANACTTAAGTTTCCAGTTCCTCTATCCCAAGCGTTACTCCGCGATTCGCAAAGAGATCAGCAAACGACGGGGCAATCGCAAGCGGGTTGTTGACCGTTCACGTTTGAAGATTATTGAAGAACTCGAGGAGATCGGGATAGATGCGACCGTAGTCGGTCGTGAGAAAAACATCTACAGCGTCTACCGAAAAATGCAGGATCGGCGGNTACCGATGGCGGAAATGGGTGACATCTTTGCGATTCGCATTATCGTGAATACAGTGGACGAATGTTATCGGGNGCTGGGCATTATTCACAACTTGTACAAACCGGTACCCGGTATGTTCAAGGACTACATCGCGATCCCCAAAGCCAACGGCTATCAATCACTGCACACACAGTTGTTTGGCACATTTGGCCAGAGTATCGAAGTACAGATCCGAACCACCGACATGCACCGGGTTGCAGAGTCGGGCGTCGCCTCACACTGGCGTTACAAGTCTCATGGCGGTGAAGCGCCACCGCAGATAGTGGCCCATAGCTGGTTAGTCGATCTGATAGAAACCCAGCAAGAGTCAGGTAATCCCTCGGAATTTCTCGAGCACCTAAAGACCGACCTTTTCCCCGATGAGATCTATGTGTTTACACCTAAAGGCGATATAAAGAAGCTCCCTAAAGGCGCCAGCGCGCTGGATTTTGCCTACGCAGTCCACTCGGACATCGGTAATCACTGCATCGGTGCCAAGATCGGCAATGAAGCCATACCGCTGCACCATGTGCTCAACAATGGGGATCACATCGAAGTACTCACAGCACGGTCGGCATGCCCAACACCGCTGTGGCTTCATTATGTTGTCACCGGCAAAGCCCGTGCATCAATACGGAATTACCTTAAGTCCCAGCAGGAAGGAGATGCTGCCAAACTCGGTCGTCAGTTACTTGACCAGGCACTGACATCTGTGGGTCTGACGACCCGGTTAAAGACCAGCCAGAAGATTGGGTTGCTNAAACNACTCGATCGAGAAGACTGGAATGAGTTGTTAGCGGATATCGGATTGGGTAAACGCCTACCCATGATGGTCGCGCGCCAATTGTTGCCCGACAGTAGTGTCCCTTCGAAGAAAACTAAAAGTGGGCCTCTCCCGATCAAGGGTGTTGAGGGGATGAGTGTGTCTTATGGCCGATGTTGCCGGCCCATTCCCGGCGACAAGATAACGGGCCTGTTTTCCGTTGGTCGTGGCATTGTTATTCACACCACAACCTGNCCTAATGCTGCTAAACAGGCAAAAAGCGTCGAGAACTGGATCAGCGTACAGTGGTCGGATGAAGTTAAGGGGGAATTTGCGGCAGACATACGACTGGAAGTGCTCAACCGCCGGGGTGTACTTGCTCAGCTGGCTGCACTGGTCGCCGAAGAAGGATCCAATATCAACAGTGTTGCAGTCAATGCGCGGGATAATCGTAATTCGACGATTCGTTTTACGATAGAAGTTGCAAATCGCCAACACCTTGCCCAGATTATTCGTCGGCTAAGAGCACGACGGTCAGTAATTCGCGTATTCCGAGCAAGAGGATAATGCTCCAGGTGCAGCCAACTGAATGAGGGACAAAACACGATGACCAGTAGACAGGCTATCAGTACTTCGCAGGCGCCGGATGCGATCGGTGCTTATTCGCAAGCGGTTGTTGCCGGTAATACGCTTTATATATCCGGGCAAATACCCTTGGACCCGGAAACGATGGAGGTGGTCGGAGGTGACATGGAAACACAGATTCGACGTGTGTTCGATAACCTGTCGGCAGTTGCTGACGCTGCCGGTGCGAGCCTTGCCGATGCTGTCAAGTTGACAGTTTTCTTGACCGACCTGACTGACTTTCCGACGGTCAACCAAGTAATGGCTGAGTATTTTGATGAACCCTATCCTGCCCGAGCCGCTATCGGTGTGGCTGCGCTTCCCAAGGGTGTTCCAGTCGAAGTTGAGGCGATTGTTTATCTGCCGGCATAGGACAGTGCGAATAGCCGTTTGATTGGTGGAAAGCTAGGCCTGTCTCATGCTGCCGGTTAACCCACTCCGTGGCTAACCAACATTTGCTCGAACCAGCCGGGGCCAGGGCAGCGTCTCAGGCAATCACCACGCTTAAGGGTGTTGGCCCCCAAATCGAATCCCGGCTTGCCCGGTTGGGAATCCGCTCGGTCCAGGACGTCCTGTTTCATTTGCCACTGCGCTACCAGGACCGCACACGATTTTCACCCATGGGTGGACTGACAGCCGGTANCGATGTACTTGTAACCGGTGTGATCGAGCTTTCCGGCGTGCGCATGGGACGTCGTCGTAGCCTGGTGTCGGTTATTTCAGACAATACCGGCACACTCACAATGCGACAGTTCCGATTCACAGCAACCCAACAGCGCGCACTGGCACGAGGGGGCTTGATNCAATGTTTCGGTGAAGTTCGCCAAGGTCCAACTGGCCTGGAGATGGTTCATCCTGAATACCGNTTGCTGCACAGTGAGTCGGAGGCGACTACAGAGCAGACATTGACAGCCGTGTATCCGACTACCGATGGCGTCGGCCAGCGTAAATGGCGGGATATGATCAGGCAAGCGCTGCCACGTTGTGCCACGGAGATTGAGGAGTTATTACCTAAGGGCGTCGACGTTCCCGGTATGGAGATATCGTTGGCCGACGCCCTCACCATACTGCATTGTCCACCTGTAGGGACCGATCCTCTTTTGCTGATGCAGGGGTCTCATCCTGCCCGGCAAAGGCTGGCATTTGAGGAGATGCTCTCGCATCATATTGCGATTCGACAGCGGCGATCCCACCGCGATCGGCTGTGTGCTCCGCTGATGCCGCCGTCTACCAGGCTTTGGCCACAACTCTGTGAGCAACTGCATTTTCCGCTGACCAGTGCACAGGTTCGAGTTGTTGAGGAGGTGTTCAACGATCTGGCCGGTACTGTTCCTACGATGCGACTGGTACAAGGGGATGTAGGATCCGGAAAAACTGTGGTGGCTGCCGCCGCAGTGCTCGCCGCAGTAGAAGCCGGCTGCCAAGCTGTAGTTATGGCACCGACTGAACTGTTGGCCAGACAGCATTTCGATAGTTTTGAGATCTGGCTGAAGGAACTGGGGATAGATGCAGTGTGGCTGACCAGTCGGGNAGCAGCAGCGACTCGTCGACAAGCNTGTCAGCGCTTAGCCAGTGGTGATGTTCAGGTCGGTATTGGTACCCATGCGTTGTTTCAGGACGATGTTCACTATCACAACCTGGGACTGGTGGTCGTAGATGAACAACACCGCTTCGGTGTCGAGCAGCGACTGGCACTGCGNGATAAAGGGCGCTCAGATAATCGTGCACCGCACCAGCTGGTGATGACAGCCACACCGATACCGCGTTCTTTAGCTATGGTGATGTATGCAGACATGGATGTTTCGGTCATCGATNAGATGCCGCCTGGTCGACAACCGGTAGAGACAGTTGTGATACCCAATTCCAGGCGTCAGGCAGTACAGGAACGTATCCGGGAATCCTGCGCCCGGGGTATGCGAGCTTACTGGGTCTGTCCTTTAATCGATGAATCAGAGCTGTTGGACCTAGAGGCGGTGACGCAGCGTGCAGAGTCTTTACGTCAGGATCTGCCTGAACTGAAGATCGAACTGTTACATGGTCGCAACACACCCACAGAAAAAGATGTCGTTATGAACGGGTTCAGGAGTGGCCAGGTCGACCTTTTGGTTGCAACAACGGTTATTGAGGTCGGTGTCGATGTGCCTGAGGCCAGCCTGATGGTGATCGAAAATGCCGAAAGACTGGGATTGGCCCAGTTGCATCAGTTACGGGGTCGAGTGGGCCGTGGAGACCAAAAGTCGGCNTGCGTCTTGATGTATCAGGCCCCACTTGGAGATCGGGCAAAAGCGCGGCTGTCGACGATGCGNGAGACCAATGATGGATTCGAGATCGCGCAGAAGGACCTCGAACTGCGTGGTCCGGGCGAATTACTGGGCACGCGTCAAAGCGGCCTGCCTCAATTTCGCATTGCTGATCTGACCCGCGATCACATGCTACTAGAAAGTGTCCGGGATGTTGCAGCTCAACTGCTTGACAACGGCGAGACGAAGTTGATCGATCGGTTAATCCGTCGGTGGCTCAGAACTGAAGATGGATTTTACAGTGCGTGATCGCCTGTTTCTTTATGTGCGCCTGGCAAGGCTCGATAGACCGATCGGCTGGTTGTTGCTGATGTGGCCCACACTTTGGGCTGTTTGGATTGCTGGTGGTGGTCAACCACAAGTGCAGGTCGTCGTAGTGTTTGTTACTGGTGTAATTGTGATGCGTGCAGCAGGATGTGTGATAAATGATTACTTTGATCGCGNATTTGATCCGCACGTCCAAAGAACTCGAAACCGGCCTTTGGCAACGGGCGACGTCTCTACGCGCGAGGCGCTGATCCTGTTTGCAGCCCTTATGATGGTTGCACTGGGGTTGTTGTTAACCCTGAACCGACAAGCCATTGTACTGGGCTTCATTGGTGCAGCGATTGCGATCAGTTACCCACTATTTAAACGCTTCACACACCTACCACAACTGGTTTTAGGGATTGCTTTTTCCTGGGGGATTCCGATGGCATTTGCTGCACAAACCGGTCGTGTACCGGCACTNGCCTGGTGGATCCTGTGCGCTAATCTGTTGTGGACGGTCGCTTACGATACCATGTATGCGATGGCTGATCGGCCCGACGACCTTAAAATCGGAGTTAAATCTACCGCCATTCTTTTCGGTCGATATGATCTATTGGCCAACGCGGTGTTGCAGGCTCTCGCACTGGCGGTACTTGGCATCATCGGCTGGGGGCTGCATCTGAGCGCTTGGTACTATCTGGGTCTGGTTGGTGCTGCGGTAACGGCTGGTTATCAATACCGATTGTGTCGCGGACGCGATCGGGACATGTGTCTGAAGGCGTTTATCAACAATACCTGGTTCGGTGCCTGTGTATTTGCNGGTCTCGTAGTTTCCTTGCGCTTGAACTGAGTGGCNGCAGCGAACACATCCCCACCGACATCGATCAGGCGGGGTCCAAGTTGGCGTAGGCCAACACCAGCCATTTGCTGCCAGCAGTTTCGAATCGAACCTGAACTCGGGCATGCTCACCCTGCCCCTCTACACTAAGGACAGTACCATGACCGAACTTGGCATGATGTACGCGAGCACCCAGGTTGATACCCGGGCTGCTTGNTTGAGCCACGGTGTTCAGAACTTCGGCAGGTGTTGAGGTAGCCCGGGGCAATACGGTGGACGANCGGACTTCATCAACCAGTTCCGCCGAGATTTCGCTNAGGAAACGAGACGGGCGGGTATAGTTTTCCCGGCCATGCAGCCGCCGGACCTCAGCCCAGGTCAGAAAAAGTTGCACCATGGCCCGGGTCATACCGACGTAACACAGACGTCTCTCCTCCTCGAGTCGACCCGGTTCATCGATCGAACGCTGATGCGGAAAGAGGCCCTCTTCCAGCCCGCACAGAAATACAAGCGGGAACTCAAGTCCTTTGGCTGAATGAAGGCTCATCAGCTGTACGCAGTCTTCCCACTCTTCTGCCTGTCCTTCACCGGCCTCCAGCGCAGCGTGNGCGAGAAATTCCGATAGTGGNTCCGGATGTTGGTCATCGGCCGGGTCGTAATTGAAATGACGGGCTGCACTGACGAGTTCTTCGAGGTTTTCTACCCGCGTCTGCGCTTTTTCACCGTGTTGTTTACGGTAGTGATCNATAAGCCCGCTACGTTGCACAACGATGTCCGTCTGTTCAGTTAGATCAAGNTCTCGTGTCGATACGTCAAGCGCTTCGATGAGATCGACAAAACATTTCAGCGAGGTCCGGGCTCTTGTGGGTATTTGTGTTTTGTTTGCCAATTCAACCGCAGCGGTCCACATGGAGGTGTCAGACGCCCTGGCATGTTCACGGATTGCGGTGGCTGTTCGTGCACCGATGCCGCGAGTGGGGACATTGACGACCCGTTCAAAAGACGGATCAGAGTGGCGATTTGAGATCAGGCGCAGGTATGCCAGAGCATCTTTGATTTCGGCTCGTTCGAAAAATCGGAGTCCACCATAGACTCGGTAAGGAATGCCTTCACTGAGCAGGAGTTCCTCAAAAACACGCGACTGTGCATTCGAGCGATAGAGGATGGCAATAGAATCACGGCGATTGCCTTCGTGCACCCACTCGCGAAGGTGTTCCAAGACGAACCGGGCTTCGTCGATTTCGTTAAATGCAGCGTAAAGCCTAATCGGTGCACCGGCCTGATCTTCAGTCCAAAGTTTTTTGCCCATTCGGCCGACGTTGTGGTCAATTACACTGTTTGCGGCCGCGAGAATTGTTCCAGTAGATCTATAGTTCTGTTCCAGCCGCAGGATCTGCGTATCGGGAAAGTCTTTCTGAAACAAGTTCATGTTCTCAATTCGGGCCCCCCGCCAGCCGTAGATCGACTGATCGTCGTCGCCCACAGCAGTGATGCTGTTGCGCGGTTGTGCCAACAGTTTCAGCCAACGGTACTGTATGGTATTGGTATCTTGAAACTCATCGACCAGGATGTGCTGAAATCGTTCCCGGTAAGCGTCGCGAATTGGTCCGTTGTTCTGAAATAGCTCCAGGCTCCGTAGCAGAAGTTCTGCAAAGTCAACCAGTCCAAAACGCTGACACAGTGATTCGTAATGGGCGTAAATCTGGGTCAGAGTCTGATGCTGGTTATCTGATGACCCTTCAAGTTGTGGAGGCCGCCGGCCCTCCTCCTTGTTGCTGTTAATAAACCACTGTACCTGTCGCGGTGGCCAGAATCCCTCATCAAGATTCAATTCTCTAAGTGAACGCCGCACCAGACGGTGCTGGTCCTGGGCATCAAGGATCTCGAAAGAATCAGAAAGACCTGCATCGGCATAGTGAGTGCGTAGCAAACGGTGTGACAGGCCATGAAACGTGCCGAGCCACATATTGCGCATAGGAGAACCGATCATGCGTTCTACCCGATGTCGCATTTCCTGAGCCGCTTTGTTGGTGAACGTAACAGCGAGGATAGACAGTGGCGACACTTCAAGTGCTGTCACAAGCCAGGCGATTCTGTGGGTCAGAACGCGGGTCTTGCCGCTTCCGGCACCGGCAAGAACAAGCATCGGACAGGGATCTTTGGATACTGCCTGGCGCTGAGCGTCGTTCAGATCATCAAAAATGAAAGACACGTCCATATCCGCTAAACACTCAAGTCAAGGACGCTAGGTTGAATGTTGCCTTTTGGCACTTCGGGTCGCTGTCGATCGTCGATAATAACGGCCATGACTTAACCTGGGATCCGCTGCGAGTGGCGTCATCGGTTCTGCCTGCCACACACCTGGGTCCAGTTCTGGGAAAAACACGGTATTTCCAGCTGAGATCTTGTCAGGCACCTGCGTGACATCGATGAAATCACAGAATTCAAGGGCTGCTGCATAGAGCTGTCCACCGCCGATAAACCAGACGTCGCCAGTACAGCTGGCCAGGGCGGTTGGGATCGTTGTATAGCACTGGACACCATCCAGCAGCGAGCGGGTGATTACAATGTTGCGTCGCCCGGCCAGTGGTTTTGCACCCATCGATTCCCACGTGCCGCGGCCCATAATGATGGTGGTGCCCAGGGTCAGCTGTTTAAAACGTTTCAGGTCGGCCGAATAGTGCCAGGGTAGTTTTCCATCTGCCCCGATGACACGGTCTTGAGTGATTGCCACAATTGCTGCGCGCAATGTCAGTCCCTAACTTGGGCCGGTAGAAAATTCCTGGCAATCAGTGCGGCTTCTGTTGTCATCGTATGACTACACGGCTACCTTGAAAGTAATCGCCTGCTCGGGTTCGTATCCGGCCAGAGAAAAAGTGCTGAGCAACTCGTCCGTCGTGGCACTGAGGAGGTCTTCCACGTCGTTGAGCGATCGAATAGCACTGTTTATGGTCAGCCGTGGCAATGGTTTGGGGTTTCGCAGCAGCTGATCTCGTAAACCAGGTACATGGTCGTACTCTGCCATACTGCCATCAGGCTTGGCGGTATAGATGTGCGCATCGATCAAGGTGTGCCCAAAGTAACCCACCGGTATACCCGCGAACTGCCCAAACAACTCGAGCAGGAAAGCGTAACCGGCGATGTTATAGGGTAGCCCTAGCGCAACGTCACAACTACGCTGGGTTAAGTGTAGGCACAACAGGGGTTCGCCAGCCTCGTCGCGTTGAACATTGAGTACCCACAGCGCATGGCAGGGGGGTAAACCGCTGAACTGGGCATTGCCTGGTGCCCAGGCGGATACCACCAACCGGCGACTGTCCGGATTTTGCCTGAGCTCTTTTACAACCCAAGCCACTTGATCGTTAAACGAGGCCTTGTCCTGATCATGTACTGGGAAGTGTCGCCAGTAGTTGCCATAGGCACTGGGCACGTGGCCGTCTTCATCTGCCCAAGGGTCCCAAAACTTACAACCATGCCGGCGTAGCAGGCCAATATCGGTCCTGCCCGACAGAAACCACAGATTCTCAACGACGATATTTTTCCAGGAAATCTCTTTGGTGGTCAGTAGTGGAAAACCCTGTCGCAAGTCAATCTGATAATTTAAATTAAAGATTGAAAGAGTATCAACGCCAGTTCGATTGGTCTTTCGATGACCGCGACTGAGTACGCTTTCGACGACATCAAGATACTGCTGCAATATGCTGTACTCTACTTGTGCTGGAAATCTGGTGAGCCAGTGGCTATAGCACTTGTTCTGAGAAATAATGCTCTATCGCTTTACGTGCGACGTAGGCCGATTTTACATACCATTTTTCTTTGTTGATACAAAGAACCGCGTAAGCCAGCTTACGGTCACTGCGATGGGCATAGCCTACAAACCAATCGTAAGTACCGGTAGGATCTGTCCCGTTGAGTGTGCCGGTTTTACCACCGACTTCGACGTTTGACATCTTGCCGGTGAAAAAGTTATTGAAAGACTTTTTTGCCGATCCTTTGCGTACTGTTAAAGTCATCATAGTCTGTAGTTGGCGGGCAGTTGACTCGCTGAACACCTGTTGGGCATAGGGATCATCATCAGCATACAGAACGATACCGTTGGTATCCGTAATTGCATCGATCAGACTCGGCTGGACAATAAACCCCCCGTTAATGGTCGCTGC
>PCBE01000080.1 GCA_002731295.1 Acidiferrobacteraceae bacterium | reverse complement strand
TCTCGGCAGCAACGGTAACTCGCTTCCCACTGCGCGGGCATGACCCGGCAGGAGATCAATGTGGCCGAGCTTTACCTTCGTTCCGGTGGTGCGGGTGAGACGACCTATCTACTGCTTCACGGACTCGGTGCAACCGGCGAGGTCTGGGGAGGACTGGCTGATCTGATTGACCGTAATAAGGCCGGTCGCTGGTTGGTACCGGATTTCCGGGGGCATGGGCGCTCTCCCTGGGAACGGCCTTATACCTATGGCAGTCTGATGGGCGACCTGATCCCACTCATCAACGAGGCCAGTCGGCTGGTGGTGATCGGGCACTCGATGGGGGGTGTGGTCGGCCTGATGCTCGGTGGTGCGCTGCCGAATGTTGAGCGTGTGCTGGGTGTGGGGATCAAGGTCAGCTGGAACGAGGCTGAACTGGAACAGATGCAGGCATTGTCGACACGTCCGGTTCGCTGGTGGGCAACGCAGGCCGAGGCCGTAGAACGCTACCTCAAGGTATCAGGTCTGATCGGTCTGGTGAATCCCGATTCCCCCACGGCACAGTGTGGTGTCGTTGCAGGAGACGATGGCCAGTATCGTCTTGCCACTGACCCGGAAATTTATGCGATTGGTAGACCACCCGTCGCTGAACTGGTTCAGGCCGCCCGCTGCGAGGTGATGTTGGCGTGCGGAGAACATGACAAGATGGTCGGCTCAGGAGAACTGAGCGCCCTGGATGCCGCGGCGAGGCAACTCCCGGGCCTTGGACACAATGCGCAAGTGGAAGGTCCTGAACAGGTTTGGTTGCTCGTCAACGAACTGCTCGACAATAATAAGGAATCTTCATGAGCTTATTAGTGATTCGCCACGGTGAAACCGCGTTTAATCGCGATCGTGTTATGCAGCCGGCAGACACACCACTGTCGGACCGGGGCGAGGAGCAGGCGCTTCGCCTTGCGACACGCCTGAGCACGGAGGGGATTACGCGGATCCTGGCCAGTGATCTGCCCCGGGCCGCCATGACGGCTCAGGCATTGTCTGATGAAACCGGTGTCGGCATTGAGTTTGAACCGTTGCTTCAGGAGCGCAATTTTGGTCGACTGCGGGGCCAACGCTTCATTGATCTGGAGGCTCGGAACATTGATCCGTTTGCTGAAAACTATGAACCTGAAGAAGGAGAAACATGGCAGGAATTCGACCAGCGCGTGACTTGTGCCTGGTCGAGAATTCAGTCGGCGCTACCGGAAAACGGAACAATGGCCGTGGTAACCCATGGACTGGTCTGCGCAGCTTTGTTACGTAATCATCTAGATGCCAACGCGCATGTCTCTGACAGTGGAAGGCTGTATCCATTTCGCAACGCAAGTTTCACCCGTATCGAGTCGTCACCGCCCTGGCGGGTCGAGTTGCTGAACTGTGCAGAACATCTTGAAGCACTGGGTGACCAGACCTCGATTTACGGTCAGGTCTAAACAGTTCCAATTCTGTGGGTTACCACCGTTGCAGCGACCACTATGCAGTACCGCCGCAGAAAAAGATCTTTTTAGATTCTTCTGCATGGTAGCGTATCGGGGTAAACGCTGTTGATTTGTGGGAACCGTCGCAGAAAGGCTGTTTGTTGCTGAGACCACACTGACACTAGAAATAGGTTTTCCCTGCTTCTACTTCGACCGCGATTGGGTTCCTTTGGGCTATGACGGGCGTGTCGTTAATATGGCGCTATCCTTTAGGGTTGTTGCCGTGATCACCAGGGCCAGCTGATCTTAGACATTTTAACGTTAAATTCTTTGTCGAACGCCTGGGCAAGTTCGGGTGTGAAGTGGTTTGGCCAGTCGCCAGCCTTACCCTTGCGCATAAAAGGTATGCCTGGCTTGCGCTGCTCCTCGTCCCATAATTGCATGCTGGATCGCGGGTCCTTCTTCATACTGGAAAATGTCGATCGTTGGGCGATGCGCTCTATTTCCTTGTGGGTCAAAGGCTGATCAAGAAAATGGGCAACCCGCGAAACTGTTGCGGCTAGGTCAATCTGCATTTCTTCATAATGCAGGACCAGAATATTGTGGCGCTCACGTTGCGCATACCAGCTGGCAAGGTGGGTCCAGTAAGGACCGTACTCCACCCTTCCCGCCATAAACTCACCGATAAAATGTTCGATCGGCTCGTCATACTCATACATCTTGAAACCAAAGGTGTGAAAATACATCGACACCGCAGTGTCTTTCGCACCGCGCGTAACGTATATCAGCCGGTTAGACTCAGTTAGTTTGCGCGGTAAAAGATGATAGGGATTGTGTGACTTAAAGACCCTGGGCGAGGTCATCGAGTCGACAACCGACAGATCGGGCAGGTCCTTCGAATCATCAAGCCATGGAATGATGGCATGGAGAGGCGGGTCGCTGTCGTGGATTAGTCCACGGCTGTAAACCAGGCGTACGATCTGCTGTGTCCAGGTCGTGCCGCTCTTGGGAAAACTGGCAATAAACACGTCATCGGCTCGCGGTGTCCAGTGCTGGTGTACCCATTCAAATCTCTGCGTATCCACTGGTGTTACCAACATGTCCCGCCAGCGGTTGTAGTTGATCGCACTCACGGTTGGAAATTCGAAGCCGCCAGTCGATGGGATTCGATTAGACCAGGGACTCGCTCAGGATCGGTGCGGCCCCAGCCACATTCGCTGGCAATCCCGAATGACGATACTACTTTCTGTGCTGCAGCGATGCGCTGTTTATCGCCATTGTGATCCTGGTGGTGGATCAATCCCAAGTACAGTTCTGTCTGAGCGGGGAGTTGAAGTCCGGCCAGTGGAGCGTAGTACGCATCATCGACCCGGTCACGCGGTACGGGCATGTGGAGAAAATCCAGTTGCCGCTGAAGCTGTGNGACCAGTCCATTCGCGANCTCGACCAGAATCGCGGTGTCTTTGGGCATAACCAGATGCTCGTCCNTGGGCGTGCCGTAACACAGATGGTAGCCCAGTTCTACATCGGGTGGCACCTGCGCCCCAAGTCGGCTCATNTGATCGAAGATCTGTGGTTTNTAGTTATCGGGGCGATAAGGAAAATAATCTTCAAAGATCAGCACTTCCTGGCAGATGTCCCATTGGATCGAAAGGTCCTGATGAGGAATGGCATCGACAATTGACCTGAGAGCTGTCAGCAGTGACTTTTCATAGGTGAGTAGGTAATCCTCGATACATGTCGGGCTGACATACATGTAGCCTGAAGCCATCGGGGTAGGCAGGCAGACCTGGAAGCGCACGCCAGCCGGGATCACATCATCATCACGCAATTGTCTGAAAACATCATAAGACGCAATAGCGGCGGGTGCATAACCGGTCTCAAACACGACCGATGACGGGTCTACATCGGGCTTAAAGCGTACCAGCTCTGTTTCGCGTATGAGTTCGCCATCCCACTGGCGAAGTGTCAGCGGTGTCGCATCGGGGTCGAGTTCCATGTCCGGNTGAGACAGCAGCATCTCGCGCTGCCAGTAGATCCAGCGATGACGTTCGCCGGTTTCGCCATCTGGAATNCGNCGAAGCCAGGGCGCAAGTTCTGATGACAGAGCCCTGAAAACGGATTCTGAATCCGACATGGCAACGCTGCCCACGAGATGGATACCTGGTTGCATGGATTACTCTCCCGGAAACAAGTGAGTTATTTCTCAAGGGGTAACGCTACCACACCCGTGATCAATCAGAGCAGTCAGTGCGCCACTCAGCGATCGCGACTCAGAAATTTATCAACACGGTCCATCAAGGGCTGTTTATCGTAGGTTCGGTAGAGCACCGACATCATGCGCACGGGATCGCCAAAAAAGAATCGTTCGTACAACACCTGACGCCCCGCAAACCCACTGCAGGCGACATCCCACGCCAGGCGAAACAATTTGATGCGATCGCGNGCAGTACAATTGGCAGCTGCCAGGTAACGGTCGATATCCTCTGCGACTGGGCTATCCAACGCTGAATCCGGGGGAATCAGCATCAGGCTGGAGGCGCTCAGAAGCTGCAGTATCTCGATCATTCGTGGATACATCTTCGGGAAGATATTGCGTGCGGCATCGAGCGGTGCGCGGTCAGGNGCCATCACACCCCACTTATCGATNTTGGCATCGGCTTCCGATGCGCGCAGACAGGCTCTCATGATCTCAAGGTTAATCATGCACTCCGCGATCTTTTCCTGCACGTGCTGAAANTCGTTGGANCCCAGTGCCTCGGCAATGGAACAGGCAATGCCCAGGACAAATTCCGTTTTACAGGTGTTCTTGATGGCCACTTGCTGNGCCATATGGGCAAGGCAGCCNGTCTCCGGGAAGTGACGGGAACATAGTTCAGGGTCTGATTTGAGGAACACTCGNTCCCACGGTACAAGAACATCGTCGAATACGACTATGGTATCCATCTCTTCGAATCGGGAACTCAACGGATGATCGACCCGTGATTCTCCATAGGCAAGTGACTCCCGACAGATCAGTTTCATGCCGGGCNTGGCGCAGGGAATCGTAAATGCGAAGGCAAACGAGTTAGTGTCGGACGCTGCCTTGAGAACAGTTGATGGGAATACCATGATCTCATCAGCCAGTGGACCCAGTGTCGCCAGNATACGCGCACCCCGAACCACCATGCCATCGGCATTTTCGTCGACAATACGCAGTGCTACGTCGGCACTGGGATGACCGCTGGCGGTCAGCGCGCGATTCGACTGCGGGTTGACCAGTGTGTGCGTCATGCACAGGTCGTTTTCCCGTGCGTAGTCGTAGTAGTTACGTGCGTTCTCTCCGAAGCGGGGATCATTCTGATGGTAGAAATCTGCCGCGGCCGCGGCCGCCATAATCTCGACATTGATGTAGTCCGATGAACGGCCGAGCATGCCACCGCTGAACCGGGACCAGTGGAACATCATTGCTGATCTGCGTTGGAGGTCTTCGTGCGTTNGCGGTGTGATGAACGACAGACCAACGGGGTCGCCCGTCGTGGGCGATGGATAGGTCATCTCATCACGCAGATCCNCAGTGTGTTGCATGTCATATAGAGTGGCCATCGACTGTGCACAGCCCCGTAAGGCTGGATGGCTCGTGACATCGGTGATGCGCTCATCACCGAGCCAGATTTCCGCGCTGCTTTGCTGAAGGCCTTTTAGGTACTCGCTGCCGGTACGTGCGCCCATAAATCGCTCCTCTATTCATCTACCCACAATTTATTTAACATGCTAAATAAATTGTGGGAGGTGTGCAACATTACTGAAAAATTGACAGGGAACCGGGAAAGCGTGACTGTGACTTGCAGACTCAGTCAGCNNATGAGACCTTCAGTTGAAGCGATCCCGGATCTGGTAGTAGCGGATTGTCGGCCCGAGAAACCACGGATTGCCACGATAAAACGGACGAGTCTCAAATCTGAGCCCATTCATGGGTATCGTTGCGTCCGGGATACCTAAGGCNTGCTGGCCAAGGCGATGGCCGAAATAACTTGATAGGCAGATACCTGATCCGCAATAGCCCATTGCATAGAAGAGTCCGTTGTCCTCGCCCAGGTGCGGCAGTTTGTCAAAGGTATACCCGACAAAGCCCATCCACGAGTGGGTAATCTTGGCATCCGCCAGCTGTGGAAATATACGAAGCATTTCCAGNCGCAAGGGCCCGGCGCTACTTATCGGGTCGGTTTCTTTGTATGAAACCCGAGCACCGAACAGGATTCTGTGNCCGTCTGGCGATAGNCGGTAATAGACGACCAGTTTCCGAGTATCACTAACAACCCGGTCATTAGGAATCAAGCTGCGCGCAAGATCCGGGTCAAGCATTTCAGTTGCCAACATGTAAGAGCCGATCGGAATAATCCGTCTCTGGTGCCATGGTGTTGCCGATCCGGTATAACCACTGGTCGCGANAATCACCTTACCTGCCNGGATCTGTCCTTTGGCTGTACCCAGNTTAAACCCATCGGCATTGCGAACAATGNTTTCGACGNGGCAGTTGTCGACGACGTGACACCCACTCGCCAGTGCCCGTTCATACANGCCCTGATGGTAGCGGGCCGGGTCGAGTGACGNGTGTTGATTGATCACCAGTCCCCCATGGTAAAACGGGGAGTCCACTTCGTTTCTGATCTGCGTCTNATCNACGAGGTGTCCATCTCGTTCAAGNCCTTTNACTTGNGATNTGAATTCTTGTTTCTGTGTGGCGTATTGCTGGGCGCTGTGGGCNGCATGAAATCGACCGCAGTGTCTGTAGTCGCAGTCGATNCCTTCANCGTNTATAAAGTCGCCAANCCACCGCAGTGCANTACGCGCTTCGGCGATAATGGCGTAAGCCTGTGCAGGCCCATGCAGGCGGGCCAATGCCTNATAGCTTGGTTTAACCTCGCCGCTCACCTGGCCACCGTTGCGTGAACTGCAGCCCCAACCAAGCTGCTCTGCATCNACGATGACAGTGGACAGCCCANCCCGNGCGGTCACTAANCCGGCATTCAACCCGGTGTAGCCCGANCCAACGATCACNACATCTGCNTGATCCGGTAAAGATGCATCGAGAGGAACCGGTCGAGGGGTGCGNTCCCACCAGTAGGGTTCCGGTTTGAAGTCAGNGCTGAANATNGATNGGTCCACGTCTTNCTGTTNGGTCTATAGNCGATNTGAGNGGTACTGTTATATCAGCTTTGTGACTGCGNTCAAAAGTTATTNAGAACCGACCACTGCGAAATTTGAATTGCCANGCNATNCCNCTACACTGTCGATCAGCTATGATTGAGTTGGTAAGGCTGGTTCGAATTCTGGATTCTAGATCCGCTTGCAGACTAAACTGCCGGTATGGTATTGGTTCTTCTCGGNACATCTTGCCACGACTACATTTAGTGACCTGTTCTCCGGCAAAGTGNCGGANAATTTAGGTACCATTGGTAGCCAAGAATAGTTTGACTGAGCCTACGTGACGACAACGTGAAACGATATTCCGCCTGGAGTGTTTTTCTTAACGGATTGACCGGACAGAAAAACTGGGATCGCGCCTGGCGGGATCCTGAGCCTAAAACCGAGTATGACGTGATCATTGTCGGTGCCGGTCTGCACGGGCTCGCAACCGCTTATTATCTTGCACGCAACCACGGCATCACGAACGTTGCCGTGGTGGAAAAAGGCTGGCTCGGAAGCGGTAATGCCGGGCGCAACACCACGATCGTTCGGTCTAACTACATGCTGCCGGGTAATCGTCCCTTTTATGAACACTCCCTGAAGCTCTGGGAAAACCTGAGCCACGATCTGAATTACAACGTGATGTTCAGCCAGCGGGCACATGTCACCTTGCTGCATAGCCCGGCAGCCCGTGATGCCGCAGCGCGGCGATATAACACCATGCGATTGACCGGTTCAGATGGCGAACTTTGGGATTTGCCAACTTTGAAAAGAAAAATCCCACATCTGAATTACGGACCAGACGCGCGTTTTCCAATCATCGGTGCATCAGCCCAGCTGCGGGCCGGTAGTGCCCGGCATGATGCGGTCGCTTGGGGCTATGCCAGGGCGGCAGATCAACGCGGAATCGATATTCTTCAGAATTGTGAAGTTACCGGCGTACTGCGGGACGGCGGTAAGGTAACTGGCGTCGAAACCGTGCGTGGTGTGATACGGGCGAAGAAGGTTGGTTTTGCGGTAGCGGGTCACACGTCCCGACTATGGCGTATGGCTGGGCTGGGCAAATTACCAATCGAAACCCACAAGCTACAAGCCTTTGTTTCCGAGCCGCTTAAACCCCTGCTTGATCAGGTGGTGGTGTTCGGGGTTGG
>PCBE01000079.1 GCA_002731295.1 Acidiferrobacteraceae bacterium | reverse complement strand
CCGATGAGCTTGAGCAGGAACTGGGTAAACCGGTGATCGCCATCAACGTTGCCCTGTACTGGCACGCACTGAGGCAAAACGGCATCAATGAGCCTATTCCAGGATTCGGCCGGTTACTGAAAAATTTGTAGGCGATTGGGAGCACTTCAGTTCAACACAGCTTTACCACCATTGAAAATCAAAATTGATCAGAGCACTGTAGCTGGAACCCCGCCGGATAAAGATTTCAGCCGGCGTCGAATTGCAGCCGATAAGCTGAGGCTTCTGGGTGTTCGCTTGCTGTCAGCAGCAGGCATGTCACACGATGACGCAGCCATGGTTTCCGAACACGTGGTGGGCAACAGCCTGATGGGTGTGGATTCCCACGGTGTGGTGCGATTTTCTCAATACATGTCGCTTATCGAATCGGGCGCAATCGATCCCCTCGGTACACCGCTTTTAGTCGTTGATGATCCGGCAATGACCCGGATTGATGCTGGTGGTGGACACGGTGTTCCCGCTATGGTGCAACTTGCGGAATGTACAGCTCATAAAGCGAGTACTGCCGGGATGGCGACCGGTGCTCTGGTGAATTGTGGTCACACGGGACGGATTGGTGCCTACGCTGAAATGATTGCCCGTCAGGGCTGTTTTGCCGTGATTATTGGCGGTGGCGGACATACCCGGGGCAATCCAAAAGTAGCACCCTACGGTGGTCGGGAAGGCATTATGGGGACCAATCCCTACACATTGGCTCTCCCGGGTGGTCCGACAGGTGTGGTGGTCGTAGATTTTGCGACGTCCACCAGTGCTCAAGGCAAGTTGCTCGCGGCCTCTAAAACAGGAGAGCCTCTGCCCCCGGGGACCATTATGGACCGCGACGGGCGGCCGAGTATTGATGCCCGGGACTACTATGCGGGGGGTGTACTGCTGCCGGCAGCCGGACCCAAAGGCTACGGACTGGGGCTCATTGGCGAACTGCTCGCTCATGGGGTCCTGGGTCAGGCAAGGGCACTGAACTGGCTGGTGCTGGCGGTTGATCTCGACCTGCTGAGCGATGATGACTATGGCAGCAGAATTGATGATTATCTGGAATGGGTGAAAGGGCGGGCGCCGGCAGAAGGATTTGACGAGGTGATGATTCCGGGCGAACCTGAGCAGCGTTGTCGACAATTGCGGGAGCAGTTTGGGATTCCTGTTGCCGATGAAATATGGGCGGAGATCGTCGACTGGGCCGGTCGGATGGGTATCGTGCTGCCTGATATCGATGCGAATGCTGATTCTCACGAGGCACAGGTGCGCTGATGGCTTCGTGTTGGCAGGTTACTGGGAAGCAGGGATTTCTGATTGCTCCTGAACCAGTAACCGATCCGTTACCGTTTCTTTCGAATACCATGCGCAGTGCGGTTGGCGAGATTATGGATGTAGCCAGTTGTCTTCCACAGTTGGTTGCGGAGGGCCGCTGTCGTGAAGCATGTCTGGCGTTGCCTATACCGAATTTTTCAGGCAGCGATGTGATTCTCGATGAACGCGCTGCGGAGCGCCTGCACCAGGCTTATGCCTTTTTGAGCAATGGCTATTTGTGGCAGCCTGGCGAGGAACCGACTCGGCAACTGCCGCGTACCCTCGCTATTCCTTTCGTCCAGCTTTCAGCACGGGTCAAACGGCCGCCGACACTGAGTTATACCAACACACAACTGGCCAATTGGCGGCGGCTAGACCCTGCCGGTGAAATTGCAGTTGAAAACATTAAAGCGGTGCAGATGTTTCAGCCTCTTCCTGATGAGGAATGGTTTTGGGTGCTGCACATTGTGATCGAGGCTCGTGGTGCTCCGGCAGTGGTCGCAGGCACAAGACTGGTGCAGGCAGCAAAACTTAACGATATAGATCAGATCGAAAGGCAGCTCGAGATTATCCGCTCCGGACTTGAGACGATCATAGAACTTGCAGGGCGTATGGAAGAGGGTTGCCGGCCGGAGGTGTATTACGAGACCTTACGTCCATTTCTGTTCGCACACCCCGATGGTGTGGTATTCGATGGTGTGCAGGCATTCGGTGGTAAACCACAGACATTCCTGGGGCAAACTGGAGCACAAAGTGCTTTGATTCCAGCTATCTGTGCATCACTGGGATTGCGTCATGCGCGCAGCGAACTGACAACCTATCTGGAGACTGTACGGGCCTACATGCCTGAGCCTCACCGGCGGTTTGTCGCCGGGCTGGACGGCCAGGTCGTGCGAGATTGTGTCAGCAGTACTGTGAGTCAGAACTCGGTACGGACGCTCTACAATAGCTGCATTGAGAAAGTAGTTGAGTTTCGGCGTCTTCATCTTGGCCTGGCTGCAAACTATATTGCCTCGCGTATGGATAATCCCCGCGGCACCGGGGGTACCGACTTCATGCGCTGGCTGAAGCATATGACCCGGGAAACAACCGAACAGATGCTCTAGTTCTGCGGACCGGATTCGCCTGGAGCAATTCAAGGAGAAGTGTATGCAGGATTTGTTTTCAATTAAAGGCAAGACGGCGCTCGTGACCGGCGGGTCGCGCGGAATTGGAGAGATGATTGCTGGCGGGTTTCTGGCAAGTGGTGCCAGGGTCTATATCAGTTCGCGCAAAGTGGAGGCTTGTGATGCTGCCGCCGAGCGGCTGATGAAGACCTTTGGCGGAAAGTGCATTTCTCTGCCCGGCAATGTTGCCGAACTCGATGGCATCAGTGCCCTGGTTGAAACGTTGTCGGGGCAGGAAGACAAACTCGATATACTGGTTAATAACGCGGGTGTTGGCTGGGGTGCACCGCTCGAGGAATTCCCGGAGGTCGGCTGGGACAAGGTCATGGATACCAACGTGAAAGGTGCCTTTTTCCTGATCCAGCAGTTGTTGCCATTATTAAAGGCGTCGGGTAGTGCAGAAGATCCCGCGCGGGTTATAAACATCGGCTCTATCGATGGTATTGTCACGCCGACTTTCGACAACATTTCCTATGGCCCCTCTAAGGCGGCAGTTCATCACTTAACCCGCGTATTGGCTGCGAACCTGGTTAAGGATCACATTACCGTCAACGCCATCGCACCTGGACCATTCCCGACCTGGATGCTGAGCACGGCGGTGGGATTTGGCGGCGCGACTGATGTGGACTGGGAGCAGGTCGCCCAGAGAAACCCTCGGCGGCGTGTCGGTACTCTTGAGGATATAGCCGGTGTGGCGATCTTTCTTAGCTCACGTGCGGGGGCTTATACCGTCGGTGAGACTATTACCTGCGACGGTGGCGCGGTTGCCAGTTCGCACCACTGAACCATTCTGCTCAACGTACAGCCGATAAATGCATCTGGCTCACCTATCTGACGAACTGGAGTAGACGCAGTATCTCGAACCAGTCCTTGGTCTCAAATTCGACGGTGACATCGTCAGCCAGCCAAGCACCGGGGTAGAACGAGGACGAATAGGCGTCCAGCTGATTCCGGTAACGGATTGCCAGCCTAAAAGCATCCGGCATGGACTGCAGGGAATGGTTGCCGACACCGGCCAATGCCCGCTGCACGCCATCCCGGATCTGCTGACGGGTATCAGTCGGATGCAGGCCGACGGTCGAATGGCCGACACCACGGTGGGTGGCAACGGTAACGATGTCCGGTTCGGTCGCTGAGGCTTCTGCGCAGAGGGTTTCATCGCCGCTGAGGAATATTGTCGGCACCCCTTCGCGCCTGGCAGTCAGGCTGTTCACCCGAAATTCACTCAGTTGCTCACCGTTCAGTTCGATGTGGTGAATTGTGCCCCTGAATGTGTGTGCCAGTGGATGCCCGCTTGACCCTGCAGCCGAGTGATAGCCCACCAGAACCAGAGCGTCGAACGAGGCATCAAGTTCCTGCACCATGGCGTAGGGATGTCCGCTCCAGCCCCGAATCAGACGNGCTGGAGCAGGCAACTGTTCAGCAAGGATGTTGCGACCGCTGCCATGGGCGTCTTTGACCACNANTTCAGTGGCGCCTGCTGCCACAGCAGCCTGACAGGCTGCCGCCGTCTCGGCTGTCATGCGCTCCTGAAATTCCCGGTAAGCCGGATGATCGCGTGAGGCTTCATCCCAGTGGGCGATNCCCGTTACGCCTTCTATGTCTGCGCTGACGTAGACCTTAATCGCCATGGGTGTGTACTCCTCTGTGTCAGTGGGTTACGGGTTAGCAGTCTTCGAATTGTACTCAAGTCGATCGAGCCTTCACCATCTCTGACGGGTGGCCAACCGCGGTTGTTATCACCGTGCTCTACAGGTTTAACTTTGATGATACCGGTACCGAGATCTCCCGGGTACTGGGCAAACAGTGAACCGGCAAGAACTCTGGAAAAATCGACGGGGCGGATATCCTGCAGCGCATTCATGTTTATGACAGGCCTGGGTGAGTATCCTAATGACCGCTTAACTCANGTGTGGGCGGATGTCCTGTGCAAAGCGTTCCATAGTCGTTAACGCACAATCGACAGTCTCGGGTATCAGGTCGAAAACGAAGTGCTGTGTGCCCAGTTCTCGATAGCGTTCGATCGCGGATGCGATATCTGCTGGCCTGCCCCGAGTCGGAAATTCCGGATCACTGGATGTGTCCTCCACGACCAGCGGCAGCTTGATTGCGATTTCAATGCTCTTGGCGTGCCGTGACTCAGCGTCGAGGTAGCTTGCCAGTTTTTGAGTGGCTTGTTCGAGTTGAGAAAAACTCGGGCGCACTGGATGCCAAGTATCGGCATAGCGTGCTGCACGTTTCAGTGCGGGCTCGCTGTTGCCGGCAACCCATATGGGCGGGCCCGGTCGCTGGACGGGTTTGGGTCCAAAATAAGCGTTTTCCACGTTGTAGTACTGTCCTTCGAAGGTAACAGGATCAGGCCCCCACAGTGCCTGGAAGAGTTCAAGTGCTTCGTTGGTGCGGGCCCCGCGGTTATGAAAGTCCTGGTTCAGAACTTCGAATTCNTCTTCGAACCAGCCGACACCAAGACCAAACATAAAACGCCCCTGCGTCAGTTGATCGACTTCAGCGANCTGTTTGGCAATTTCGAAAGGGTTNTGCATCGGCAGTACCACAATACTGGTGCCGAATTTCAGTCGACTGGTTTTCGCTGCCAGGTAACTGATCACCGTAAAGGGTTCCCAGTAGCTCTGCTTCCAGTGTTCGGGGAACATCACACCTGGCCGCATCGAATATCCGGAACGGGTCTGTGGCGGCAGTATGATGTGGGCACTGCACCACAANGCATCGATCTCAAGCGCCTCAGCAGTTTCTGCGATCCGTGTAAAGTTCTCAGGTGTTGCATCATTACCGCGGACAACCAGTGAAAATCCATAACTCATTCAACTATATCTCCGTGCGCTTCCAGTCATTTATCCGATGCTAGTAATTCATAATTTAGCTTCATCAAACGAACACTGTCCGATTCAGTTATCGTCGGTTGCATCAGGGNTGGTCGGCGATGCNGTGTGNGTTCGGCGGTAGTAGCCACGCCGGATATCGATCTTGGTCAGATTNGGATCGCGATCAGCAGCCGGNCCATAACCACCGCCCCCGGGGGTATGAACCTCGATCCAGTCTCCTTCNGACAGCACATAGCCCTCGCCTTTGGACAAGTGTTCCGGTGTAGTGATCTTGNCTCCCTGGCCGATTCTGATTCGGTTCGGTGCACCCNCTGTACCGCCCATAATGCCAGGTGGTCCGGTACGACCGTGATCCATGAGGAATGATGCTTTGCCTTCACCCCGGAGCATTTGGACACGATAACTGACGCCGAANCCACCACGCCTTCTTCCCAGTCCACCCGACTCCTCACGGAGTGCGTACTGCTCGAACAGCAGGGGATAGTGCTGCTCCAGGATCTCGATGGGTTGTGTTTTGGAGATGCCGACCGTCGAGCAGCCATTGGTCAGGCCATCACCGTCAGCCCAGCCACCGTAGCCTCCGCCTGAAAAGAAATACATGATGTAGTCGCGTCCGGTTTCTGGATCGTGCCCCCCAAGTGCCAGGTTGCCGCTGGTGCCGGCTGGCGCACCAAACAATCGTTGTGGAACTGGCTGTGCCATCGCTCCAAAAACGGCTTCCATAATTCGTTGAGCAACTTCTGCTGCGCAACCTGCGACTGGTCTGGGGTATGTGGCATACAGGAACGTACCTTCGGGTGGTTTGATATGAAGCGGCGCAAAGCAGCCAGCATTTATCGGCACTTCCGGAAAAATATGCTTCATCGCCACATAGACGGCGGACTGGGTCGTGGCCCATACCGAGTTCATTGGCCCGCGACAGGGCGGGCTGGAGCGGGAAAAATCAAAGTGTGCATCGCTCCGATCGATCGTTAGATCCAGGGCGATGGCAAGCGGTTCGTCTATCACACCATCGCTGTCTACGTAGGCCGTGAAGCTGTAAACCCCATTGGGGATTGCTGTGATGACTTCGCGCATGTGTTGTTCGGAGCGCACCTTGAGCTCCTCGATAGCGGCTCTGACGATTTCTGCACCATACCGATCCAGTAACGCTGTGAGTCTTTTCTCACCTGTTTTGAGTGCGCCGATCTGGGCTCGAATGTCGCCGATGCGTTCGTCCGGAACACGAATATTGTTCAGAATGATATCGACCACATCCTGCTGAATCTCACCACGGTGCATGAGTTTGACAGGGGGTAAGCGCAGTCCCTCTTGTTGGATCTCTGTCGCTGTTGAATTAAAACCACCCGGCACCATACCGCCCGTGTCTGGCCAGTGGCCGGTATTCGAGAGGAAACACCAGAGTTCCCCATTGTAGTAAAACGGCATTATCATCTTGACGTCCATCAGGTGGGTACCGCCCAGATACGGATCGTTCTGGATGATCACATCACCGGGTTCAAGGTCCTGACGTCGTTCCAGCACAGCCTGGGTAGCAAACTGCATCACGCCGAGAAATATCGGTAGCCCGAGTTCTCCCTGAGCAATCATCTCGCCGCTTTTTGGATCGTAGATTCCATTCGATCGATCGAATGCTTCCGAGATTACTGGTGAAAATGAGGTCTTTTCGTGGACCAGGTCCATCTCGGAACAGACCTGCCGCAGACCGTTCTCAATTACCGCCAGTGTTACAGGATCAATACTCATATCTCTAAATTATTTGTTGTGTAACAGAACATCGATGATGAGATTTCCCACGCTATCGATCTTTGCCGTGGTGCCGGGATCGATGACGCAGGTGGAATCCGCCTGCTGGATGATGGCTGGTCCTTCTATGAGGGTGCCACTGCTGATCAGTGCCCGATCGTAGACAGTTGACGCGAGCCACTCGCCGTTGAAATAGACCATTCGGGTCGTTGGGGTTTCGCCAGCCGCTGTCGGGTAGCTTGTACTGAACAAGGAATGGGTCAGATCGTGTCGGCGGCCAATCACGGTGGTTCTCAGGCTGGCCAGTACCGGTGTCATATCTTCCAGAATGATGTCGAAGCGTTCACGATAGCGGTCGGCAAAGGACTCGGCTACTGCATCAGATGAAAAGCCCGGGCTCTGTACTGCTACCCGAAATACATGACTTTGGCCCCGGTACATCAGGTCCGCCTCGTGAAAAATCTCGACCTCGTCAACGGGTACAGATTCATCCACAATGGCACGTTGTCCAGTCTCGCCCTGGTGTTTGAGGATTCGGTCTGCGTTGTCTTCATCGATATCTGCCAGGGGCCGCCATAATGTTTCTACGTAGTCATGACGCAAGTCAGAGATCAGGCAGCCTAGCGCCGAGGTAATGCCGGGAAAACGGGGTACCAGGACCTGTGGGATAGCGAGTTCGGCAGCCAGTGTGACAGCATGCAGGGGGCCGGCGCCGCCGAATGCGAATAATGCGAAGTCGCGCGGATCATGACCCTTTTCTATGGACACCAGACGGATGGCGGATGCCAGTTGGTTGCATGACACTGCGAGTATTGCCGCCGCCGCATCGACTGTATCAAGGTCAAGTGGATCGCCGACCTCCTTTTTGATCGCTTCCTGGGCATTGGAAAGGGCATTCCTTGCCTGGCCCACACCAGAAAACCCAGAGATATCGATTCGACCCAGTACGAGGTTGGCATCGGTGACAGTCGGTTTGGTGCCCCCACGCCCGTAACAGACCGGGCCGGGTTGGGCGCCCGCACTTTCAGGGCCAACCCGAAGCAGTCCGGCAGAATCAACCCGCGCAATAGAACCGCCACCCGCGCCTATTGTATGGATGTCGACCATTGGTACCCGCACCGGGATTCCGTAGGCGAGGTCTTTTTCTGCAGACAACGATGGTGTTGCCCCGACGATCACACTGACATCAAAGCTGGTTCCTCCCATATCGCAGGCAATGAGATTATCGAAACCGCTTTGTTGTCCGATGTGTGCTGCGGCGACAGCACCCGCCGCCGGGCCGGACATCACGGTCTGTACTGGTTGTCGCGCAGCTGCCGGCGCCGTCAGGGTACCGCCGTTGCCCTGCATGACCAGGAGATCGTGACCAAATCCGGCCGCTTGTAAACGATCTNAGATTCGGCTCAGGTAGCTNGANAGCACTGGCTGAACATANGCGTTTACGGCAGCNGTGCTGCCGCGTTCAAACTCACGCACTTCTCGCAGTATGTCGCTNCTGATAGAAATGAATCCGGTGGGCCAATTCGTTCGGGCGATTTCTGCTGCGCGCTGTTCATGCACCGGATTGGCATAGGCGTGTAGAAAGTGAATAACAACAGCTTCCGCACCGAGTTCGTGCAGTGTTTTAAGCGCAGTACGCACTTCGTCTTCGTCGAGTGGTAATAAAACGCGACCGCGAGCATCCAGTCGTTCGCTGACTTCCAGGCGCAGATCTCGATCGATCAGGGGATCAAAGGAGCCTGTCATACCGTAGTTGTTGGGTCGGGTACGACGACCCAGTTCNAGNATATCGCGGAAACCTCGTGTTGTAATCAGTCCGCAACGAGCACCTTTTCGCTCCAGTACAGCATTAGTGGCAATCGTGGTGCCGTGCACAACTGCGGCCAGTTCGGCAACAGGGGAGGGGCCTGATTCAATACCCTGGATCACGGCCAGAGACTGATCAGANGTCGTCGTCGATAATTTGTCGACTTTGTACTCACCGGTCTGCCGGTTGAGGGAAAGCAGGTCGGTGTTCGTGCCGCCAACGTCTACCCCGGTCTGCCAATGGCTCAAGGCAGCATCTCCTCTAGNGGNTTCAGGTGAGAGGGATCGCTTTCAAAGCCGATACCGAGTTCTTTCACGATCTGGACAATACGGTCGTTAAACGGCGTGGGAATGCCCAGTGTTNGGCCTTTCNNAGATACGTGGCCGTTCAGATACTCAATCTCGGTTCGCCGTTTTTTCCGTACATCCTGACCCAGTGATGGAATACCCTTGCCACCGCCGGATGCCGCCTTAAGCATTACCGCTTCGACTTCTTCGAGATTTCGACCCTCTGCCGCGTCTATGATTTTCATGGGTGAAACGCCAGAGATAGGGTGTAGTTCATGGCCCAGGGCGAGTGCAACTCGGGCGACTTCTGCGCCCAGTTGTATCGCCACCCGTCTAATTTGCGGAATTGTTCTCACTTCGGCAGTGCCGTAACCGCTGAGGCCGGCGAGCGCATTGGCCATGCAGTTGACCATCAGTTTGGACCANCGGTTCCCCCACAGGTCTGAAGTGACTTCAGTCGGTGCGATACAGTTTAGAGTCTGCACAATACGTCGGGCTCGTGGTGTATCGCTGCCATCGTGCTCACCCACTTTGAATCCGAGCGGGTAGGCATCAGTTCGTATGGCTTTGCCGGGTTCATAACATCCCNCCCCGATGATAATCACACAACCCAGTGAGCGATGAGCCCCAGCGACTGCTGCCATACGTTCATCGTTGATGCCGTTTTGAAAGTCGACAAAAACGCCGTNTTCGGGGTCCACGTAGTCCAGCATGAGCGCTGTTGCCCAGGTTGTATCGTAGCTTTTTACAGCAATAAATGCGGCTTCAAAGGAATCTGTGATTTGTGCGAGCTCACAGATGTGTATGGCATTTGGGCGAGTCAGAATACTCTGGTCCCGGCTTTCAATTAGCAGCCCATCGCGCTTGATTTTGTCGATATGTTCAGGCCACTGGTCGACCAGAGTGACATCGTGCCCCCCGTGCGANAGTAGTCCACCGACCACACTACCTACACCTCCGGCACCAACGATACCTATGCGCATAACAGTTCCTCACCAAGGGGCATCAAGAACACACCACTGTGCTCGTCATCCGGTCATCGNGCCTACCGACTGACCTCCGTCAGACCGCATTGTGTCTCCCGTTTACTGGTTTTGTCTATGNAGCAGGAACAACTTGCCCACGTTGGGGGTGTGGTGGATCCTTGGGAAACGGTTGGCTCGGAATGTACGCAGTCAGTCAAACACGTCGCCGTTGGGTCGGCGCTATACTTCAACGCGTCTTTGATTACGNTATCTGGAGAGTTCAATATGACGGTCAGGCACGGACGGGANTCCCTTGTAATCCCNGGACCCACGACAGTCCCTGATGAAGTGCTGCGGGCAATGCATCGACCAGCAGTTGATATCTTCGATGAGGATCTTGTCGANACCACCGATTTTTGNATAGCGCATCTTAAGCAGATTTTTCNCACTGCNGGTGATGTTTATATCTATGCTGCCAATGGTCACGGTGCCTGGGAAGGCGCTCTNGCGAATGTACTTTCACCGGGGGATGCAGTACTTATTCTCAACAGTGGGCGGTTTGCCGAAGCCTGGGGAAAGATGGCAGATATGATGAACCTTGATGTTCTGACTTTGCCACAGGACTGGCGACATGCCGTAGACCCCGCCCAGGTGGAAGAACGGCTGCGTGCCGATAGTGCCAACCAGATCAAGGCTGTTCTGGTCGTGCAGGTGGACACTGCATCCGGCGTGGTCAATGACATTCCGGCGATCCGTTCGGCAATGAGCGCGGCCGGTCATGATGCGTTGCTGATGGTCGACACCATCGCGTCTTTAGCGACAATGCCTTTTGAGATGGATGCGTGGGGTGTGGATGTTAGCGTCAGTGGATCACAGAAGGGATTGATGACTCCACCAGGGCTCAGTTTTGTAGCTGCAGGAGAACGGGCAGTCGCAGCGCATGAGACTGCGGGTCTGCGCACTCGCTATTGGGACTGGACCTCCCGGCAGGGTGAGTTGCATCCGGAAAAATACTGTGGGACGCCCCCGGAACATATGTTGTTTGGTTTACGCGCTGCTCTAGACCTATTGTCGGAAGAAGGGCTCGACAAGGTTATAACGCGACACCGCTTACTGGCAGAGGCCGTGCGCTCGGCGGTGGTCGTGTGGTGTGAGGAGGGGGTCCTCGAATTCAATATTATTGAACCGTGCGACCGTGCGAATTCGGTGACGACAGTACTGGTAGACAAAGCACATAATCCACTTGCACTTCGACAGTATTGTAAAGAGCACTGCGGTTTGGTGCTTGGCGTTGGAATAGGTGATTTGAGAGGTAAAGCGCTGCGCATTGCACACATGGGACACGTAAACGCACCAATGATGCTGGGTGCGTTAGGCGTTATTGAGATGGGGCTGATTGCCTTGGACATTCCACATGGTTCAGGTGGTGCGCAGAAAGCTATTGAATACCTT
>PCBE01000078.1 GCA_002731295.1 Acidiferrobacteraceae bacterium | reverse complement strand
TTTTTTCCTACTATGATCATAAGTATAAATGGTATCAGGCTCATCCAGATGTTACACAACCGTCCTGGGTTCTTTCAGGCAGAAATCATTGGTATAACCGCCTGTCCACTACAATGAAAACAGAATATGACTCTTTAGGTAACGTAATCTCGGACGCCGCTCAAGCTGTGGCAGATGCGCAGCAGGTAGTAACCGATTTGGGCGGATAGTGTGTACTTAAACAGTACTTCTCGATATTTGGCGTATATAGGTGGTTGCCTTTAATCAGTCAACCAGCCAATCTCAATAGCTGTTTGCCGTCCGATGAGCACCCGCTTCAGGCTCCGAGGTATTTGAGCGTCTTTCTGGCTTAAAGGTATACGGCCACCCATGATTTCTGCTTTCGACTGTGGATAGCGCGGCTGTAGTTTTGGTTCGGCATATCCGTCTGGGTAGATAGGGTGTCCGGACTTCGGATCATATTTATCGCTTGCGCCGACCGTATGCATGACTTCATGGGCGATGATGACGTTATTCGATTGCGACATGTGGGCCGACGAGAAAGCATGTACCACCCCGATTAGTCCCTTTTGTAGGCCCAGCGAATGAGGCAGGGAACTCACTAGTTTAGGATCGTGATAAAGGACGAANACTTTGATGTCCGCCTGTGGCTCGCTTTGCTGTCTTTCTANNTNCCACACCCAATAGCGTAGNTTCAGGCTCCACCACATCACGCTGAGTGTATNGCCNCCGGGTGGNGGNCTGGGAGGTAACACAGACANNGGNGTNGCCAGACGAATAGTCACGGGCTGTNCAAGCTCAAGGTCATNGACTCGCCCTTGCTGGCTGAAAAAACGTTCNATANCAGTGAAGCNNTCNGGTTCAAGANNTNGGATATAGGAGTCAGATGCCTTGCTGTGGTCAGCATTGATTGGATACACCAGTACCCATAAAGGCTCCTGCCAATCCGTGGTGTCTCTACTCGTGAGCCAGGCNCCACCTCCAACCAGAATCAGGATGTAGAGGAGGATTGCAATNCGGAAACGTCTGAACATGATTTGATGTTANNCCGGNATNGGNTGCGAATCTTGGNAATTTCTTTNGATCAATGCTGTACAGAATNGACCTGAGNGTGGGCGTAACACCNTGAAATATAAGTCATTTANTCTTTTTACNGTTTCCGTANTCAAGGTGNCCTTCACTTTCTANGGTGAGTAAAGTTAATTTGAGCGATGTATTAATTTATTGCTCTTCTACAATAAACATTTGTATCATTTCACCATTAGNGATGCACNGACTGGCACGGATGGTGTGAGAAGGATTGNAATGGATATTAGACCTCTCGATGCTAAATTTGGCGCCGAAATTATCGGGATCGATCTAAACGATCCCGTAGATGATGACACCTGGCGCACNCTNACTGATACATTGTACGCAAATCGTATCATTGTGATACGGAATCAAAATCTTGATAAAGCNACNTATTTTNATTTCGGACAGAAATTGGGTCATCCAATACCGCACGTGTTAGACCACCTGAGGATGCCNGACTANCCGGCNATGATGGTTATTGGAAACACAGACGAAAAAGACAAAAACGAAGCGATTAGAAACGGNACAGTTCTATGGCATACGGACCAGTCTTACGAAGAGGTGCCGGCCAGCGCAACCATGCTGTATGCGATCAAGGTCCCTCAAGTAGGCGGGGAAACACAGGTCTGTAATATGGTCAAAGCCTACGAAGACCTGGACGATGACACAAAGACGCGCCTTGAAACCCTGCAGGTAGCTCATCAGTATGGTCGGGGCAAGCTCAGGCCAGAGGAGTTCAAGGCCAGTCCAATTCTGACGTCAGAACAACAAGAACAATTACCAACGTTTTACCATCCCTTAGTAATGCCCCATCCCATTACTGGATTAAAAGCGCTGTATGCAGTCGGGCAATCNTCCTATGCTATCAAAGGTATGGAAGACAGCGCTGCGATTGGACTATTAGAGCAACTGAAGGATCACGTGTTACAGGAAAAATACATCTATAGNCATAAGTATCGNGTCGGNGATNTNGCGATCTGGGATACGTTCCAGACATTACATTCCGGNCAGATGATAGANGTNGCCACAGATGAATCTAATGCACGACTCATGTGGCGGATCAGTGTGCGCGGCAAGCCTGATATCTANCATTAAGTNCAGGGTTNGTATTACGAGGANAACAGNNCCTCGTTGATTGCTTTGATTTGAAGTGCCAGTGTTTTTGANAAAATTCGGCACTGGGCAAGACTTCCNGCNATAAACCACAGCCCCGGCTGNCCGGTNCGCATCCACATATTNCGCAGTTCCTGATNCTCCTCATCAAANCCCCAGATNGGGCCACATCGTGCNGCGACATCCTGGCCAAACAGNNGGGTAACCAGATGATGTTGTCCCTTATAACCCGTGGCNGCGACCAGCAGATCTGCATCAAGGATTTCTCCGTTGCTTAGTTTGACGCCACTGGCGATAAACTGGTCAATATCCCGATACTGAATTACCCGTACTTGGCCATTTACAATCAGATCGGAACACCCCACGTTAAAGTAGTATCCGCCACCTCGTTCCAGATACTTGAACTGCCATCCCGTGTTGTCCGTTCCATAATCGAGCACAAAGCCAGCCTGCGTGAGGCCATCCAGCAGAGGTTTGTCGAGCTCTTTTGCTTGCTCAGTAACCAATTGATGCGTTTTACGCAGCACCTTGAGCGGTGTTGCCGCTGCGAGCAAATCGCAATCTTCCAGCGAGGGTCCTTCTTCGTACAAGGCATAAGGGAGTTGCGCACTGGGTTCTATGTTGACAACCATGGTTGGGCTACGCTGGATCATGGTTACATTGACTCCGTTTGCATGGAGATCTTGGGCAATGTCATGGCCGCTGTTGCCCGTGCCCAACACTAGGGCTTTGCGGCCTTGCCAGGCAGTGCCATGGGTGTATTCCTCAGAGTGGACTATGGTCCCTGCAAAGTTAGCGAGACTTTGAATGTCATTAGGCAAATTAGGAATACCGCTGACGCCTGTAGCCATCACAATATGTTGTGGTTTCAGGGTTCGTTGTCGACCATCTGAAGACCTAGTTTCAATGGACCAACGTTGTTTCTCGTGGTCGTATTGGCCGCTTTCAACCTCGGTTTTAGTCCANACGTTCAGTTCCATGGCTTCTACATAGGTTTCAAACCAGCCGGCTAGCTTGTCTTTTGGAATGTANGTCGGCCAAGTCGGTGGAAAAGGCATGTAGGGTAGATGATTCACCTGTACCTGGTTGTGCAGCGTCAGGGTGTGGTAACGGTTGCGCCAGTTGTCGCCGACCCGCTCGTTCTTCTCAAGAACAAGNGTGTCTACTTTGAGCTGCCGTAATCGGGCGGCAATAGANANCCCAGCNTGCCCNGCCCCNATNACGACAACGGCCGGGCTTCTTTCTTCATAGCGNNCATCGATTTCTCGGNGNTCGCGCCAGTTAGGNCCTTTAAAGTCNCGTGAATAGGCCTCACCTGACGGTCTATTGTGATCCAATTGTTCTTCGNATCCCCTAATCTCTTCNAGTTTGGTGAGCAACGACCAAGCTTTGAATTGATCTGTATTCTNTGNGACAGGTGNCAGTCGAATTACCCCCAAAGACCTGCCGACACGCGTCTCAAAGCAAAATATGGCTTCTATGACNTCAACGCCCNCACGGGTCACAGATCGGGGTGCAGCGTGGTCTTGAGTAATCTGGAAGTCGTAGGGCCGTGTTTCCGGTGTTAATGATTGAATCAGTGCAAGAATATTGCGAAGCCCTGAGACNGTTTTGACCTGCCAGGTGACAGCGAGAAGATCACGCCAGTGACAGTCTTCATGGAAAAGATCTCGTAAGGTATCAGCGCTTGCGCTTGAGACGGCTTGTTCAAACAGTAGAAGCCACCGAATGGCATGACCTCCCCAAGAGTCCNTGGGTTGAGCTTTAGGCGTCGAATCGATCGTCTGAGACATGGTTGAATTTAGTAGGACAAAGGGCGCGCTGGCGACCTAATCAGCAACGATAGGTTGGTGGAGTATTCCGTCCCGCACGTATTGNTTGATTTCCGTATTTTTGTAGCCCAATTCCAACATTAATTCTTGGTTATCGGCACCCTGAAATGGGGCTAACTTTTTCGTAGGGGTTGGTTTTCCCGAATACTGAACTGGCGGACGCGGCACGCGAACGTCACCAAGCGTTTCATCATTGATCACATTTAATATATTATTATCAACAATATGAGGGCTGTTTATAAGGTCGACTCTAGGTANGATTNGTGCAGAGGCGACACCTTCTGAATCGAANCGACCAAGGATTTCTTCACTTACCCATGTGGCNATCTCATCCGACATAATCTGGCGCCTTTGCGATATGTTTTCAGAGCGNGCTTGAGCTGTTTTGAATCGAGGATCGCAGATCAGGTCCTGACGATTCAGTGCGTTGCACATTCCTTCCCACTCTGAATTGCTGTTTGCACCGGCTGTGATGTAGCCNTCAACGGTTTTGAAAACAAGATCNGGGCTCTTCTGTGAGTGAGCAGGGTCTTGTTCTTTCCCCACAAAACTCAGACTGCCCATCGTTTCAGGCCACAAAAACCCAACCATGGNATCGAGCATGGCCAGGTCCATAGTTTGCCCTTTACCTGTTCTTTCTCGGTGGAAGAGAGCGGTAGTTATCGCATGTGCAGCAGTCAGCGCAGTTGTTTTGTCACAGATGATCGTGCGAACCATTCTAGGCACACCAGTTACTTGATCACGCTGAACGTCAGCGAGCCCTGACAATGCCTGAATAACGGGATCATAGACACGCTGNTGAGCGTGGGGCCCNCTTTTACCAAACCCACTGATAGANAGGTAGATAATGTCAGGTTTTAAATTTCGAACTTTATCCTCGCCTAATCCCATACGCTCGATCACNCCNGGTCTGAAGTTCTGTACCAATACATCGGTACTTTTGACCAGCTCCAGAACCAAAGCGAGTCCTAGAGGCTGCTTGATGTCGACACACATCGAACGTTTGCCGCGATTGCAGGTCAGAAAAGAACTCGTCATGCCCTTGTGCTTGGTGCCCACCTGCCGCATGTAGTCACCCGCTGGTGACTCNATTTTGATCACATCGGCACCTTGCTCTGCGAGGAGCATTGTCGCGATTGGNCCTGAAACCATTGTGGTTAGATCCAAAACTCTGACGCCNTGTAGGGGCAGGGTGCAAACGGAGTTGTTTTGGTTCAAAGGTCGTCCTTAATCAGTCAGATAGCAGAGCNTGTAGGCATCCCGGTATGCTGTGCGAGCATGAAGTCTCTGCTGGTAATCAAGAGCTAGTGGAGGCAATTCGATTTTATAGCTGAGGGCCCAGTCGATACAGGTCAGTAAGAGGATATCGACGCTGCTNGGGACATTGCTCATTAANTAGGGTTGGCTTTTTAGCGCGTGTGGAATAACAGCATTAAACTGCTTCAGGAAATATGTCCTGGCAGAGTCCACCGCCACAGGTGCGCGACCGTAAATTTTATGCAGGTCCCCGTGGCGTCTCATTGTGTACAGGGGATGGGCATCTAGTTCCATGGCTATAAACGCAGTCCACTCATCCCAGCGGGCTTTCTCGNGCCTGTCACTCGGCACGAAGAAATCCGCTGGTGGGTCAAANTTTTGGGTGACATAACTGAGGATGGCGACACTCTCTGTAAGGATCAGGTCNCCGTGCTGAAGTGAGGGAACTTTACCCTTGGGGTTTATCGCAAGATATTCCGCCGTTTGAGTCTCGCCCGTGCGTGGGCCGATGGGTCTGGATTCATAAGTCAGGCCGAACTCTTGCAGTACCCAGTGTGCCCTCATTGCGCGTCCAGTGGTTGCGCCCCACAGGATTATCNCTTCAGTCATCGGTTGGTGATATTACTAACGAGGTAAATTCGAACAATAGTTGTCTCGGTTTGGTAACGCTTCAGGCTGTATTCAGCAATTCTACTTGTATGCACTCAATTGCAAGGTCGACATGGTTAGACCTTGTTGGTAGAAAATATATGACACGAGACATGGCTCAACACCACTATAAAGTATCTGCGGTGGAAGAGCATGAAGGAAGTCACTCGCAAGCCTGAATCCAGTCTGATCGCCTTATGATCTATAATAGCTCTAACTGGCCGTGTTGTTATCATAGCTATTGCCGTACGTCATCGTGCCAGATTTCAAGTCGTTATTCCTGCCCATACTTTGGCTCGGTGGCAGAGTGGTTATGCAGCGGCCTGCAAAGCCGTGTACGTCGGTTCGATTCCGTCCCGAGCCTCCATTATTCTAGTGAATCCAACGAAAACGCCCACGATCTCTTCTTTTGAAGCACTAAATAAAAGGGATCAGGTAACAGCGAAGGATGCGGTACTTGCAGGCCCTGTTGGGCCGATACAGTGCCAAATTCTGAATTTATTAGAGAATCATTCAAATCCATTGGATCGGAACTGCCGCCCAGGTCACCTGACTGGTTCGTCGCTGATTATTCGACCGCAAGATTCTCAAATTCTGGTTTTGTTTCATGCCAAACTTAAACGTTGGCTGCAACCTGGCGGACATGCGGACAGCGACGGTGATATGGCCCGTGTTGCACTCAGAGAGGCAATCGAAGAAACAGGGATACCCCAACTCGAGATCGTAGAGCCACCGATCGACCTAGATATCCACGTCGTCGATCCACCGTATGAGGATGTGCATGAGCACCATGATGTTCGCTATCTCGTGCTTGCGCCTGAAGACTCCTGCCCAGTAGGTAACCGTGAGTCGACTGGATTCCAGTGGCTGGATCCGGATGAGATACAACGAATTGATCCAGATGACGGGTTTATACGTATGGTGGAACGTGGCCTGAACATGCTCTCCACGCTACAGGCTGCGTACCCGCGCTCTGAAAACTGATTACAACATGAGTTGTTGTGGGTTATAACAGGGTCGTGCCTCCATCAACCATGATCGTTTGACCCGTGATGAATTTTGAGGCATCGGACACCAGAAATGAGATAGTGCCAACCATGTCTTTGGGTTCCAAGTTAGCGCTCAGCGCCTGGTTCGATGCGATCACGGCAAGCGCTTTCTCCATTTTTTCTCCCATGTACTCTTCGGTACCCTCAGTGAGAACCGCTGTCGGAGCCACTGCATTGACTCGGATCCAATCTCTGCCTAGTTCTCGCGCCAGGCTGCGAGTCATGCCGATCACGGCAGCTTTGGACATCGCGTAGTCCAAAGCGTAAGGCATACCATAAGTGGCCGCTAGCGATGAAATATTGATAATCGTCCCTCCACCGGATTCTCTGATCGATGGTACGCAGGCTCGACAGCAGTTCCATATGCCTTTGATGTTAACGTTCATCACGTTGTCCCACTGTGAATCGGAGATTTGATCGAAACGCCCGCCTGAAATATCGCCATAGAGTGCTGCATTGTTTACCAGAGAGTCGATCCGACCATAAGCTTCGATTGCAGCATTGGCCATATCGTTGCAACTGATAGGATCGGTAACATCCAGATGAACACCGATTGCGTGGCCACCTGCTGATTTCACTGCCTCAATGGTGTTCCCAGTGTCACGTATATCGGCAGCAACAACATTGGCGCCCTGTTCGGCTAGGGATTCACAATAGGCGCGACCTAGACCTCGTCCACCGCCTGTGACTACAACAGTCTTTCCCAGTAATTCCATCATCTATCTCCCGTCTCTTTCTGCGATTTGTGCTAGCCGATGATCCTGATTCTGTATGCACCCAACACAGGATCTTCAGTCATGTACTTCGTAAGGCTGGCATTAAGTCACTATAGTACCGGCAAGTCGTCAGAACTAGAATAGGTGTTTGCGCACCGATCATGAACTGAGTCGCCCCTAAATGGTGGATTTTGTAATACGCAATGCGTTGATTGTCGATGGCACTGGAAAGCCGGGTTTTTATGGCAGCGTTGCCGTAAAAGGCGACCAGATAGTCGAGGTCGGATCTATAACGTCACCAGGTTCAGTCAGTATTGACGCCAAAGGCCTGGTTCTTGCACCTGGGATTATAGATAGCCACACCCATTTCGACGCACAAATTACATGGGATCCCATGGTGTCCCCATCGATTTCGCATGGTGTTACTACCGTTCTTATTGGCAATTGCGGATTTACGATCGCACCTTGTAAGCCAGAACACCGAGATGCCACCATGCGTAATCTGGTACGGGTAGAGGGCATGTCGCTTAAAGCAATGGAGTTAGGCATCGACTGGGAGTTCGAATCCTTCCCAGAATACCTCAATCATCTCGAATCCAAAGGGGTAGGGCCAAACGTGGGGGCATTTGTTGGGCATTCGTCCGTACGCACCTATGTGATGGGGACTGAGGCAGTCCACCGTCAGGCGACTGAAAGGGAAGTTGAAAGTATGTGCGAAATAGTTGCTAATGCATTAAGGGTGGGTGCGATCGGTTTTGCAACCTCTACGTCTCCATCCCACAATGGTGCTGATGGCCATCCCATGCCGTCTCGTCTGGCGGATAAGGAGGAATTAAGACGACTTGTTG
>PCBE01000077.1 GCA_002731295.1 Acidiferrobacteraceae bacterium | reverse complement strand
ACCATGTATAACGAGCGAGCACTCAAGATGGCCAATGACTACAAGGCACAGACTGGTAAATCCGGTGTGGAAAGTTATGCCTTGGAAGCTTACGACTCCATCGGTGTGATCGCCCAGGCGATTAATGAAGCGGGTTCTACCAACGGTGATGCAATTGTGACTGCGTTAGAAAATATCAGCCACGATGGCACGCTGGGTCGTATTTACTTCCCCTACGGGTCGAAGAAAGATCCTAGCGCAGACGGCAAAGGTGATGAGTGGTGGCACCAGTGGCCAGATCCCGCGATTACTATGGTCCAGTACCAGAAAGAGGGTGAACCATCGAACACTATGACGATCGTATTCCCGGATGTGTATAAGACAGGTGATCCGATCTACATCGGTAATTAATCGAACTTTTGGTCAGAACAAGCAGCGGGGTAGGCGCGAGCCTTGCCCCGCTGTCTTTTTTGCAATACTTAGCATGAATCATTTCCTTATCGCAGGGTCACCCCTGATCAGTTGATGCAGTACTCGAGTATTTTTTGGTTAACTATTCTCTGGTTGATATTCTGGGGTGTAGTTGGCGGGGTGATTACCCGCCGTGTATACCTGCGTAAGGATCTAGATACCTCCAATGCCACGCTGGGTGGTTCGCTGATCGGTGCTGCGTTTGGCCCCATAGGATTGGTGCCGTTGTGGAGGAAGTCTCCAGATATAAGCCGGGCTGCGATCACTCTGGCATCATTAGTTGTAGTAGGCATTATCGTAGTGGCGTTTGCCCTGGCAGACCCAGAAAACAATTGTGTGTCCAACGGCTCTTTCGTGGCATCTCAGATCACCAATGGGTTGATTATCGGCATCATCTACGGTCTGATGGCCTTGGGGCTGACGTTAATCTTTTCAATCCTTGGAATTGTCAGCTTTGCCCACGGCACTTTCTACATGATTGGTGGCATGCTGGTCTACCACATCGTTGTGGTGTGGTTCCCCGGCACTCATCCATTGATTGGTGTGGTCGGTGCGTGCGCGTTGACATTTGTTCTTGGAGCGACTTTTGAACGGCTGTTTCTTACACCGATGTATGACGGGCGAGTGGAACGGCCCATAGAATATGGAATTCTTATCACCTTTGGTTTGTCGTTCACGCTGGTCTATCTAGTTCAGGCGCTGGCGGGAGCGAACCCAGTAAAGGTTAAAAGGTTTTTTGATTTCCCCAGGATTCGGTTACCCGAGGCATCTGATCCTTGGCTCATCAAGACCAGCCGGGGCAATATGGAGTTGTTCGATACGGTCTCCATATCAAATCCACGATTTGTTGCAGCTGTGTTGTCGATTATGGTGCTCATATCGCTGCTGTATTTTCTCCACAAGACATGGACAGGTAAGGGACTGCGAGCGGTCAGCCAGGATCGTGATGCTGCTGCGATCGCGGGAATTAATCCAAACCGGATGAACATGCTGGCGTTTGCGCTAGGCGGAACGATTGCGGCACTTTCTGGTGCCGTGCTGGTCCAGGCTTTTTCGTGGCTGCCGATCGTTGGTCAGATTCCGGAGATGCGATCTTTTGTTATCGTTGTGTTGGGTGGACTGGGTTCGCTGCCTGGGGCCTTTGTCGGTGGAATAACCGTTGGCCTGGTCGAGGCTGCGGGGACGGGGTGCGTGCCCAATCCGCAGAAGGCTTCCAGCTATATCCCTGCCTACGGGATGATTATTTTGGTCTTAATGTTACTGCTCAGGCCAATGGGCCTATTCGGCAGGAAATTCGCCAGCGGGGCGCACGGTAAGTTTTGAAAAAACAGCACGTACCTCAAGCCCTTGGATTGGCCATCGTTGGGTTTTTCATTTTGTTCCCGTTCGTTTATTCGGCTGGCAACTACGACTACATCATGCATATCTGCATCGTCGGATTCTTTTACGCGATTCTGGCATCGAGTTGGTCCATGCTTGCTGGGTCTGCCGGCCAGTTTTCATTCGGCCACATGGCCTTCATGGGGTTGGGTGCTTATACAACGGCGCTGTTCTGTCACTATCTTTTTATCTCACCTGAGCCCACTGGCATCTGTACTGAATTTGCCCTGGGTAGCAATTACCTCGTCATTAAGAACCCGATAGGGGTGACATCAACAACGCTTGCTCAGGATTGCCTGTCGCAGGCAATGGAAAAATGGGACGGCGCGGTAACGGTAACTCGCATGCCGGTGTGGCTGGGTATCATCCTGGGTACGCTCGTTGGCGGTGTTTTCGGTCTGCTCATCGGATTGTTGGTACTGCGCCTGCGCGCCGCCTACCTGGCACTTTTCACCCTGGGTTTTTCCGAGATTCTGCGGGCGACCATCAGTGCCGAGATTCAGATCACCCGTGGCCAGGCGGGTATCGAGCTGCCCAGTCTGTTTGANAATGGGATCACCATNGCCGGGCATGTCTTCAGNAAAACCGACAAGATNCCGCCTTATTTNGTAATGTTCTTTNTGNTGCTGGGCTGCCTGGCTATTCTTTANTGGCTGTCNCGCTCGCGTTTTGGTCTNTTTGTNCGCGCGCTGCGCGAAGACCAGGATGCAGCAGCNGCGNTNGGGGTCAACATTACGCGTTACAAGATTATGGTGTTTGTCATTACCTCGATGATGGCGGCGCTTGCNGGGGCCGTTNAGGCNCANTACGTCACNATNATCACACCGAACAACCTGATGATCCTGCAGATGAGTCTGGTCGTNGCGATGGCGGTTATTGCNGGTGTTGAGAACTTTATCGCNGCTGCAATAGGTGCGATCCTGATCGAGTTTACTCTGGAAATGCTGCGCATCAGTTTTACCATCGGTGACGTGGTCATTGACATGACCCTGTGGCGCTTGGTGTTCTTTG
Source organism: Acidiferrobacteraceae bacterium (assembly GCA_002731295.1). Classification (GTDB taxonomy): domain Bacteria; phylum Pseudomonadota; class Gammaproteobacteria; order Arenicellales; family UBA868; genus REDSEA-S09-B13. The sequence continues at coordinate 30,222 of PCBE01000077.1, read as the reverse complement.
GTCTTGTGCTGATGCTGACGCTACGCTTTGCCCGCAATGGCTTATTGCCGCCGCTCATCAACTATTTCACGCGTGCGCATGTCGCTGCCGAGACGGTTGCGAAGCTTACCGGCAGTGAGCTTGATAATGGAGCGCCGGCTACATCGGGAGAGCATTCATGATCGAGCTTTCAGTATCTCGGCTGAACAAGCGTTTCGGCGGCAACCATGTGTTGAAGGATGTGTCCTTCGAGGTTAAGGGCGCTGAGATGATCGGATTGATAGGCCCCAACGGCGCTGGCAAGACCACGCTGACAAATGTCCTGGACGGGGCAATAAAGCCCAACAGCGGCACGGTATACCTGAATGGCAAACGCATCGACCAGTTGCCCCCGTTTGAAGTTGCCAAATCGGGTTTGGGCCGTACTTTTCAGGTCACGCGTTCCTTCATGCGCATGACTGTGCTGGAAAATCTGTATGTGCCCGCGCTGGCACTGGGCAAAAGTCATATTGGAAATGAGCTCAAGGAACAGGCACTGGAAGTGCTTGAGTCCCTCACTCTAGAGCACTTGCGCAATGAATATGCACGGGCACTGTCCGGTGGCCAGCAGAAACTGCTGGAGCTGGGTCGGCTACTGATGCTGGATCCCGATATTATTATTCTTGACGAGCCCTTTGCCGGCGTGCACCCCAAGATGATGGAAGTGATTTACGAGTACATCCGCCGGGTCAACGGGCAGGGTAAGGCGATGATCATCATCAGCCACCAGATGGATTCGATATTCGCCCTGTGCANGCGNCTGCTGGTGCTGAATTATGGCGACCTGATNGCAGANGNTACCCCCGANGCNGTAAAAAATGATTCGGTGGTTATCGAGGCTTATCTGGGNACGACTGAGGATCGTTCTGGAACCGGCCAGCACGATGCTGCAGGTGAAGCGCAATGAGTGATGCCACCGAAGACATCGTTCTTGAGTTGCGCAGTCTGTACGTCGGTTACTACAAGGATCTGAATATTCTGCAGGATCTTAACGTCAAGGCGCGCAAGAATCAGATAACAGCTATCCTCGGGGCCAACGGNGTTGGTAAGTCAACGGCGCTGAAGGCTGTGTTCGGGTTTTTGCGTCCGAACGAGGGTCAGGTGCTTTTGGAAGGCGAGGACATCATNGATGTGCCCACACACCAGCGNATCCTCAAAGGCCTGGCCTACATCCCGCAGCANCCGGGCATCTTCAAAGACATGTCGGTNGAAGAGAACCTGGAGCTGGGNGGGTGGACCTTCAAACGTGATAANAAGCAGATCGCNGAAAAAATGGANGCGAACTACGAGCGTTTTCCGGTACTGAAGGACAAGCGNAAACAGATCACAGGAGAGCTGTCCGGCGGACAGCAGCGCATGGTTGAGATCAGTCGTACCCTGATGGCAGAACCTAAAATGCTGCTGGTTGACGAACCCACTGCCGGGTTATCAAAAATGCTCTCAGAAGAGGTTTATGAAATGCTTACCGTCCTCACCGAACAGGAAGGNCTAACCATTCTACTGGTGGATCAGGAAATCCGTCACGCGTTGCATATATCCGACTATGTTTATGTGCTTGAACTGGGTCGTAACAAGTTCGAGGGCCCCGCGTCCGACTTCGANGATCTAGAAAAAGCTTTTTGGGTCGCCTGATACNGTTTGTAGCNAAGATCAATCTANCAGCGCCTGGCAGACATCGACGCGTCTATCGACAACCCGGATCCCACAACTGCTGAAGTAGATGACTAGTTNCGGGTCTCCAGATCGACGTCGGATTCAAAATCCCGACTGACGGTTTCGCTGCCGTCAGCCCAGTTGGCGTATTCACTCTGGAAGGTCGCGCGAATTTCATCCACTGGCGGTTCGACATAGTGACCTCGATCATTCAGATACTCCATGTGCTGATTGCCTTGGAGATCGAAAGGGTGATAGATCGAATCCTCCACCCCGTTGAAGTCGAGCGGTTTGAGTTTGAATTTTTCACACAGCTCAATNTTGAATGCCGGCGTTGTTTTGACCCATTTGCCGGCAACGTAGATCGAGGTATAACCATGCCAGTAGAAAACATCGTTTTGCATATGCTGTCTCAGCTTTTCGGTGGACAGATGATTTCTGACGTCGGCATAACCGAGGCTCGCGGGGAAACCGACAGACCGGTAGGCAGCGGCCAGCAGGACAGCCTTGGACACACACCAGCCGTGCCCGGTTTCCAGGGTACGTGTGGCACAAAGGCCCTGGGTTGAAAGGTCCATCCGGTAGGGGTCGTATCGGATTTGGTCGCGTACAGCATAGAACAAACACCGGATCTGCTCGATCGGATCAGTTTCCGATCCAATTGCCCGGCGTGAGAACGCGATCACGGCATCATCCTCACTCTGCACCGTGGGGCCGGGCTGGAGGTATCGTGAAATGTCTGCTGACATGGTTTTCATAAACAGGGTTAAGCCGGAGGAGGCAAGTATAGGGTGAACGGGTTCTCGATAGCGGTTCACCGAGTGTGGTTTCGCGGTTTGAACAAGTAAAAAGAGCTCAGTCCTACCACCGCACTTAGCAGGTTGGCGAGTACAAAGGCCATAAAAACGCCGGGCAGTCCGAAGTAGCGGGACAATAGCCAGGTCAACGGGATCAGCAGGGCAATCAGGCGTACCAGTGTCAGGCTTGCACCTAGAAAAGGTCTGCCCGTTGCCATGTGGATACTTGAAATCAAGAAGACAAGGGCAAACCCGGCCCAGGACCATGGTACGATCTTGAGAAAGGTTGTTGCTGTTTCCTGCACAAGGCCACCGCTGATGAAAATGCCGGCCAGTGGTGCTGCCGACAGGTATACCGGTATGGCCACAACCAGCGAGATAACAACACCAGTCGAGAGCGTGAATTTCCGGGCGGTCAGGAGACGCTCGCTATTTCCGGCGCCGTAGTTTTGAGCCATGACCGGAAAGCTGCCGACTGCAAGCGCGAAAACCCCCAGCAGTGCGCACACTTCGATCCGCATGGCGGTCGTCAGACCGGCAACCGCCGCATCACCGAACCCTGCCACCACTGCCGTGACCAGCCCCGTGGCCAGTGGTGTGATCGCATTGGTGGTCGCACTGGGTAGCCCAATCTGGCCGATATGCCGGAGCGATTCAACCAGGCCTTGCCAGGTGGGTCTGGACCAGGATATCAGGCGTTCGCGGTAGTGCAGAATCCCTAGCGCAATGAACACCGAGACGACTCGGGCAAGTAATGTGGCCCATGCAGCGCCCTTAAGCCCCAGTGCCGGTACGGGTCCAGCACCGAAGATCAGCAACGGGTCAAGGCCAGCATTGAGTACCGCTACGATCACCATGATAATGGCCGGCCAGCGGGTGTCGCCGGCACCGCGGAGCATGCCGTTTGCGACCATCGGTATGACCAGCACCAGCGCACTGGGATAAAAAACGCTCATGAAGCTCTTGACCTGCGCTAGCGTGGAGCCTGTCGCACCGATGGCACTGAAAATCAGGTCCATGGTCAGCAGGCCGATGGTCGCGACAGCTGCCATCAGTAGAATAGAAACGATCAGGCTGTCGCGGGCGAAATTCCGGGCACCGTCGGTGTTACCCGCGCCGATCCGTTGGGCCATCACGGCAGCACCGGCCGTCGACAGACCCAGGCTGATACTGAAAATAACGTGCACCGCTGGAAAACAAAATCCCAGTGCCGCCAGTTCCAGCGTGCCCAGGCGTGCAACCCAGAATGCATCAGCAAGATCGACCGCGAAAATGGCAAGCAGGCCGATGATCATTGGCCCGGTCAAACGAAGAACGTGGCGGCTGAGACTACCCTGTGTTAGATCGCGAGATGAGGGTGGATTGCGTTGTGTTGTTGTTGCCAATAGCTCGCCGTGCTTTTCCGATGCTGTTTACCGACGGGCTGCGGATAATTCGTTTGGTACTGTAGTTAGAACGATGCTTCCGGAAAGTCTATGATGCTGCCGGAACCAGCCATGATGGATGAAAACAGTGCACCGGTCTGCGGCAGGATCTTGTCCATGAAATACTTTGCGGTGGCTACTTTGGCCGCGTAGAAATCTGCTTCATCATCAGTCTGGTGATCGAGGCCGATTTTTGCCATGCGGGCCCAGAGGTAGGCAAAAGCAACCAGACCAAACAGTTTGAGGTAGTCGGTCGAGGCTGCACCGGCTTCGTCCGGGTTTTTCAGACCGCTCTGTGCGATCTGTCCAGTTGCGATCTGCAATCGACCGAAGGCCTTGGCAAGCGGCAGTACAAACGGGTGCAGTTCTGGCTGGGTGGTGTTGTCATCTATCCAGGCCTGTACGGGGTGAAAAAACCGGCGCAGGTAGCGGCCCATATGGGCGGGCAATTTCCGTCCGACAAGATCCAGTGCCTGGATACCGTTGGCCCCTTCATAGATTTGGGCAATGCGGGCATCTCGGGCGTACTGTTCGACGCCAGTATCGCGAATATAACCGTGACCACCGTAGACCTGGATGCATAGGTTGGCGATCTCGAAGCCACCGTCGGAGAAGTAGACTTTGACGATGGGTGTCAGCAGTTGAACCAGGTCATCAGAAGCCTGGCGGGCGTCAGCATCGGTTGCCCGGTCGCGCAAGTCGATGTGTCGGGCGATCCACGCCGCCATGGCTCGTGCGCCTTCTGTAAACGCACGCATAGTCAGCAGCATGCGCCGCACATCCGGGTGTACGATAATCGGATCTGCGGGTTTGTCTTCATGCTGGGTACCGCTGATCGACCGGCCCTGCAACCGCTCACGGGCATATTCGACGGCTGACTGACGCGCAATTTCAGCAAGCCCCAGGCCTTGCATGCCAACGCCGAGTCGAGCATCGTTCATCATCGTAAACATTGCTCGCATGCCCTTATGGGGTTCGCCAACGAGCCAGCCTTTGGCATCATCAAAGTTCATCACACAAGTTGCGGAAGCCTTGATACCCATCTTATTTTCGATTGATGCGCAAGTGACTGTATTGCGTTGACCAGGCTCTCCATTTTCATCGGGAAGAAACTTCGGTACCAAAAATAGACTGATACCTTTAATCCCTGCCGGTGCATCGGGAAGTCTGGCCAACACCAGGTGAATGATATTGGATGAGAGATCGTGTTCACCGGCACTAATGAAGATCTTAGTGCCTCTCAGGGCATAGTTGCCATCGTCGTCATGTTCTGCCTGTGTACGAATCAGGCCAAGATCCGTGCCGCACTGCGGTTCGGTCAGGCACATGGTACCGGACCACTCGCCGCTTGCCAGACGGGGCAGATAAAGCGCTTTCAATTTGTTACAGCCAAAGGTATTCAGGGCACGGTAGGCGCCTCGGGTGAGTCCGGCGTACATACCGAATGCCATATTGGAAGAACACATCATTTCTTCAACCAGTACATTGAGTGTACCGGGCATACCCTGACCGCCGTGGTCGGGAGAACAAGCCAATCCGTTCCAGCCACCCTCGATGTATTTCGCATAGGCTTCCTTGAAACCAGCAGGGGTCGTAACTTCACCGTTATCCCATTGACAACCTTCCTCATCACCGGTTCTATTCAGTGGGAACAGTTCGTTTTGGCACAGTTTGGCCGCTTCTTCTAGAACAGCATCAACCAGATCAGGTGTTGCATCTTCACAACCCGGCAACGCAGTGATTTCGCTGGAGTCAAAGAGTTCGTTGTAAATAAAGCGCATGTCGCGCAAGGGTGCGGTATAGCTGGCCATGTTTTGGTTTCCCGAGAAGCTTTGCTTTGGCGTTGATTCAGTTGCGAAGTGGTTTGCCTGTTTCCAGCATGTGCTCAATGCGGTCCAGGGTAGACGATGTTTTGAGCAGTTCGACAATGGTGCGCCGTTCAAGCGACAGCAGATGATCTTCGGTGATCGTTTCGGTCATATCGGTTTTGCCGCCGGAGAGCACCCAGGCCAGTGCCTTGCCGACGACGACATCGTGATCGGTCGCTTTGCCGGCTCGATGGAAGTCATTGAGCACCAGGGTCATCGCTGTTGCGGCGGTGGGCCCGGGCAGCGCGTATTCGGCGGGTTGCGGCGGTATATAGTTGTCGGCGAGCTGCAGAGCCTTTGCTTTGGCTTCAGCCAGCAACCGGTCCCGGTTCATGGTGATGCCGTCCCCGTCGCGCAAATATAGAAGATCTCGAGCCTCGTCGGCAGATCGTGCGACAGCGGCCGTACCGACGGTTTCGAATACGCGGGTCACGGCTGGCATCGGTCCCTGAGGACCTTTGGGGTTGTGATGCCAGCGAGCCAGCATTTCCTTGCAGCCGCCCCAGGCCGGGACCAGACCGACGCCAACCTCGACCAGGCCCATGTAGGTCTCCGCGTGCGCTTGTACAGCATCACAATGGAGCAGAATTTCCAGACCGCCAGCGAGTGCCATACCGGATGGTGCTCCGACCACGGGGAAGGGAGCGTACTTGAGTGCTTGGTAGGCATCCTGGCCGGCCTTAATCGATTTCGTGATCTCGGGCCAGCCCGCAATATTGGCTGCAAACAGGGCGAGGCCGATATTGGCACCGACCGAAAAGTTGGCTGCCTCGCTGTGGATAATCAGCGCCTTGTAATTCTCCCCGGGGACTACCTTCAATGCTTTTTCGACCATGGCCATGATGCCTGGGTCGATGCTGTTCATTTTGGTATGAAACTCGAGGCAGACAACCCCATCCCCGATATCCCACAGACTAGCAGAACCGTTGCCGGCGATACGCGAGGTTGCGCGTTTGATATCCTGCAGCAGGAGCACGCCATCTGGTCTGGCGATGTTGTGATAGGTGTCATCGGTTCCAAAATACTGCAGCACACCCTGTTCTGTCCGATAGAACGTACCGTCTCCGACCTGGTCCAGCAGTTGTGGTACGGCCATACTGGATTCGCGCAGCTGTGCGGCGAACCAGGCCGGGCCGAGCTGGTCGATCATTTCGAATGGCCCCCATTTCCAGGCATAGCCATTTCGCATGGCCTCATCGACCGCATACACATCATCAGCTATCTCGGGTACCAGTGAAGCGGCGTAGCTCAATGTGTGGGCGAGTACACGCCAGGCGTACCGGCCACCTTTGTCCGGATGTTCTACCAGAGCGCGTAGGCCCTTGCGACCGGTGCCTATACTGTCAAGGTCTGCTTTGCGTGCTGTCCGATATTCACCTGTGTCGAGGTCCAGAGACTCTTTGATTCTTTTTCCGTTGGCACGGTTAAGGCGGTAAAAACCCCCTTTACCTTTGCGGCCGGTATAACCCTCACGGATCATACGCGCTATCAGTTCGGACTCCTGGTGCAGATCTCTGAACATATCCTGTTCGGGCAGAGAAGACAGCATCGAGGCCGATACATGCGGCTGCAGATCAATCCCCACCAGATCCATCAGGCCGAACACACCTGTTTTAGGTATCCCCATGGGCCGGCCGACAATGGCGTCTGCTTCTTCAACTGATAACTGATCCTCAATCGCGAATCGGATCGCACTTGTGGTCCAGAGGATACCGATGCGATTGGCGATGAATCCAGGTGTGTCCTTACACTGAACAACACTCTTGCCCAGTGCCCGGTCGCCAAAGACCTGAAGCGATGTGATCGCATCCGCCCGGGTGTGCGCGCCNGCCACCACTTCCAGTAGCCGCAGATACCGCGGNGGGTTAAAAAAATGGGTGATCGCAAAGTCACGGGCAAAACCTTCAGGTAATCCGTTCACCAGTCTCGCCAGTGGGATCGTGGACGTGTTCGATGTGACGATCGAGCCGTGCTTGCGAGCGGAGTCTACCCGTCTGTAGAGATCCTGCTTGATTTCCAGGTCCTCTATAACTGCTTCGATCACCAGGTCGCATTCCGCCAGCAAGCTCAGATCATCATCGAGATTGCCTGTCTGAATACGNCGGNTATTTCGCTTGTGCATCAGCGGTGCCGGGTCGGCCNTAAGCATATTGTTCACAGCTGTTTCGGCCAACACACTGCGGTTGGACGCACCATCGGGGACCACGTCGAGCAGAATNACCGCTATNCCGGCGTTAGCGACATGGGCTGCGATACCGGCGCCCATGACGCCGGCTCCGATCACAGCGACCTTGTCTATATTCGTCATACGCCGACAGTTTCCATCACAGTCGCGATCCCCTGGCCACCACCGATGCACTGAGTTGACAGTGCGTAGCGGCCATCTTCGCGCTTGAGAATCTGCGCGGCTTTGCCCGTGATCCGCGCACCGGTTGCACCAAGTGGGTGACCGATGGCAATAGCACCGCCGTCGATGTTGACTTTGTCGATATTGAGGCCCAGATCACGGACAGACGCGATCGACTGAGTGGCGAAGGCTTCGTTGATCTCCACGACATCGATGGCGTCTGCGCTCAATTCGGCGCGGNCCAGCGCTTTGCGTGAGGCAAATATTGGACCGAGCCCCATCGTTTCAGGTTTACAACCCGAGACTGCGATGCTTTTGATTCGGGCGATGGGCTCCAGTCCGTTTTTCTGGGCGTAGGCCTCTGAGCACACCAGCGTTGCCGCTGCACCATCAGTCAGNGGTGAGGAAGTCCCAGCNGTCACGCTGCCATTCTCGTCGAANGCCAGCTTCAGGCCCGCCAGATCTTCGGCTGAGGTGCCCGGTCGCAGGCAGCCATCAGTATCGACGGTTAGCCCATTCATCTGGATCGGTACGATCTCCTGTTCCAGTTTGCCCAGTGATTGGGCGTCTGCAGCTTTCTGCTGACTCAGAACAGCAAACTGCTCCTGTTCCTCGCGACCGATGTTGTATTCTTTGCCGACGTTTTCGGCTGTTTCACCCATCGAAATATAAGCCGCCGGGTTGGATTCCAGCAGTGCCGGATTGGGCATCGGATTAAATCCACCCATGGTGACGCGACTCATGGACTCGACGCCCGCACAGATGAAGACCTCACCAGCGTTCATCTGAATCGCACCGGCNGCATTGTGAATGGACTGCATGGAAGAACCACAGAACCGGTTGATTGTGGTNCCGGCGACGCTGATAGGCAGGCCTGCCATCAGCACTACCAGGCGGGCCATGTTNAATCCCTGNTCNCCTTCGGGAAATGCNCANCCNAGAATNAGATCTTCGATGTCNTCGACATTGACACCGGTTCGGTCTATTAAGCCGCGAACAACCTGTGCNGCCAGATCGTCNGGTCGGACCTTAGCCAGCAGGCCCTTGTGGGCAAAGTGGAACGGTGAGCGGGCATAGCCGGCAATGACAACGTTTTTCATTGGATCGTCTCCTGTTGATAGTCGCTGGATAACGCAGTGCAGGTCATAGTTGATGAATCGGTTTTCCTGTGCTGTACCTNANGGGATCAGTTTGTACCGGTTCGGGTTTGACGGTGAGTCCGGTCCAGAGCATCGAGCGNCTGTAGCCGNATGTCGTTGAGCTCGNTGACCAGCGCAGCAAGATCAGATTTCTGACGCGCGAGCGCTTTTAGTCGCTGGTTGACTTTTTCTAGCAACATCGAGAGTTGTTCGCTTTGGCTGGGATCGGCATCATACAGATGCAAGTACTCCCTGATCTCTGCCAGACTGAAACCCAGTCGNTTGCCACGCAAGATTATCTGCAGGCGGCCACGATCGCGATAGTTATAAACCCTTGTCGTGCCGGCTCGGCGAGGGGACACCAGTCCCTTGGATTCGTAAAAACGGATGGCCCGTGGTGTGATGCCAAGTAGATTTGCCAATTCCGTAACACTATAGATGCTATCGGTATCACGTTCAGTGAGCACGTTTTCCATCACCTGCTGGCCTACGCTTGCTGGGCCTGTTCTTCAGCCACAAGCTCCTTCTTGGATAATTTCCCGATGATCGTTTTAGGTAGTTCGTCTCTGAACTCGATATGTGAGGGCATCTCGATCTTGGAGAGCTTGTCCTCCAGAAACTGTTTCAGGTCTGTTTCGTTGAGTGACTCGTTGGGCTTGAGCTTAATGAAGGCTTTGGGACTCTCGCCGCGGTATTCGTCCTTGATGCCAATAACAGTGACCTCCGAAACCGCAGAGTGCAGGTAGATTGCTTCCTCAACCATGCGCGGGTATACGTTATAGCCACTGCAAAGTATCAGGTCCTTGAGTCGGTCGACCAGAAAGAAGTGACCTTGGTCATCCATGTAGCCGACGTCGCCGGTTCGTAGCCAGCCATCGCGAAGGGTGTCCGTGGTCTCTTGTGCTTGATTGAGATAGCCCTTCATGATCTGGGGGCCTTTAATCCAGACTTCACCGCGTTCTCCGACGGGCATGAGATCATGTGGGGCTTCGAGGTCGTGTATGGTGATATCGGTTCCTGGCACCGGCAGGCCGATCGAGTTCTCCTTATTGGTGCCTGTCATTGCGTTACAGGTGGCAACGGGCGAAGATTCGCTCAAACCATAACCTTCTACGAGTCTACAGCCAGTGATCTGTTCAAACTGGCGCTTGACTTCCAGCGGTAGAGGCGCACCACCGGACATGCAGTAGCGGATCGATGACAGGTCATACTTGGCCAGGTCCGGGGCCTGGTTGATGGCCGTGTATATGGTCGGTACAGCTGGGAACAGTGTCGCCTTTTTAGCGCTCAGGGTCTTCAGGGTCTGATCCAGTTCGTAGCGCGGTAACAGAATCATCTCGGTGCCCGATGCCACTGCGAAGTTCATGACGGCGGTCATTGCAAACACGTGAAAAAGCGGCAGCACACCGACTATTTTTTCTTCTCCGGGCCTAAGCCCCGGGAACCATGAGAGCATCTGTGAGATGTTGGCAGACAGATTGGCCTGTGTCAGCATCGCTCCCTTGGAGCGCCCGGTGGTGCCGCCGGTGTATTGCAGTACAGCGATGTCCTGTTCGATATCGATTTCGACCTCTTCGGGTTGTCCGTCGTTGTTGATCAGATCTTCAAACCGCATGGTCGTTTCATCGTCAGTGACTGCCGCGATTTCTTTGCGTTTGACGATACCGAACAAAAGCCCCTTCAGTGGCGGCAGGATGGGAGACATCCGGCAGACGACGATCTGTTGCAGGCTTTCGGTCTGGTTGAGCATTGCAGCGACTTTGGGATAAAGCACCTTAAGGTCCATCGTGACCATAATCTCTGTTTCACTGTCGGAGATCTGGAATGCGAGCTCACGTTCAACATACAGCGGGTTGTAGTTGACTACGGTGGCACCAGCACGCAGTGCGCCAAAATAGCAAATGACCGAGTACGGGGTATTGGGCAGGCACAGGCCGACCCGGCTCCCTTTTGTGACGCCCATGTCCTGAAAGCCCTTGGCAGCCTGTCTAATATGTGCTGCCAGCTGCGCGTAGGTGGTTTTCCGACCGAGAAAGTCAATTGCTGGCCGGTCAGCGAACCGGATTTCTGCATCATCGATGTACTCATTGAGAGCCCGACGGGTCAGCGGTGTGGACCAGTCAATCCCTTCGGGGTAATGGTGCAGCCACGGTTGTGGGTGGACATCACTTGTTGTCATGGGTTCTTCCTTGGAATGTATTGTCTTTTACGTATACGGAATTGAGTTTACGTTTACGTCATACCCTGAGCAAGCGATCAGAAGGGTACCCCAGCCGGCGGCCATGTTCTGGTTGGGTGGTCTTACCGGCTAATGGCTGGGTCTGACAGTGTTCGGCAGGACACGTCGTATATTGTCCGATAGCAGTCTAAGACCGGCTTGCCGTGGAAAGCTGGTCCGGTAGACCAGCCGTACCTGACGAAAGGCCTGGGGGATCTGCAGTTCACGCAGTATGACTCCACTGACTGCCAGGCGACCGGCGTGTACTGACAGCGCCGGGACCAGGGTTACGCCGATTCCCATGCCAACGAGCTGTACCAGGGTTTCAAGGCTCGATGCTTTAAGTCCTGCCATGGGCCCGGTTTCCGGACGTTCGCTGAGTCGGCAGGCTGCCATGACCTGTTCTGACAGGCAGTGTTCTTGTGACAGCAACAGCACGTCAAGCTCTGCAAGATCCTCCAGTCGGATGTCGTCTTGGGTGTAGAGAGCGTGATCGCGTGGGTGTGCCAGCCAGAATGGCTCCTCGAACAGGTTGATCGCCTCGAGGTCGTGGCGGTCCGGGGGTGTTGCGAGCAAGGCGGCATCCAGCCGGTGTTCGCGCAACGCCTGAAGCAGCAGATCAGTCGTGGATTCTGTGATTTCTAGGAGAAGTTCCGGGTGCCGGTCGCGCAGCTCGATCATGAGCAGAGGCAGCAGATAGGGGCTTAAAGTATGAATTGCGCCAATGCGAAGTGGACCGGTCAAAGGACCTTTATGCCCTGTGGCCAGCGCATTAATAGCGTCGACTTGCTCAAGAATTTGACGCGCGTGGCCGGTGATCTGCAGTCCGATGGGTGTGACCCGAACCGAGCGGTTGGTGCGTTCAAACAGTGCCACACCCAGTTCCTGCTCGAGCTTTTGGATTTGTCCAGACAGTGTCGGCTGACTGACAAAACAGCGTTCTGCCGCCTGGCCGAAATGGAGGGTGTCGCCAAGCGCAATCAGGTAGCGTAGATCCCGTAAATTCATGCCTTAGTAATAGGAATTACCAATTAGTTTGATATGAATAAACGATTATACATATCAGAACATTTGACCTACAGTAGTTCCTGTAGAGGGCCGCGCGGGCGGAATTCTCTACTTGAAATCCTATGAAATCGAAATGGAGGACACCATGTCACTCAAAGACACGCAGACGGAACAGAATCTGAAGGATGCCTTTGCCGGTGAATCGCAGGCAAATCGGCGCTATCTGTATTTCGCCGCGAAAGCGGATGTGGAAGGGTACAACGATGTTTCGGCCGTTTTTCGTTCAACCGCCGAAGGCGAGACCGGTCACGCACACGGACACTTGGAATATCTTGAACAGACCGGCGACCCGGCGACGGGGCTGCCTATAGGCAGCACTTCGGACAATCTCAGGGCAGCCGTGGCCGGTGAGACGCATGAGTACACCGATATGTATCCCGGTATGTCCAAGACGGCACGCGATGAGGGCTTTGATGAAATTGCGGACTGGTTTGAAACCCTGGCCAAAGCTGAACGCTCTCACGCCAACCGGTTTCAGAAGGCGCTGGACTCACTGGGCGACTGAGCAGTCAGCGGGAGACGGTTTGGCATGCTGTCTCCCGTAGTACAGCCGCTCCGTTTCTAATGAACCGGTGACAGCCCCTCGAGAAGGCAGTCTTGAGACACCGACCAGACATCCCATAGACTGGCGGAACCCGGCTTTTTACAACCAGAACGATCTTTTTACGGAACTCGAACGGGTTTTCAATCACTGCCACGGCTGCCGTCGCTGTGTTTCTTTATGTGATAGCTTCCCAACGTTATTTGACCTGGTCGATGAATCCTCAACCCTGGAGATTGATGGTGTAGATCAGGCTGACTATTGGAAAGTGGTTGACCAGTGCTATCTGTGCGACCTGTGTTATATGACCAAATGCCCCTATGTGCCGCCGCACGAGTGGGGTATCGATTTTCCACATCTTATGCTGCGGGCAAAGGCCACCCGTTTTCGGAAAAAAGGTACCAGGCTGCGGGATCGCGTTCTCACCAGTACGGATAGCGTCGGGAAAGCAGCCGGTTTGCCGGGTATTTCGGTCATTGTGAACACGGCCAACCGGTCTCGAGCGATTCGAAAAATGATGCAAACCGTTGGCGGAATACACGCGGATGCCCGCGTTCCACCCTACGAATCGGATTCGTTGAGAAAACGGTTGGGGAAGAGAAGCCTGACCGACGAATCTCAGGTGGCGGCAGCCGGGCCGACCAGCGGTAAGGTCGCGCTGTTCGCCACCTGCTACGGCAACTATAACGAACCGGACCTGGGCGATGACCTGGTCGCAGTTCTCGAGCACAATTCGGTCACTGTGACAATTGCTGAGAAGGAGTGGTGTTGTGGAATGCCCAAGCTTGAACTGGGTGACCTAGCATCTGTGCAGCGCGCCAAAGACAGGAACATCCCAACGCTGGCGCGGTTGGTAGACGATGGCTGGGACCTTGTTGCGGTGGTGCCGTCCTGTGTGCTGATGTTCAAGCAGGAGTTGCCACTGATGTTCCCGGATGATCCAGACGTCAGCCGGGTTGCGAAGGCCTTTTACGATCCTTTCGAGTACCTGATGCTCCGTCATGCAGCTGGACAGCTGAATACAGCATTTTCTGAAAGCCTGGGCGATGTGCTGTATCAGGCCTCCTGTCACCAGCGAGTCCAGAACATCGGCCCCAAAACCCGTGATGTATTGAGTCTGATACCTGGCACTGTAGTGACAGTTGTGGAGCGCTGTTCCGGACATGATGGAACCTATGGTGTTAAGACAGAGACCTTCGATAAAGCTATGAAAATTGGCAGACCTGTGATGAATCGAATTCACCAACTGCAACCGGACTACTACGGCAGTGATTGCCCGATTGCAGGTCAGCACCTCGCGAACGGTGTCGATGACGGGAGTCAGGCTGTCCACCCCATAGCGCTGTTACGCAGGGCTTACGGTATATAGCCAGGTCCGGATCGTGGACAAACTGACACGTGCGAGTCTGATGACTCTGGAACAATACGCGAATGGCCGTGAGGATTTTCGCACGCGGGTAATGGCGCACAAGAATAAGCGACGAGTGGCCATCGGTCCCAACGTAACTCTTTATTTTGAAGACGCTCTGACTATGCAATACCAGATCCAGGAGATGCTGCGGCTGGAACGTATCTTTGAGGCAGAGAAAATCCAGGAAGAACTCGATGCCTATAACCCTTTGATTCCTGACGGTAGTAACCTTAAGGCAACTATGATGATCGAATTTCCCGACATCGAGGAACGTCGTGCAGAATTGCAGCGGTTGATCGGGATCGAAACAGCCCTGTGGCTTGCGGTCGGGGATCTGAGTCGTGTTACACCAATCGCGAACGAGGATCTCGATCGGGAGACCGCTGACAAAACCTCAGCGGTACATTTTGTGCGGTTCGAACTCACTGAGCAGATGATCAGCGCCCTTCGAGCCAGTGAAAAACTACTCATCGGGATTGATCATCCAGCGTACGGGTACGCTATGCAGGTTTCGACTAGCACGCAAGTGGCACTTGTTCGCGATCTGCGAGGCTGAGTTTTGATGGGCTGTCCACCGGGGTTTGAATCCGAACCCCTACGATGCTGGAGAGGCGGTGTCAGGGCCTACATGTTATGTTTAGGCACATTGTTTCGGACTACAGTGAACCGCTTGAACTGATGTCTTTAATGCATGACACACAATATTGAACCTTTAGTTTGTATTGCTGCCAGCCTGATGGAAGTGGCCAATGGCCGCTATGCCGCTCACGGTACTGGCCAGACGGTTGTGCGGTCAGTCTCACGATTTGCAAACTGTGAGCCTTTACTGTTACCCGGAGTCAAGGATTACTATGACTGCGATCGCCTTGCCGACCGTCTCGATGGCCTGGTTTTGCCGGGTGGTCGTGCCAATGTCGAGCCACACCATTTTTCAGGAGATCCTTTTCCCGACGATGAGCCGATAGATCCAGGTCGGGACGACACGGTATTACTGTTGGTTAGAAACTGCATCGACAAAGGCGTCCCGATTTTCGGTATGTGTCGGGGGATTCAGGAGATGAACGTTGCAATGGGGGGATCTCTGCACTACCGGGTTCATCTGGTCGAGGGGAAAGACGACCACCGAATGCCGCGGAACGAGGACATTACGATTGAGGAAATATTCAAGCCGCGTCACCGGGTGACGTTGAGTGGCAGTCTGGCCCGAATCGCCGGTGAATCGGATATTCGAGTCAATTCATTGCATGGACAGGGGATCGATCGCCTGGCTGATATGTTCGCGGTAGAAGCCGTATCGGAAGATGGCTTGATTGAGGGGATACGTCTAAAAGACGATGCTACTTTCACCGTGGGTGTACAGTGGCATGCCGAATGGGAGCCGAGCAGTCATACACTGTCACGGCGATTGTTTGAAGCCTTTGGTGATGCGGCACGTGCCCGGGCGCGTGAACGTTAATCTCGTGGAAATCGACTACCGTCCTGAGCTGCAGCGTTGGAGTTGCAGGTGAGATCACAGAAGGAACAGTTGTACGCGGCGTACCATGATCCTGCGCTTTATGAGCGGGAAAACGATGTCCTGTTCGCCCGTAGCTGGGTTAATACCGGCAGTGCCAGTCGGATGGCCAGTCCAGGCGATGCGATTCCCGTGACTGTGGCCGGTCTGCCGCTGATTCTGCTACGAGATGAAAATGGATGTATTCGGGGTTTTCATAATGTCTGTCGTCATCGTGGTGCGCGAGTGCTGCGGGTGCCATGCCAGGGCGAAAAGCTATTGCACTGCGCGTATCACGGCTGGGCTTATGGAATGGACGGGGGGTTGCGCGGCACCCCACACTGGAAGACCGGCGACCGCAGCGCACCGGCTGATTTTGACCCACAACACTATGGACTGGAACCTGTACGCGTTGCGGTCTGGTTGGACCAGGTATTCGTAAACATTGACGGGAAAGCTCCTAAGTTCGAACAATTTGTAGCCCCGCTGACTTCGCGCTGGCAAAGCTATGATTTATCCCGTTTCAGTTTAGGCCAGCAACGCACTCTGACAGCCGATGCCAACTGGAAGTTTGTTATCGAGAATTACCTGGATACATATCATCTGCCCATGGTCCACCCGCAGCTCGGCGATGTTGTTGCCGCTCGGCGTTTTACAGACGTCAATATCGATGACACGGTATTCGGCATCTGCTACACCACCGGCGCAGNAGACAAGCCAAAATCATCGGGTCAGCACTTGCGTCAATTTGATCGGTTATCCGATGCCCAACAGGTCTCCCAGGATATNCTTGCGTTNTACCCGAATACNCTGATCGANCTNCAGCCGCGNCANATGATGNTGGTTGCGATAGAACCTGANGGCCCGGCTCGCTGTACCGAGNANCTAAANTTTTATTTTATTGATGAAGANGCAACCGATCCGAAACTGGCNGATGAGCGNCNNCGCACNGCCGAGGCCTGGTGCGANATCATGAATCAGGATATNGAAGTGCTTGAGGACCTNCAGGCTGCCGCCCATTCACCAACAGCATCNCGTGCCNCAGACATGTCGCCGGTNTGGGAGCAGGGTACGGCAGCATTNCGGTCAAGGGTCGCCAGAGCGCTGCTCGATCANGAATGAANCGCGTTCTCCTCACNGGAGGNAGTGGGCGNCTGGGCCGTTATGTGCACACGGCGCTTGTGGCCCAGGGTTTTGATGTNCGCAANTTCGACAAGGTGGGCTNCGGGAGCGANGTTGATCAGNTCCAGGCGGATATNCTTGATCGCGAGAGNCTGCAATCTGCNATGGTCGACCGAGATNTGGTNATTCANCTNGCNGCGCTTGACGCAGCNGTNTCAGCGACGGANCANGCGTTTTTTGAGATCAANGTTCAAGGGACATGGAATGTGCTGGAAGCGGCNGAAAAGNCCNNTGTTCAGCGTGTGGTGCTGTGTTCCAGCGTTGCTGCACTGGGAATCGGTGACGATATCCTACCGGACTATCTGCCGATTGATGAAAATCATCCTTGCCGTCCACGGCAGGCTTACGGTTTGAGCAAACAGGTGGCTGAGACTGTAGGGCAATGTTTTGCCCGTCGAGGTCATGTCGAGGTGGTGTGCCTGAGGCCAGCTTTCGTCGTTTTTCCGGATCTGGTGATTGCTACCGCCCAGACGCTGGCAAGACAGGACGGTATCGAGTGGTCTCGTGATCTGCCTCAGCACAGCAATGCATTGAACGAACCGTTGACGGCAACTCGTTCGTTTATCGCGCCGGATGACGCTGCCGACGGTTTTGTTGCCGCAGTAAGGGCCGACCTGTCGGCATCCTGGCGGTTGTACTTTGCTGTCGCACCGTGGTCCATGAGTCCCCTGCCCACGCTGGAGCGGGCACAGGCGATGGGCATTCCGGTCAGTGCCGTGCAGGACCCAGATCGTTATCGTGTTGACCCCAATGCATCGATGTTCAGTACCGCACAAGCCGAACGAGAACTCGGCTGGCGCGCCCGATTGCCATTTGAATCTTTATTAGGGGAAACCCTAAAAGGATACAACGCCTGACGGCAGGGACTACAGGTACTACTAATTATCCCACAGACAATTATTGTACTGTTGTAGCTCCGTAAGCGAGAACAATCGAAATATCGCTTCAGCTAGAATGGTAGGCACAATGCTGCAACATCGTCCAAGGGTTTGCGTACTAGGGTGGAGTATTAAGTCAGATTCAAATTCCTGATCCAGTCNATAGGAGATATCCGTGACTGAAGATACATTTTCACTTTATGATTTACAGGTAGAGTGGCTTGAGGGAGACAAGCCCTGTTGGTGTGGAGCTAAAGCCGGCGACTGTTTCTATTTAAGAGGTGAGCACCTAGAGTTTCCCGAATCACAAACCTGGTCGATTTATACCTTAGCTGCCCTCTTACCTCTTCTCCCAGCCAAGCAGAGAGAAACTAGTCTCAACGATTGGATGTCAACAGATAATCTTGTTGCGTGCCCTGATCCGAATTGTGGATCAAGATTTAGGATCAATAGGCTGGGTCGGCGAACGTTTTCTCATTCTCAAACAACAGCCAATCCGCTTCCTGGAGACAGTGAAAAATGAACACTGAGCGCATTGAGTTGGAGGAAGGATATTCAATCTCTCGACTGATTAAGGGAGGTTGGCACCTTGCTGGTGGGCATGGTGATGTTGATCCAGCCCAAGCGATAAAAGATATGGCAACATTTGTTGAGCATGGAATTACAACATTTGATTGTGCAGATCACTACACCGGAGTTGAAGATCTCATAGGCAATTTCCGGATCGCCTACCCAGAGCTTGCGAAAATCGTACAGATACATACTAAGATAGTGCCTGATTATGATCGATTGGCTACAGTCAATCGCCAATACATCGAAAGTATTATTGATCGCTCTCTCAAGCGATTGCGGGTAGAGCAGCTCGATCTGGTTCAATATTATTGGTGGGATCCCGATGGAACTCCCGGTTTTGTTGAAGCTGCGCTTGTACTCAATGAGTTAAAAGAAGCCGGGAAGATCGCAAGAATTGGAATTACGAACTTTAATACTTTACATCTGCGGGCGCTGCTGGAGGCAAATGTTCCAATAACAACGAACCAACCCCAATACTCTCCGATTGACGTTCGACCTGAGAATTTGTTCATTCCTTTCAGCTNAAAAAACAACATCAGTCAGCTGTGTTACGGGACTCTTGCTGGTGGGTTTTTATCTTCCGATTGGATCGGGAAGCCTGAGCCCATGGGGCTATTCTCGAATAGATCCCTGACAAAATACAAATTAATTATTGAAGATTTTGGAGGCTGGCACATGTTTCAGCAGCTGCTACGCTGTCTAAGAACCATAGCAGATAGATATGAGGTTACTGTTCCACTTGTCGCGTTGCGTTGGATTCTGGACAGGCCTGGAGTGGCCGCTGCGATAGTCGGTGCAACATCTCCGCGCCACATCACAGAGAATCTGCGAGTTTTTGAATTTGTACTTACGGATGAAGACAATTTGCTCATAGATTCGGTGCTGAAGAAAAGGACGGGACCAGCGGGTGATTGTTATGACCTCGAGCGAGATAAGTCTGGACGCCACGGCCAAATAATGCGCTACAACCAGAATGATCTAACTTAGTTCTATCTGATAGAACTGAGGCCGCGATCCAAACTAATTGGAATGTACAGCGGCAAATAGCGATGAATTAACATCACGCTCGAGTATTCCCACATCTTCGTTTGAGCGTAGTACTGTTTTTTGAATGGCGTTCATATCGGTTGGCGAAAGATTGATCTTAAACGCAGGTAGAAGGTCCATCAGTCGTTTCGGTGAGGAAACGCCAATTAGGATGCCGCTTCCGGGTCCTTTTTGTAGTACCCATCGCAGAGCGATTGCAGAAGGTGAACAACCGTGTTTAGAGGCGATGGCACTAAGTACATGCAGTAGGTTTTGGAAAGCATTCCAGCCTCCAGCTATATCGATGATGGAACGATATTCATGACTAAATTGGGTAGAGTTCATCCGGTGATCGACTGGGTCATGGGTNCTGATCCACTTCCGTGCAAGAAACCCACCAGCCAATGCACCGTAGGTCAGCAAATTGATACCATATCGTTCTGCATAGCTTGAAAGTTGATTATCTGCTCGTTGATCAAGNATCGAGTACTGGACCTGATTTGTTATTACAGGGACATTGGTAGCTATTGCGCGGCCTAGAAGTTGAATGCCAAAGTTTGTCGTGCCGATGTGGTGTATTTTTCCGGCTTTTCGAAGGTCACCAATCAGTGACAGAGTTTCCTCGAAGCCTGGTACGTTAAGGTTCCACCATTGGAGTTGTAACAGATCTAATCGAGGGAGGTTCAATTCTCTAAGTGAGCGATCGACAGAAGCGACTATAGTGGCTTTGCTCGGCGCCGAACCTGTTACCGGTGCGGTGTATCTTGTATGAATTTGAATACCTGAAAAATTCTCGCTAGGGAGTGACTGCCGGGCTTTGGATAGAAACCTACCTAGGAGACTTTGTCCGTCGGAATAGGTATCCGACGTTTCATAAGCGGTAATCCCCAATCGACTGAGTTGCAGAAGATCTTCAATTGCGTCATCACCTCGGTTCTGAAGCTGCCAGCCTCCAACAATCAATTGACTAACGGCGTAATCTGGAGCAAGTTGGACTTTAGGAATCATTGTATTCGGCTGATTATCTTTACCGTTATAGAAATGGCCTTTATAAAGAATGGTTCATTGTTTGATAGTAACAAGTGTCGGGCTCTCTACAAAATTAGTGGTTACTGTTTGGGTGTCGTACGTAGTATCCTTAAAAGCTTATTCNCGATTGTGTTATTGAATGTTTGAAGTTCCGATATAGATAGCTGGAGAATTTGATGACTGAAAAAATTTATCGTGGATATAACAAGGACGAACTGGAGGATCTGTATAACCAAAAACATAGAATCCCAGGCTACGACGATTATCCGATTAATTGGAAGCGTGATAGTGACCGTGCCCGTAAAGAACTAAAGACAAAGTTGGATGTTCGTTATGGAGATCACAGTCTCGAGACCTATGATGTGTTTCCTGGCAAACCCGGGTTTCCNGTACACGTATTTTTCCATGGTGGATATTGGTATTCNCAGGATAAGTCAAACTTTGAGTTTATGGCCCCGGCTTTCGTAGAAAAGGGCTGGACATTTGTNGGTGCGAATTATCCTCTTTGTCCCGACGTGACCATGACTGAGCTTGTCGACTCATGTAGGAAAATGGTTGTTGATCTTTTTGGTCGATTTAACACTTGGGGATTCGATGGCAGTGCCATCCATTTAGCTGGACACTCTGCGGGGGCACAAATCGTTTCAATTCTGGCTACTACCCAGTGGCATCACCACACTCAAAACCAGTGNCCACTGATTAGTAGGACTATGGGCATTAGTGGTATCTATGATCTNCAGCCAGTGATCTATATTGATCGTAATTTGGANATAGGACTAACCGAAAATGATGTCGACGATTTTTCTCCGATTNCTTATAGTGAACCCTTCGCCGGCGAACTGGTTCTAGCTGTCGGCACACATGAAGGTTCAGAAAAAGTTCGGCAAATGCAGGACTTTGCGATGATGCAAGCTGGCCGAGGTAAAGGCAGTCAATCAGCGTTGATTGAAAATGCAAATCATTTTTCAATTCTGGATCATTATGCCGACCGCGACGGATTATTATTAGAACTTGCAACCTCAGAATGACCGTGGAATCGGTTTTGGCTCAGAGTCAGTTCGTTATACAATCAGGTCCAGATTTGAAAGATATATTAGTTACTTATTGTTTGCCTTTAATAAATA
The DNA here is from genome assembly GCA_002731295.1 of Acidiferrobacteraceae bacterium. Taxonomy (GTDB): domain Bacteria; phylum Pseudomonadota; class Gammaproteobacteria; order Arenicellales; family UBA868; genus REDSEA-S09-B13. Next base: position 8,434 of record PCBE01000077.1, on the reverse strand, counting down.
TAAGGAGTAATGGAGATGAAAATGCTACAAAAGAAGACCGTCGGAGTATTGGGTGCAGTTCTGTTGTGTATGGCCGGTTCGGGTTTGTTAAATACATCTATCGCAGCGTGTAAACATAAAGTCGGTGCTGTACTTTCGTTGACTGGTGCTTACGGCGCTCACGGCGTGCCTATTTCTAGAGCAGCTCAGCTAGGAGTAGAGCAAGTAAATGAAGCTAGAGCGGCACTTGGAGTCGGTTGTGATCTCGTATACGACGTTCGAGATTCAAATACTCAGGCGTCTCTCGCTGTCGACGCCGCTCGAAAGCTGATCGANCTTGAAGGTGTGACGGCTTTAGTGGGTCCAATTTCGTCAGGTATTACTGCGCCGCTACTCAGTTCGGTAACGGTTGAAAAAGATGTTTTGGTCGTAGCNACCGCATCGACGTCGTCAACGTTTACGAATATGGCTAAAAGAGGGGAGACGAAAGGACTGTTTTTTCGCACTTTGTCGTCAGATTCACTACAAGCGGTTGCTGCAGCTATGATGGCTTATCAGGCGGGTTTTCGTAAGCCAGCGATTATCTATTTTAATAATGATTGGGGGAAAAATAACCAGGCTGGCTTTATAGATGCATTTAAGGCCTTGGGTGGAGAGATAGGCAATTCCGTGGCATTTAATCCAGATCAACCATCTTACCGGTCTGAAATCACAAAAACACTGGAGGGTAATCCCGACAGCTTGTATATGCTTAGTAATACTCAGGACGGCGTCAAACATTTCAGGGATTGGATTCGATTTGATGGACCGCAGAATTTCATCATGCCGCAAGGTATGAACGACAGTGCATTTGTAGATACTGTTGGTCAAGAGCTTCTGAAGAATGCATGGTTTATCAGCCCTGGTACTCCAGCGAACTCTTCACTCAAAAAAATGGAATCCGACTTCCAGGTACGCTGGGATGCGACCCCGAAGGGACCGGGTAGGAATTCAGGATATGACGCCGGTGTATTAATTGGCCTGGCGATGGTCACAGCAGACATGCGTGGTCTGGACACGAGTGGTCCAACACTTGCTAAGATCGTTCGAGAAATCACTGGTCCGGATGGTGAGGAACATTATGGTGGCGTCGACGGTTTAAAAGCTGCGATCAAAGCTATCAAAGCAGGTAAGAATATTTGGTATGTTGGTGCAACGGGGCCGATCGATTTTGACCCCTACGGTGACGTCGCCGGACCATTTGTCATGATGAAAATAAAGGATGGTGACTATGTTGATATTGGTGGTATCTCGCTTGAAGAGGTTTCTCAAGTTAAAGCCAAGGTACGAGCGATGACGAATTAGTCTGAATTCAATTTCTATGACGACTTGAGGCCAAGAAGCTAGCTTCTTGGCCTCTTGGTTATTGAATAAGCAACTCCATTAATTCCCATCAGAAAGTCTAGTTTTGGATTAATTGTTGCGGTCGCCTAGACCATGCTCACGGTAGAGAACCTAGCAAAAGAATTTGACGGTCTGACTGCTGTCAATGATCTCAATTTTACTGTCGAGCCAAATACTATCTCTGGTTTGATTGGTCCGAACGGTGCGGGTAAAACAACAACATTCAATATGATTGCTGGTCATTTGAAACCTTCCGGCGGGAAGATTTACTTCGACGGTAGGGAGATTACAAATCTGAGGCCACATCAGACATTCCAGTTGGGTATTGTTCGGACATTCCAAATACCCAGACCATTTTCTGGAATGACAGTTCTAGAAAACTTGACTATGGTTCCCCGCAACCAAATCGGTGAGAAAATTTGGAACAATTGGCTGCGGAATAATGCAGTAGAAAGGGAAGAGCAACAAATTAGAGAGAAGGCAAACGGGTTGCTCGAATTCTTGAATTTATCTGACCTTCAGAATGAGTATTCGGGGAACCTCTCAGGTGGACAATTGAAGCTTCTAGAGCTTGGTAGGGCTTTAATGTCTGATCCAAAGATGATTTTGTTGGATGAGCCTGCTGCAGGTGTGAATCCCACTTTGTTGGAGGAGATTATCGGTCGAATAAGAGATATACACAGCCAAGGTGTGACGTTTCTAATCATTGAACACAATATGGAGCTGGTAATGCGCTTGTGTTCATCAATCTTGGTGATGGCAGAGGGTGATATTTTAATGCGAGGGGGCCCGGAGGAAGTTCGCTCCGACCCTCGTCTTATAGATGCGTTTCTAGGCGGTGGCACATCGCTTAAGAATGGCTGATGCAGGTAATCGGAGAGGTCAATAACTGTGACGAATTCTGATATCAGCTCAGATAATGTGATTCTCAAGGTGACTAACCTAGTAGCAGGATATCAACGAGTGTTGCCGATCGTTATAGATGTCTCTGTGGAAGTTGTTCAAGGTGAAATATTGACATTGTTAGGTCCAAATGGTGCCGGCAAGTCAACACTTATAAAAGGAATCTGTGGTTTGGTCGAAGTTATCTCAGGTGAAGTGTTGTTCCGGGGAGAAAATATCTCGGACTTAGAGACGCATGAGATCATTGCCCGCAGAGTTGCTTATGTTCCTCAGACACACAATGTGTTTTCAAAGTTGACTGTTGCACACAATCTGGATTTGGGTGCGATATCAAACTTTGATGCTTACCAGGATCGCCTAAGCAAGGTCTTTGATTTATTTCCCGACTTGAAGAAATTTAGAGATACCAGCGCTGGAAAACTGTCGGGTGGTCAGAGACAAATGCTGGCTTTGGGTCGCGCACTAATGGCAAATCCTATTCTGCTTCTCATTGATGAACCTTCAGCCGGATTATCTCCAAAACTTAGGGATCAAGTCTTTCAGCAAGTGGTTCAAATCCGAGACAGTGGTGTAACAGTAATAATTGTGGAACAGAATGCGTATGCAGCCCTGTCTGTCTCCGATCGAGGGATGATTTTAGCGAACGGCCGTCTTCGGCTAATAGCAAATGCGGTGGAGCTTCTAGAAGATCCAAAAATTGCCGAGATCTATTTCGGTGCTAGGTCGACGGCTGAGAAATCATGATTCAGTACGTTGTCGACGGTTTGGTTAATGGCTCGATTATCGCTCTTGGTGCGGTAGGCCTCAGCATCACCTACAACGTATTACGTTTTGCTAATTTCGCACAGGGTGAGATTCTCGCGATCGGGGCATATATCTCGATGGCATTTATAGTGTTGATGGGAGTAGGCATTGGCTCTATTGGCCCCGTCTCATTTGGATGGCCACTGATTGCATCAATAATATTGTCTGTTCTCGTTACGAGTGTAGTTGTCTTGGCGATTGACTGGTTGCTTTTCCGCATACTCAGACAGAGATCGGCATCAAGGATTACATTTATTATTGCTGCATTTGGATTGTCGTTAATTGTTCGAAATGTCATCACGCTGATTGCCGGTGCAGATCAGATGTTCCTAAGTTTCTATATTCCAAAAGCAATCCCAGTTCTCGACAATTTCAAAGTTGTACCAGACGATGTTTTGATTTTAATTATCACCGCTATTTGTGTAGTGTCGTTGCACACATTTTTGTCTATTACTACCGTGGGCAAGAAAATGCGCGCGGTCGCCGAGAATCCAGTCTTGGCGATGGTCAATGGAATTAACGTGAAATCAGTTGTCCGATGGTCTTGGATCATTGGTGCATCGTTGTCTGCAATCGCGGGAACGCTGCATGCCCACGTAACGCAGCTCGATCCAGAAATGGGATTTGAACTCATACTCCCGATGTTTGCGGCACTGATTGTGGGTGGAGTGACAAACGTTTATGGAGCGGTACTCGGTGGGTTCTTGATAGGCCTAACGGAAGCTTTTGCAGTTGCAATAGATCTTTCTGCTTATCGTGGTGGTATAGCATTTCTAATTATGATTGTGGTCTTGATCTTGAGACCTCAGGGAATTCTAGGCGAGAAAGAAAGAGATGATTGATATTCTGTCATTTGTTATTTTTTTCTTCATCATTTGTTCATTTTATATTATTAGCTCTTTGGGATTAAACATCCAATATGGGTTTACGGGCATGTTTAATGTCGGAATCGCGGGTTTCTTTGCGGTTGGAGCTTATACCAGTGCGATCCTTACCGGCCCTGAATACGCTGATACAATTTTCGGCGGCTTTCAATTGCCAATCATATTGGGCTGGCTATGTGCGATTGCTGTGTCTGGTCTAGCTGGAGTACTGGTTGGTTTGGTGACTTTAAGGTTGCGAGAAGATTTTCTCGCGATTTCTACATTTGGAATTGCAATATGTATTCAGTTGGTAGCACTGAATTGGGAGTCAGTTACGCGTGGGCCAAACGGCCTGTATGCAATTCCCAAGCCATTTTCTCGATTCTTAGACTCTGCAGTCATGAGCAATTTGTTTTATCTCATTATCTGTATTATGACCATAGTAGCGATCTACTATGCTCTTGAACGTGTCGTGAAATCGCCCTGGGGTAGGGTGCTTCGATCAATCAGAGAGGACGAAGTGGCCGCCGAGGCTTTGGGCAAAAATGTTTTCATGTATCGGTTGCAAGCCTTTGTACTTGGTTGTGGAATCATGGGTTTAGCAGGTGCGATGTACGCTAACTTTGTTCGTTTTATTAGTCCGCAAGATTTTCTCCCGATATTCACAATTCAGGTGTATGTGATGTTGATTGTTGGTGGGAAAGGCAATAATTTAGGCGCTATCGTTGGAGCAATAGTCATCTGGGCGCTATGGTCTGCAAGTGATAGTCTGATTAATTTTATCGTGGCCCCTGACTATCAAACACAAGCAGCAGCCTTACGAATAATCATTGTCGGAGTGGTTTTGGTACTTATGCTGCTCTTTAGGCCATCAGGAATACTGCCCGAGAAAAAACACCTTTCGAGTTAATTACCGTAATCTCGACTAATTTGAATTATCGGATGTTACTTCGATAATCAACAACATTAAGTGTGAAATATGGTTTATAGAAACTATAGCCAAGATGAACTTGAGGCGCAGTTTGTTCTCGACGGCGTACCATGCTTAGACGAATTGTTTGAGGAAAGGCTTAAGAGAAGTATTCGATCGCGGAGCAGGTTCGAAGCACTACTCGATGTGCCCTATGGCACTCATCACGAACAGACCCTAGATGTTTTCTTTGATAAAACTGCTGAGCGAAGTGGCTTAGCTCAGGTGTTTATCCATGGTGGATTTTGGCACACGCTAGACGCCAAGACTTTCAGCTTCGTTGCAGATGGGTTCTGTGAAGATGGGACCGTCGTAATTGTCATCGATTATCCAATGTTTCCAGCTGCTGACTTCCCGATGATTGTCGACTCGTGCAAGCAAGCAGTTCAATGGGTTTATGATCATCGATCAGAGTTGGGAATTGACCCGACGAACATTTCAATTTCAGGTAACTCAGCAGGTGGACATCTTGTAACCTTGTTGATGGATAGGTTATGGCCTTTAGGAAAGAATCTTCCTGCTAATGTAATTTCCACCGGGTGTGCGATCAGCGGATTGTATGATCTAGAACCTGTTCGTCAGAGCACGAAAAATGAGATTTTGTGCCTTTCAAAGGAAGATGTAAGAATATTTAGCCCCATCCATAATATTCCAATTATGGCTGGCGAATTACTGTTCGCAGTTGGTGCCAATGAGACTGAAGAATTTTTGTTACAGCAGTTAGAAATGAATGAGAGTTGGTCTGATAGTGGTTTGAAGAGTTTGGCAACTGTCGTTCCAAACCGCAACCATGTCGACATTGTTATGGATGAATTTGCAAACAGTGGTAGTGAAGTCAATCAAATGGTAAAGAACTTAATGACTGGCGGCCATGATTGAGAAACTACATGCGATAGCCACTACGGATTTCAATCAAAGACCGAGAAAACACGATCGTAGAAGATAAATTATCTTATCCCAATTGATTTTCATATCAGAGTACCACCTTATGAAACCGGAACGGTTCTGTTTGTCCCCAAACTACGAGATCAGTCAAGTTATTACGGGTCTATGGCAAGTGGCGGACCTTGAAAAAGATGGATCAGAGCTTGACATCGAAATAGCCGCAGAGAGCCTTGTTCAATATGCTCTAGACGGATTCGATACATTTGATATGGCAGACCACTACGGAAGTGCTGAACTGATCTCTGGTCGGGCACAGGAAATACTTCAGCGCCAGCAACAGAATGTCGATAGTCTGAATCCCGCTCGGTTTCACACAAAATGGTGCCCGAAACCCGGTGTAATGCAGCCCAAAGTTGTGCGAGACGCTATTGATGAACGTGCAGATAGACTTCGAGTTGAATCGATAGACCTCCTACAGTTTCATTGGTGGACATTTGAGCATCCAGGTTATTTAGATGCTATGGAAGGTCTGGTGTTGGCGCAACAGAGTGGTCGAATTAACAAAATTGGTTTAACAAATTTTGACACTAATCATCTGCGGGTACTCGTTCGCCACGGTTTTCCAATTGTATCTAACCAGGTAGTGGTCTCTATGCTAGACCAACGTGGTTTGGAAGAGATGACACAAGTTGTTTTGGAAAATAACATCAAACTTCTAGCTTATGGTGTTTTAGCCGGCGGGTTTCTAACGGAAAAATGGTTAGATAAACCAGAGCCGGCGAACTCTGATCTTAGTGATTGGAGCAAAATGAAATATAAGCGGTTTATCGATGAGACAGGAGGGTGGGCCAATCTACAAAACATACTGCGAACGCTAAAATCTGTCGCTCAACGTCATGGTGTGTCAATCGCCAATGTTGCTACACGCTGGGTGCTGGATCATCCAGCTGTCGGTGCAGTAATTGTTGGTGCGAGGCTTACGGAGAATCAACACCGCCAAGACAATGTAGCGATATTTTCTTTTAGTTTAGATGAAGATGATCGGAGTCTTATAGCTGAATCAGTGGCCAATAACCGACGTTTGAAAGGTGATTGTGGTGATGAATATCGGGAACCTCCTTTTCTAACCGCGTCGGGTGATCTTAGTCATCATCTCGATTCATTTCCCAATGTTTATGAACCAATAGCTGTGCCTGGAAAGGCCGACCGTATTCAAGTGTTCAGTGGTACTAAATGGGAAAAAATTTGTGGACATTCTCGCGCTGTAAAGATTGGGAATCGTATTCTGGTTAGTGGTACGACAGCAACCCATGGTCAGGATGTTGTCGTTTGCCGTGGGGATGCGGCGGGACAAGCTGTTTACGTACTTGATAAGATCAAGGCAAGTGTAATGTCTCTTGGTGGGTCACTGTCTGACATCGTTCGAACACGAGTTTATCTTCAGAATGCAGAAGATTGTGAAGCGGTATCGTTGGTTCACGGTCGCTACTTCCATGATGTTTGCCCAGCGAATGCGACGTTCGAGATCTCGCAGTTGATAGATGATTATTTAGTTGAGATAGAGGCAGAGGCAGTAATCGAAGAATAGGTTTGATATGGGTTGGTTTCTTACAGTTAGTCTTTCTTGTTTAAGATAGAAACTTAATCTGTGAGGTAATTGACCCATCGGCGTCTCCTAGGGAATTAAATTGCAGTAGGCCAAAGATGTTTCACGGACTTTGGGGGGGGTACGCCTGCATCAGGCTTTCCGTCACGTCCTTGCCTGTGTGTGGATGATAGTGATTTGGTACCAGATACGGTGTATCTGTAAAATCTTAAAATGCTCGAACATTGAAATACCCCGATTTGCTTATATTTATCCGATCATAAGTTAAACTCAGAGAGGACTCACCAGATACTCAGACGGGGCTTGCTATCTACATCTGACTGTCAAACACAATCCTGCCATCATGGATGAAACACATGTATTACGATTCAATTGAAAATAAACACGGCCTTAAGCACGACCCGTTTAAGGCACTGATTGCCCCCCGACCAATCGGTTGGATCTCCTCTGTCAGTGCGGACGGAATTTGTAATCTTGCGCCGTACAGCTTCTTCAATGCGGTCAGTGACCGGCCTCCTTATGTGATGTTTTCTTCTGCTGACATCAAGGACAGCATACGCAACATCGAGCAGACCGGCGAATTCACCTGCTCGATGGCGACATGGGACACACGGCAAGGCATGAATATCTCTTCAGCATCTGTGCCGGCTGATACTGATGAATTTCCTTTGTCGGGCCTGACACCGGCTGTTTCAAACTTTGTAAAACCCCCTCGGGTCAAGGAAAGCCCGGCGGCGTTTGAGTGTCGGCACTGGAAAACCGTGCCATTGCCTGATGTGGTGCCTGGCACTGAGAAGGGTCATTTTGTTGTGATCGGGCATGTTGTCGGTATCTACATCGACGACCAGTTTATTGATGATGGTATGGTCAATACGGGTGCGATGCAGCCCATTTCGCGCATGGGATACATGGAGTATTCAGTGGTTCGACCGGAGACCGTATTTGCTATCAATCGACCGACTATGAATTCTGATGGCACTCTCGCTGGTATTGATCCCGGTGAGTGGGACGGGGTGTATCGCTGAAGCCTGACGGGAACGA
>PCBE01000076.1 GCA_002731295.1 Acidiferrobacteraceae bacterium | reverse complement strand
CCTCGAGCGGCATGTTTGTGGTCATAACCACGGTCTTCAATCGCGGGCCCACAAATGGATTCAACACTAACTCGCCAATACGAGACAACTCTCCTAAACCGGCGAGCAACATCAACGGTATATGCAATACCTCGCTGTCTACATTGGTTTGAGCACGTGCGCTAAACCCCAGTCTGCGAAGCATTTCAGCCATCACGCCGGCGATCTCTGCTCCACGCAAGTAAGCGCGCATAGACTGCGTTCCTGATATCCAGTCATCACCCGACGCACCTTCCATCGTGTCGAACTCCTGATCGATCAGCATAACTACTGCATATCGGTGTGATTTATCTATGGATGTGCCATCGGCATCGTGGGAGTACCATGCATAGTCAGGTATTTCGCAGATTCCGGAGACGTTTGCACCCAAAAGATACGACAGCGACTTAAGTGCCCGCGCGTTGTCTGAGGGATCGGAATAAGTACCCGGCGACGTACCTTGTTCTGTCGGCTCTCCACCCTGAAGAGGAACCATGGATCGCATCGATGGCATCATGCCAGCCGTATGGGGCTGCTTGAATGCAAAACGGTGTCTCTCCTGCTGTGCTTTTTTACCCAAGTCGCCTCGAAGTGCCCGATCAAAAAATGCGGCTCGCTTGGAAACCCGCGGCACTTCGTCATCGAGAATCAAAGTAGTGGGTCGGTCGACCCGCTTAACTGTCTCCATCGGATAATCACCCAGATGTGTCGCCCGTCGTCTGCGTCGTTTACGTTCACGGCCTGACACCGCGCCATTGCGTCCCAACCAGTACCTGAGGTTTCTCGCATTGGCCGCACTGCCAGCAAGTGGTAGATCGGGCTCCAACGTGTAATCAGTTGTCACGACGGCCAATGAAAATCCCTGCTCGATAAATGGGTTGACTAATGTATCCCCGGACCGGACGGTCAAACCGGCAAGTACTGATAGCTTCACCGGATCAACACGGCCTGAACCCACCACGTGGGGAAAGGCTGACCAGCCGAGCTGGCAGATATGCCCGGCCAAACAGACAGCAATACTTCCGACCCGACAATCGGCCGTGTCAGCAATGGCCGGCTCGATCCAGTCTCGCGCCGGGTTACCCAACTCTGGAAGGCGCCCGTGCTCAAGCAATAGAACGACGGCATAATCATGCGCCAGAGATTCAGTTTCGTCAGCCCAGGCGCTGGTCGGCATGCGACAGATACCGACCTGGGAGACATTCATAAAATAGCTGTACCCCTTAACATCAGTGGTTCGTCTCTGCGGATTTTCTGGAACAGGTGCCTTTGCAGCTGCTGGCTTGGTCAGTGCATTTTGTACAAAAATATCCAGGTACTCTCGAACCACTTCAGCCAATACACTGCCCGGGGGGTTTAGAAACTCGGGTGCTGGTACCACCGCCTGTTCGTTCTCCTGCATAGCAATACGTGGATCCCGCGCAAGCGTCTCAAGTGGATAAGGCCCCCAGTGGTAGGACCGGTTTCNCGAGGGCATACGAAAGATCATCTAGCGATCATACCCCGTTTTNGGNGTGCCCAGGCTNGGCCTGGACTCGGGGGAANTAAACTCGNANTCTGCACAGCTAGACNNGCNATANNCTGCCAGAGACCCGGAAACTGGGGCTAGTGCAACTGGANCGCTAACAACTGAAGGAATAAACNATTCCGNGAAAGNAGNTTTACTGAGCGGTCGACCTGGCCGAAGCCTTATCGTTTGGTCANCGTTTGGAGTACTGCGGGCGTTTTCTAGCTTTGTGCAATCCGACTTTCTTACGCTCGACTTTACGTGAGTCTCGGGTTACAAACCCAGCTTTACGCAGTGCAGGTCGAAGCATTTCATCATACTGAAGCAAAGCCCGTGTAATACCATGGCGGATCGCACCCGCTTGACCGGTATTACCGCCGCCGGACACATTGACCTTGATATCCACCTTACCCAGCATGTCGGCGACTTCAAGCGGCTGGCGGATAACCATCCGGGCGGTTTCACGTCCGAAGTACTGATCCAGAGGCCGTCGGTTAACTACGATGTCTCCACTGCCCCGGCTTAGAAATACTCGCGCGGTAGATGATTTTCGTCTGCCGGTTCCGTAGTAAAATTGTTCGCCTGTTGCCATCTTTGTGTCTCTGTTATTGCTCTTTATTAAGCTCTAAATTTCCAGTGCCTTTGGCTGCTGTGCCTGATGAGCATGGTCGGGACCGGCATAGACACGCANCTTCCGAAACATTGCCCTTCCCAGGGAGTTCTTGGGAAGCATCCCTTTCACGGCTCGTTCGATCACCCGCTCTGGGTTGTTTTCAAGCTCGTCTGACAACACCGTTTCCTTAATTCCACCGGGATAACCGCTGTGGCGATAGTACTTTTTCTGGTTAATCTTATCACCAGTGACCCGAATCTTTGCNGCGTTCACAATGACGATATGGTCGCCAGTATCTACGTGAGGGGTATATTCGGGCTTGTGTTTGCCACGTAGCCGTGTTGCGATCTCGGTCGCCAATCTACCGAGCACTTTGTCGGTCGCATCGACCAGATACCAGTCTTGAACAACGGTTTCAGGTCTTGCTGTGAATGTGCCCATCGTTAATCATAAATAAAGATAAAATCGAGGCGCGGATGTTACAAGATGGCGCCCGGCGAAACAACTCCCTGGCGCCGAAAGGGCTGGGCCAAGAGGAAAAAAAAGCACAGCTGCAAGCGCTGTGCTGAAACCACCAAAGGAGGATGGAGGAGATTTTCCGTTCGCGATCTTTTTGAGTTGGTCCTTGCCCTACCTGCCGGTTTTCGTTCGTCTGGTTGGCCTGATCGTTAAACGTTAAGTTACTTACTTAGTTGTATTATTATTAACTAATACTCTAAATTATGCAACCCCCTGAGGTTATTCTTCCTATTCTTACTTTTTTAGTTTAATTTCAATCATTTAACTGCATTGCTGAATCGACCAGCTCGATCCAGTGCCGCACCGGTACCGTCGATTGTGCAGCCAGGTGTACCAGACACCCAACATTGGCCGTCGCGATGACACTCGGCCCATCTGCCTGAAGTGCAGAGAGTTTGTTTTTACGCAGGCGCTTGGCAATCGCCGATTGAAGAATCGAATAGCTCCCGGCTGAGCCACAACACAGATGAGCGTTCTCGACCGTGGCCTGTTCAAAACCCAGGCGAGACAAGATTTCTTCGATCGAACCGTTGATTCCCTGACCGTGCTGCAGTGTACAGGGAGTCTGAACCGCAACCCTCACACCGCGACCCGCCAGAGACGCAGTCATGGGCTCTCTGAGCAAAATTTCCGTCAGGTCCCATGTTACGGAAGAAACCCGCTTGGCTTTTTCGGCATACTCGGAATCATCGGCCAGTACCTGGCCGTACTCTTTTACCGTCACGCCGCACCCGCTCGCGGTCATCACGATGCATTCGGCACCGGATTCCAACAAAGGCCACCAGGCATCGATATTACGTCGCATGGTCTGATGGGCTCTGTCTTCGATTGACAAGTGGAGCGGCAGAGCGCCGCAACAGCCAACTTCTGATGCACTAATCAAACTGATCCCAAGCCGGTCCAGAACCCTGGCCGCNGCAGCATTTATATTCGGGCTGAGCGTGGGTTGCGCACAACCCTCTAGCACAATCATCTGCCTTGACCTGCTTGTAGTTGGTATTTCACCGGCCGCATAACGAATGGGGATATAGCGAGCTACCTTTTCAGGACACAACCTGCGAACTGATCGGCCCAATCCAAGCAACACGGNAAAGAGCCTGCTGGTCAAAAACCAGGCCAACAACCGACGACCCAGCCGACGCCCAATTGACCTTGGTACTGTCTTTTCTGCCACCTGGCGCCCTATTTCAAGCAGGCGGCCGTACTCCACGCCTGACGGGCAGGTCGTCTCACATGATCGGCAAGTCAGGCACCGATCAAGATGCAGCAAAGTGGATTTTGAACAAGCCGTCCCTTCCAGCATCGACTTGATCAGGTAAATCCGCCCCCTAGGTCCATCCAGTTCGTTGCCGAGTAGTTGGTAAGTCGGACAGGTGGCTGTACAGAATCCACAATGGACACAGCGCCCGAGAATTTCCTGCGCTTCACGGCCAGCCGGAATGCCGGAGACAAATGCAGCAAGCTTGGTCTGCATGGTACTAAATATCTGGATACAGTCGTCCGGGATTCAAAATACCGTCCGGATCGAAGGTCCGTTTCAATCGTACATTCAATTCGTGTAGTGCCCGCGGATTTGGATGAAAGACACTGCCCGAGCGGTCACCACCACGAAACAGTGTTGCATGACCGCCGAGCGCCTCAACAGAAGCTCGAATCAGATCCGGCGATAGTTCGCTTTGGAGCCACCGCAATGCACCGCCCCATTCAACAAATGTTTCTCCCGCAAGATCCAAAGATCCGGCGACACTCGGTACGGATAACCGCCAAAGCGGCTTATCCGACAGAAAGTATGGGTGACTATGGTCACGCAATTTTGACCAAATACTGTCACCATCTGATGCCTGTGAACCGCCGAGGACATCTACCGCCGCAGAGACGCCCTCGACCGACCCTGACAATCGAAGACTGAGGACACCCTGGTAATAACAGGCACCTGTCAACGGCAGCGGCCTGCCAGACACTTCATTCATTTTCTTTAATGCCTGTTGTTCAGTGAGTTCGTAATACAAAGTCTTTTCGGTTTCCGGTAACGGATGCACTCCGATTGACACGTCAAGTATCACACCGAGTGTCCCCATAGCACCCGTAGTCAAGCGCGACACATCATAGCCGGCGACATTTTTCATGACCTGACCACCAAATCGAAGCTGTTCACCCCGCCCATTGATCAATCCAACACCCAACACGAAATCCCGGACAGCACCGCGGTATGGCCGACTGGGGCCGGACAATCCGCAAGCCACAGTCCCGCCAATGGTTGCCAACGAACCAAATAGCGGGGGCTCAAAAGGCAGCATCTGCCGCTCACGCCTCAGTACCTCGGTTAGTTCAGAAAGCCGCGTCCCGGCTCGGACAGTGACGACAAGTTCGGTTGGATCATAAGCGGTGATTCCTGTGTGGTCGCCGACCGCCAGAATCTCGCCCTCAGGTTCCCGGCCGTAGAACAGCTTGCTCGATCCGCCGACAATCTGTAGCGAACGTTTGACCGACGCAGCCGCGCTGATGGACTCGGCCAGCCCAGCTGTTCTATCGTTCATCTGAATCATTTTCAGAAACGGTCTATATCCGGGAAAGGGATACGCCCGTCATGAACATGCATCGCATTGAACTCAAGACAGCGTGCCAATGTTGGCACGGCCTTGCCTGGGTTGAGTAATCCACGGGGATCAAACGCCGCCTTCACACCATGAAAGTGCTCGATCTCACTGGGTTCGAACTGTACGCACATCTGATCGATTTTCTCTAAACCGACACCATGTTCTCCAGTTATTGTCCCCCCGACTTCTATACACAACTCTAGGATCTCTCCACCAAGCGCTTCTGTCCGCTCAAATTCGCCCGGTTGCGCCCCATCGTAAAGAATCAGTGGGTGCAAGTTACCGTCTCCTGCGTGAAACACATTCGCGACTCGCAAACCATAGGTACTTGATAGTTCGGTTATTCCAGCAAGCACACGGCCCAGTTGCTGGCGAGGAATAGTGCCATCAATACAATAATAGTCAGGAGATATTCGACCAACCGCAGGAAATGCGTTCTTGCGGCCCGACCAGAAACGCTGCCGTTCCTCCTCTGTAGCTGAAACCTGAATTTTAGTCGCGCCCTCAATCTCGAAAACAGACCTCGTCAGTTCAATCTGTCTGGCTACCTCGGCTTCAGTGCCATCAACCTCGCAAATCAAGATTGCAGCAGCATCGCGTGGGTAGCCCGCTTCAGAGAAATCTTCGGCTGCCCGAATAGCCGGGTTGTCCATCATCTCCAGCCCGGCCGGTATAACGCCCGCGGCGATCAGTTTTGCAACGCTACTTGCCGCCTTTTCGACATCGTCAAATCCAGCCAAAACCGTTTTGGCGGAAACCGGAATCGGCAGCAGACGCACGGTAATCGCTGTGACCACACCGAGCATTCCTTCAGAACCGGTCATCAACGCCAACAGATCGTATCCGGGTGAATCCAACGCCTCACTACCCACTGTTATCTTTTCACCATCAATCAACACGACATCGAGACGGATGATATTGTGAACCGTCAAACCATACTTAAGGCAATGCACCCCTCCAGCATTTTCAGCAACATTGCCGCCGATCGTGCAGGCAATCTGTGATGAAGGGTCCGGCGCATAGTAAAGCCCGTACGGTGCAGCCGCTTCCGAGATTGCAAGATTGCGGACACCGGGTTCAACCCGCGCTGTCCGGCCAACCGGATCGACGTCGATAATGCGACTGAACCGGGCCATGCTCAGCAGTAGTGCGTCGCGCCTGGGGGTTGCACCGCCCGACAGTCCGGTACCAGCGCCGCGCGCGATCACAGGCACCCCTTGGGTATCACACAGGGAGAGAATTTGTTCGACCTGATCAAGCCGATCCGGCATCGCAACAGCCAAGGGCAGTTCACGATAGCCGGTCAGCCCATCACATTCATAGGGCCTTCGTTCTTCGTCACTGACCAGCAAGCCGTCAGCGGGCAGAATATCCCGCAGGGCTCGGAAGAAGCGGGGGCCCTGACCTTTATTAGAGGTCGCGTTACCCACTTTCATAGGCGTGGACAAACATGGTCCAGAGTATGCCACAGGGACGGTATCATGATTGTTTGGGCCCGATTTTGGTCAGACCCATCACCCATCCCTGGATATTGCGGAATGTGGTTCTATCACGCCTCAAACCAGCTTAATTTGTTGAGCCAGGTACGTGATCCAAAAAGTTGTTGAATAAAATCTGTGACACATTTCGGAACTTGGCAAACAGCGGTTCAGCTTGCGCCTGCATACGCTCCAGTGAGCCGGGGCCCGATGTTTGGTCCAGCGCCTCGGAATATGCCGGGAGCTGGCCCCAGTCAGGGATAGTCGACTCCTGAAGTTCTACATGAAATTGAATACCCCAGGCATTGTCACCAACCCGCATCGCCTGGCAACTACAGGCTTCGGAACTGGCCAGCACGCGGGCCCCTTCCGGCGGCGTATTAACTTCGACCGAATGCCACTGCAGACACTGAATATGCGGCTCGATACCTGCAAACAGAGGATCTGCACGTCCATCGGCCGTTAGCTCAACCCCAAGAATCCCGATCTCCGGCACAGCTTGCAGGGAACAAACGCCACCCAGTGCATCGGCCAGCAACTGGTGACCAAGACAAAATCCAAGGTAGGGTTTTTTCAGGTCGCAGACCCAACGCCGGATGGCTGCCTTCTCAGGCACCAGCCATGGATATTTGTCTTCGTCCCAGACATCCATCGGACCACCCATGACCCACAGCGCGTCATACGATTCGAGAGCGGGAATCTCCTCCCCTGCATCGAGTTCGACCGCATCCCAC
>PCBE01000075.1 GCA_002731295.1 Acidiferrobacteraceae bacterium | reverse complement strand
GGATTGCCAAAGCGGAGGGCCAAACAGGAAAAAACGGGGGCGACATCGTGATATCACCGATGACCCAACAGTTATAGGCGTACTTGAAACTGAAAAAACTAAGAACCGCACATGTGGTAACGGAAAGCAGCAGCGTAATAATCTCTAATATATTCTTGGTCTTATCGGGAAGCGAATCAATAATGAGGGTCATTCCCACATGTCCCTTAAGAGACTGCGTATAAGAAACGGCGAAGAACACTATGATACATACCAGCAATTCGGAACCTTCCAGATGACCTGGAATCGGGGAATTAAGAACATATCGCATGAAAACTTCTGCACCGACAAAACACATAACGCCAATAATTATTGCCGCCGAGGCATACGTCAGATATCGCTCGATCAGAAACAATAGAGCGGCAGCCTTCACGGCCAGGGCTGTGATGACAGCCCCGACCGCAAGGATAATGCAGAATATAAGTAGGAGTTCCTGCAACGAGGAACCACCTAGCCAGCGTTATTCATAGAGATTGTGTTCAGCCCCCAGACGCTTTGCTAACCTGCTCCTGGACGAACTTGAGAATTTTGCTGGCGGGACGGCCTTCACCGTCATGTTTCTTCGTCCATTCAGCCCAGATCTTGCCCGCGCCCGCGGCCAGTTTAGCCCGCGTTGCGGGATCAACCTCAACAACTTCTAATTTCTCCCTGAAGATTGGACGCCATTTCTTATCAGCTGTCGCATAGGCTTCTATCATCCCGGCAATTGCAGCTTCCTGAGCAGCAGGCAACGCATCCCTCACAGCCTGAGGTGTCTTGTTCCACGCGTCAATGTTGACGGTCTGCAGACACATAAACCCACTCATGGCTAATCCTTCGGTCACGTATTTGGAAACTTCGTAGAGTTTGTAAGATCCAAACGCATACGAATACGGGAACCCAAAGCTATCGATCGTCCCACGTTGAAGCGCGTTATAGCCTTCAGTGGCTGTTACCATAGTAGGAACTGCACCAAAGACCTGTAATGCCTTGGCGTTTAGACCTGAAATCCGCATCTTCACGCCCTTCATGTCGTCAGTGGTTTCAATCCTCTTATTACCCATGAACTCATATGCCGGCAAAAAAGCGGGGCCGAAAAATTTCGAATTCCAGCGATCTGATAACTCCGCGACGATATCCGGATGCGAAAGAACGGCCATCTCTACCTTCGCGCGTGCGTTTATATCCCGCGGTAACAGGAAAGGCAGTTCCATAACCGAAAGCAACGGATATTTGCCAGGATAATAACCAACACAAATCTGGCCTGCCTCGAATGCAGCGACTTTGATATTTTCTGGATTCTGCTTCTTAGGGCCGAGCGCATCCCCATAGTTGATTTTCAGTTCGAAACTGCCATTCCCAACAGCCTCGAGCTTTTCCTTGATTATTTCGATGCCCTTTGTGAAGGCACGTTGCCCGCCCCAGACATTAAAATTCCAAACTACCTTGTCGGCACTATAGGCAACACCAACACTGCCAAACGCCATAGCCACAACCATGGTTGCGCCGATTATGTGACGAAACTTTGTTCTAAACATTTTGTTATCCTCCGTGAATGATCCTGCAAAAAAGGTACAAACCCATATTACCAACACAAAGAGCATAGCCTGTCGGTGTATGCTCAGCAACTAAGCTGCGTTGAAATCTGAAACACCCCTTATTTTCGCGTATTTCGCTTCAGATAATACCCGTCAGATGATATATCTAAATCGAGCGAGTATTGTCGCCGCCCTCGGTATACCGCATCGGCTATACGCATCACCCATATTTTGTTAATGGACCACACAAAATTGAAGAATTTATTGCTGCACATTAGGAGAAGCTAAAGATGGCTATTGATTACAACCACCTGATGACACTGGAATCGACTGGTAACGTAGTCCGATACGGGGACCGTGAGGCCATGCTTTACGCCCTGTCTGTCGGTATGGGCCGCGATCCAATGAATACCACCGAACTCGATTTTGTGTTTGAGAAAAATCCATTGAAAACAATACCGACAATGGCTTCAGTGCTTGCCCGAGTCCCGCTGCTGATGAATTGCGGCTTTGACTATACAAAGGTCTTGCATGCCGAACAGCATCTGCGACTTCATCAGCCACTGCCAGCAGAATCGGAATTGATCGCAGACGCCCGGGTGATTGAAGCTTTTGACAAAGGCAAGGCCAAAGGTGCACTGATCTATACCGAAACCACGGCCCGTTCGAAGTCTGACGGCTCGCCACTCTTTACCGCGACCAGCAGTATATTTGCTCGTGGAGATGGCGGATTTGGTGGTTCAACTGCATCGTCACCTCAACCTCATGTGATACCTGACCGTAGACCTGACACAACCTGTGCCATCAAAACACGAGACGACCAGGCCCTNCTTTACCGGTTGAACGGTGACCGAAATCCACTGCATGCTGATCCGGAACTGGCCAACAACGTCGGCTTCCCGGTACCGATACTCCACGGTTTGTGTACCTACGGTACGGCGTGCCTGGCGGTACTCAAATCCATCTGTAATTACGATCACACATTGATCACGGGTTTTGACGTCCGCTTTTCGGCTCCTGTCTATCCCGGTGAGACGATCATCACGGATATTTGGCGNGATAATCATATTGTTTCGTTCGAGTGCCGGGTTGTTGAACGGAATGTAACCGTTATCCGCAATGGAAAATGTACATTGGCGAACTGAAATAACTGGAGACAGCATGAACAAATTAGATGGAAAAGTCGCACTGGTTTCAGGATCCGGTCGTGGCATCGGCCGCTGCATCGCATTGAAACTCGCGAGCGAAGGTGCACGGATCGTGGTGAACGATCTGGATGAAGAGCCGGCCCAGGAAACGCTTGAACTGCTGCGCGCCACTGGCGCTGAAGCCGTGAGTTGCACCGGCAGTGTCGTTGAATCCGGTTTTGCTGAGCGCTTCGTCGCGACGGCCGTGGACACCTGGGGCGTACCAGATATCATCGTCAACAACGCGGGGTANACGTGGGACAACGTTATTCAGAAAATGACGGACGAACAGTTCCAGGCCGTCCTCGATGTTCACCTGACGGCCCCGTTCAGGATTCTGCGTGCCGCAGCCGGACCCATTCGAGAAGCAGCCAAACGTGAAAAAGCCGAGGATCGCGAGATTTTCAGAAAGATTGTGAATATCTCATCCACGTCAGGTGTTTTCGGTAATGCCGGCCAGGCCAANTATTCATCTGCCAAGGCNGCAATCGTGGGTCTGACCCGGGCNATGTCGCGGGAGTGGGGGCGCTACAAAGTCAATGTCAATGCTGTTGCCTTCGGCCTNGTGCATACCCGTCTTACTCAGGCACTGGATACAGATGCCGCCAGCATTGACATCGAGGGGCACCAGATTCCGGTCGGTGTGCAGCGGGCAGTGCTCGAGGCTGCNGGTTCTAGAATGTCCCTCGGTCGCGGTGGTACTGCTGAGGAGGCCGCTGGTGCGGTTTACCTGTTATGTATCCCTGAATCGAACTACATCACTGGTCAGTTGCTCCTGTGCGATGGTGGCCGNTAGGCGACCAGCCGTTCCNATCCNNTTTTGTCTACACACACCACTCTCATACTGGGCGATACCAGTTACCCCTGGATCGACATAGTCGACCGGGGTGCGCGAGCAGCAACCGGCCTGGCCCAGTTCGGCGTCAACAGAAATGATTCGATTGCACTATTGATGCGAAANGATCCTCCTTTCTTTGAGGTCACCACGGCCGCACAACGGCTCGGAGCCTACAGCGTACCGATCAACTGGCACTTCACACCTGACGAAGTACTCCACGTACTGCGGGACAGCAATGCCAAAGCACTGGTGGTGCATGCAGATCTGCTCCAGGCGATACAGGATCAACTGCCCGAGGAACTACTGGTACTGGTAATCGAGACGCCACCAGCCATCCAGGCAGCCTATGCAATCGACCCGATTCTCTGCCAAGTGCCAAACGACATGCAATCCTGGTCAAACTGGCTCTCGAACTATCCGCCAAGAAATCTACAGCTCGATTCTGTACCGACAGCAATGATGTACACCTCTGGAACGACGGGCCGACCCAAAGGTGTGCGACGGGAAGCGGCCAGTACTGAACAGGCTAATCAACTNCGTAGNGCCGAACCACCGGTTCTGGGCAACCGTCCCGGTATGCGCGTGGTTATCTGNGGNCCTCTCTATCACGCGGCGCCAATTCATTTTGCACGGGTTGCTCTGGATACCGGAACGCTNATGGTGCTTCAACCCCGATTCGATGCACTCGAATTGCTCCAACTGATTCAGCGTCACCGCATCACTGGCATGTTCCTGGCACCAATTATGTTTGTCAGATTGTTGAAACTGCCTGAATCACAGCGACTTCAGTACGATATGTCGAGCCTCGAACACGTTATCCACGCAGGCGCAGTGTGTCCGCCCTCCATAAAGCACGCCATGATCGACTGGTGGGGTCCTGTAATCCACGAATTTTACGGCAGTACTGAAAGTGGCGTTATCACCCACTGCAACAGCGCACAATGGCTGAGTCATCCTGGAAGTGTTGGCCAGGCNGTGGGTAACACCACGTTGCGGATTCTTAAATCTGANGGTAGTGAAGCGGCGACTCATGAAGTCGGCGAGATATTCAT
The DNA here is from genome assembly GCA_002731295.1 of Acidiferrobacteraceae bacterium. Classification (GTDB taxonomy): domain Bacteria; phylum Pseudomonadota; class Gammaproteobacteria; order Arenicellales; family UBA868; genus REDSEA-S09-B13. The sequence goes on along the minus strand of PCBE01000075.1, from coordinate 6,184 downwards.
GCGACGCCATGACTATCCGGAATTTACCTATCACGGCGATCCTGAAAAGCGAAATTCGATTGAACGAGATGGATTGATCACCAACGGCGATCTGGGCTACCTCGATGAGGACGGCTACCTCTACCTGTGTGATCGTGTCCGCGACATGATCATCTCTGGCGGGGTCAATATTTATCCCGCAGAAATCGAGTCAGTCCTACTGGCCTTTCCCAGTGTTCATGATTGTGCGGTTTTGGGTATTCCCGACGACGAGTATGGTGAACAGGTCCTTGCGCTTATTGAACCTGCTGACGGNCAGGTCTGTGAAGAATCGGCACTGCGTGCTTACCTCAAACAGCATCTCGCGGGATACAAANTACCCCGTGTTATCCAATTCCGGCACAACCTGCCGCGTGAAGACAGCGGCAAGATTTTCAAGCGCAAACTGAGAGAGCACTTCTGGAAAGACGCTGACCGTAATATCTGACCAACAATGCTTCTGCCANCAAGCTTTGGCGTTGTCTGAAAAGNCAATGGACACATGAACATCAAAGCAGGAACAGCCTACAACGCGGGCACCAACATCTATTATGAAGTTCTCGGCAAGCCGGCACATGAGACCCTGGTACTGATATCCGGTCTTGGCAGCCAACTGGTCTATTGGACCGATGAACTGTGCCAGGTGTTTGTTGACCGGAANTTCCAGGTTGTGAGATTTGATAACCGGGACGTTGGTTTAAGCTCTAAAACGTCCGGCTCCGCCCAACCCGTATCAGAACTTCTACGATCCGAGGAGGTCGATGCCCCCTATTCCCTGTCGGATATGGCAGAAGATACGATCGGCATCCTAGATGCCCTGGAAATCGAGACTGCCCACATGATGGGCGTGTCACTGGGTGGGATGATCGCCCAAACCCTGGCTATCGAATTTCCACAACGCGTACGCTCCCTGGTTTCCATCATGTCTGCCCCGAGGCCACGGATGACCGTCTCTAATGACGAGTTATCAGCNGAGGNNGTGAGCAAATCTCTCACCCTGGATCTTAACAACCCGGAAACCTATGTCGACCTTCAGGTTGAAGGTTACCGAGCGACCAGCGGCCCCCATTTTGATGAAGCCTATATCAGACAGATTCTCCAGCGCAGCTTTAACCGCTGCTACCATCCGTCGGGATGGTCGTTTCAGATGGCAGCCGCGCGCGCCAGTGGCGATCGGATATCCGGCCTGTCACGGCTCACGCTACCCTCACTGATCATCCATGGTGCTGCAGACCCGCTCATACCCGTCAGCTCCGGCCAAGCCACAGCGGCTGCGATTCCGAATGCCCAACTGATGATCATTGAGGACATGGGGCACTGCCTGCTTGCCCCGCACTGGNCACTTGTTGCTGATGCGGTTGCCGAATTAGCCAGATATGCACGTCATTCACCACTATCCACGACCTAGCGGTACATCACGAGCCGTCGTGTGCCACCCTGAATCGTACGTGTGGTATACCGACTTATGTCACACTTGTCTCAGACCTGAAGGGATCGAATGGTAAACCAACTTCTGCTTAACGGAGAAATCAACAATGGATGAGATTATCGAACTAGAAAATCAACGTATAGCTGCAATGATTGCGGGCGATGAGGCTACGCTAGACGCGGTCCTGGCTGATGATTTGATCTATACCCATTCGACTGCTCGGGTTGAAACTAAAGCCGAGTTTATCGGTAATGTAACCTCAGGTCGGACTCGATATGTATCCTTTGAGCGAGATGACGTAAACATTCGAGACTACGGGGATACAGCAGTAGTGACAGGACACGCTAAGTTGCATGTCATGGCCAATGACCGAGATCTTAAGTTCCAAGTGCGATTTCTCGACGTTTACTGCAGACTGAACGGCAGTTGGCAGATGGTCGCATGGCAGTCGACCAAGATTCCGGATTAACACACCATCAATCATCTTCCGGGCACACTGGGAGAGATAAACCGTCACCAGATCAACCTTCCGCTGAATTCAGACCTCAAGCGTAATGCAGCCACTGCTCTACCTCATTGTCGATCCGATGTGCAGCTGGTGCTGGGGTTTTCGGTTTGCATGGCAGTCATTCGTCAGAGAGATACCATCATCGGTGACTATCAAATTTTTGATGGGGGGACTCGCACCCGATTCGGATGAACCGATGGACACGAAAACCAAGACCTATATTCAAAGCGCGTGGCGATCAGTCGCTGATCGAACCGGAGCTAAATTTAATCATCAGTTCTGGGCCGTGTGTCAGCCTCGCCGCTCAACCTATCCTGCATGCCGCGCGGTAATCACTGCCGGTCTACAATTGACTGGCTCGCGCGAACGATATTATGAAGCGCTTCAGCGAGCCTACTTCCTGGATGCTAGAAATCCATCGGATTACGAAACATTAATCGCTCTTGCCAAAGAAATTGGACTTGACCCGGTGCAGTTTCAAGAAGATCTTGGCAGTTCAGTTGTGCAACAAACTTTTAGAGAAGAGTTGAACCAAGTCCGGTCACTCGGGGTGTCAGGGTTCCCGACAGTAATCTGGCATCAGCAGGACACGACTGATGGAAATCGTTTGGAAGTGTTGAGTACCGGGTACACCGATGCGGATACCCTTCGTGAACGATGGCGCGTACTGACCAATAAGCTGATGCGTTGATGTCAACGAGCCCCTAAAACACCCCACAGATTCCCGTCGCTGGTATATAGCCAGGGTGAAAAGTACGGTGCGGGCTAGTCGGAGGGCGTACTCAGTTTCTGCTCGAGTTCAGTAATCCGGACTTCTAAAGCCTCGAGCTTCTCCCGTGTTCGCTGCAGGACCTTTTCCTGGACATCGAGTTCTTCACGACTGACCAGATCCATTTTTTCAAGAGCAGATTGCACCATAACCCGCGTGTTGCCGCGAACATCTTTGGCAATATCCTTGGGCAGCACATCAACAATAGCGTCGGCAATTTTCCGTAAAGGCATCACTGGTGCTTCTCCAGTCGCACATCAAGACAATAGGCAGGAGCAATTATCACAGTTCTCATTGTACCAAAATCGGTTCTCCGCTTATCACTGCACCGATCCGGTGCAGGACTGCCTCCAGACGGACCGGTCTAACTTAAGAAATCTGGGCTCACCCTGCCAAATTCGCCAATCCATCCCGGAAATGTCGACTTAGCGGGTCTGGCACGAAAATTGCTTGAGGTATAGATGTGAACAAAGCGCATTCGGCGCCAGTGACACACTTAAGGCGTTAAACACAGGAGATTGATATGAAACTGATCATGGCGGTTATAAAACCCTTCCGCCTGGATGACGTCCGGGATGCTTTGTCCGAAATCGGAATAAAGGGCATGACCGTTACGGAAGTTAAAGGCTTTGGTAGACAGAAGGGGCACACGGAACTTTATCGCGGCGCAGAGTATGCCGTGGACTTTCTGCCCAAGATAAAACTCGAGGTTGCTGTCCCGTCTGATCTAGTCGATCGGGTGATTGAGTCGATAACAACAGCGGCACAGACCGGCAAGATCGGAGATGGAAAGATTTTTGTTTCTGAGATTGAACAGGCGATTCGTATCCGCACCGGTGAAACAGGCCCTGAGGCGCTTTAGGGAATTTACCGACTCAGTACAGAACTCATTACAGGAGAACTTTAGATGGAAGATATTATGAACCTTCGATATGCCCTGGACACTTTCTACTTCCTTGTCATGGGCGCATTTGTCATGTGGATGGCGGCTGGATTTGCCATGCTGGAAGCAGGGCTTGTGCGTGCGAAGAATACAACCGAAATTCTGACCAAGAACGTTGCCCTTTACGCGATTGCATGCACCATGTACATGCTCGTGGGCTATAACATCATGTACCCGGCTGAGGTCTTCAATTCAGTATTGCCTGGCCTTTCGTTCCTTCTTGGTAGCGATCANGAGGTCGCGTCAGTGTTGTCCGTCCAAGGCGAGGCCTGGTACGATGGTGCCTACTATTCAGGTCGGGCTGATTTTTTCTTTCAGGTGGTTTTTGTAGCCACAGCCATGTCTATCGTCTCGGGTGCGGTCGCNGAACGGATGAAACTGTGGCCATTCTTGGCTTTCTGCGTAATCTTGACGGGTTTTATCTATCCCCTGCAGGGCTACTGGAAGTGGGGTGGCGGCTTTCTAGACGTACTCGGCTTCAGCGACTTTGCCGGTTCCGGTGTGGTTCACCTCACAGGAGCAACGGCCGCACTTGCTGGTGTCATTCTGGTTGGCGCCCGTAAAGGCAAATACAGCAAGGACGGCAAGATAAATGCCCTGCCCGGTGCCAACCTGCCGTTGGCCACACTCGGCACCTTCATCCTNTGGATGGGATGGTTCGGCTTCAACGGTGGCTCTGAACTGATCATCTCCAATGCNGGTGAAGCTAACGCAGTGGCTGCAATTTTTGTCAATACCAATGCAGCTGCAGCCGGCGGTGTGATCGCTGCGCTGATCACCGCACGTGTTGTCCTTGGCCGGGCCGACCTGACGATGGTACTCAACGGCGCACTCGCAGGTCTGGTCGCCATAACTGCNGAACCCCTCACCCCNTCTCCGCTGCTCGCGACACTGATTGGCGCCGTTGGNGGCATCATCGTGGTCTTCTCCGTTCTTGGCCTGGACCGTCTCAGGATTGATGACCCAGTGGGCGCAATCTCGGTTCATGGCACCGTCGGCATCTGGGGTCTGCTGGCCGTACCACTGACCAACTCGGACATCAACTTGAGCGCCCAACTGATTGGAATTGGGGTGATATTCGCATTTGTATTNCTGGCCAGCCTCTTGACGTGGGGCGTGATTCGAATCTTGGCCGGTCTACGAGTGAGTGAAGATGACGAGTACCGCGGCGTGGATGTCAGTGAATGCGGCCTCGAAGCCTACCCCGAATTTACTGGTAACCGCTAATCGAAGACCAGAACTNTCTGTGATCCACTGNGCATTTCGAACGANNTGTTCGGTGGGTTACAGNTCNTCCTGTGCGACACGATACTCAATGTAGGCTATATCNCGGATTTCGCCGAGCCATTCTTCATATTTCTCNTTNACCTTTCGCGTGCGAACCTGCTGCCGGGCGTGACTGCGTTTGATTCGANCACTCATATTCCTGGTCCGTCGCGCATCCAACTGTANGAGNTGAAAACCAGCNCCAGTTTGAACCACTGTACTGATCTCACCCACTGCCAGTTCNCTCNCGACNTTTTCAAATTCACCNTNNCTATCACCTGGACTCAACCATCCGAGATCNCCCCCNNTCGCACGGCTCTGTTGGTCCTGGGAATGGAGCTTAGCCATCTCTGNAAATGGNGCACCCGCNAGTATCCTCTGGCGGATACGCTCNAGTNGCTGANGTATCTGGGNTTCTCCCGAAACCACGTTCGGTACCAGAAGTATGTGTCGGACCCGAGACTGCTCGACCANGTTTTCCTCNCCACCTCGNCGATTCAACAGCTGGACAATNTGAAANCCACGTGGACTTCGGATCACGCTGGACACCATACCAACTTCAAGTTCAGACACNGCCNTAACAAANANAGCCGGNAAATCAGCGTTCAGTCGCCATCCCAACCGACCACCTTCAGGACCATCTGGACTGTCAGAGTAAAGCATTGCNGCATCGCTGAAGGNCAGACCGTCAGAAATCTCATCCTGGATTCGACGAATCCTGTTTTCTCTTATTGCGATGTCTTCTTCGATTGCATCGGCCGGCACGGCTATCAAAATGTGGGCCAGATCGAGTTCTGTCGGCCGCTTGGGTAGGGTATCTCGATTCTGAATCAGAAACTCGTCGATTTCTTGATCCGTCACAGTAATTTTTCGGGCCACCTCCTGATTGACCAGACGGCGGATAGCAATCTGGTCGCGGATGTCCTCAACATATTCCTCAAAACCGAGTCCGCTGCGTTCGATTTCTACCTGCAACTGCGTTAGAGAGAGTTGGTTATTTCGCGCAATGTCATTAACCACAGCCATGACCATCTCGTCCGCGACCTTAATGTTAAGGAATTCGATCCGCTGAATCTGGATCAGGTGCACAATCATTGATTCAAGGAGGTTTACCTTCAGGTCTGCTAGCAGCGGTATTGCCTGGCCTTTCGCACGCAGTTCTCTCTGGGTTTGCGCCACCTCCTGGCGGAGCTCGGATTCAGTAATAATGTCCTGGTTTACCACGGCAACAACACGGTCGATGCTGTCACT